>CAMTWD010000027.1:0-31426 GCA_947085365.1 uncultured Nitrospirota bacterium | reverse complement strand
TATGCTCATAATCTCTGGATGGGTCTCTGTTACAGATATGATAATGGCTGCCTTTGCCAGGGAGGCCTATAAAGAGATGGGTCTCTACATACAGCTCATAGTGGCCTTTGCATCAATCCTTGCAAGGGCAGAGATGTTTGCAAGCAAGAACAGGATTGCTCCTTCTATGTTTGATGGCATTGGAATGGGCCTGGGTTTCCTCTTTGCCCTTGTTGTCATAAGCTTTTTCCGCGAGCTTCTTGGAAGGGGATCTCTCTGGGAAATTCCGATTGTGCCATCTAAGCCCCTTCTCATAATGATCCTTCCAGCAGGAGGTTTTCTTGCTGTGGGAATACTGATGGCATTCTTTAACTGGATAAATGCAAGATATTCTCAGAAGGCCCAATCAGGGCATCATTGAGAGGAGGAGATTAGATGGAAAGGGAATTCACAAAACTCTTTGAGCTTTTTATAGCTGCCTCTTTAATAAATAATTTCGTCTTTACAAGATTCCTCGGACTCTGCATATTCTTTGGTGTTTCGAAGAAGATGGAGACGGCAGTAGGTATGAGTATAACCTTTACATCCGTCATGGTTATAAGTGCAGCACTGAGCTGGTTCATCTATAACTATATCATGATTCCCCTTGACATAACATTCCTGAAGATAGTGATATTCATTGGGGTGGTTGCTGCCTTTGTCCAGGCCTCTGATACAATAATGAGGAAGGTCTCCCCTGGCCTTTATTATAAACTGGGAATATACCTTGCACTCATAAGCACAAACTGTATAATCCTTGCAGTTCCTCTTATAAATGCGAGTGAGAAATATACCTTTATAGAAAGCCTCGCCTTTGGTCTTGGTTCGGGTATTGGCTTTGCCCTTGCACTTATTATAATGGCAAGTATAAGGGAAAAACTTGAGCTTGCTGATGTGCCCGCACCTTTTAAGGGATTACCTATTGCATTTGTGACAACAGGTCTTATAGCCCTTGCCTTTACAGGATTTTCAGGACTGATTGTTTTGTAGGGCAGTTATATTTTAATATAAATCATGCCCAAGTCTATTACAAAGAAGGAGATCAAAGGGCTTATCATCAAGGAACTTCCAGGCCTTATAAAAAGAGATCTTACCTCTAAAAGATATCCCGACAAGAAGAAGACAGAGGATAGGTTTGATCGCATAATTCGTAGGCTTGAAGAAAATGACAAGAGGTGGTAGGAGGTTTGATTCAACCATAGGTGCCCTCGGTGCCAGATGGGGTCTTATGACCGAAGAATCCTTCAGGAATGCCCTGAAGGCAATCCTTTGTGAGAAAGGTTGAATTCTATGAAAAAAGGCACAATCTAAGAGTAAAGAGGAAGATCGTTATATCTCCTATGGTAGAACCAGAGGCATTGAGGATTGCAAAAGACCTCAATATAGAGGTTTATAGCTATGCTGAGGAAGTTCCTCTTTCATTCCATGAATTAAAGGAGGAAAAGGAGAAATGAAAAGATTCAGTTCGGTGTTTTTAATAATACTCCTTTATACCTCAGTTGCCTATGCCGGTGTTGGAGGTGGGATCGAGGCAAAGGAGCATGTTGATATAGGAGCAACGCTGAAGTTTACAGCTATATTCGTTGCCGGGATCGGAACCATCTTCGGGCTCGGACTTGCCTTTGCAGCAAAGAGATTCTCTGTTAAGATTGATCCAAAGGTGGAACGTGTCAAGGAGTATCTTGCCCATGCCCATTGTGGGGCCTGTGGATATGCTGGATGTGAGCAATACGCCGAGGCCGTTGTTAAGGATCCCAATGTCCCACCAAATCTCTGTACCCCTGGTGGAAAGAGGTCAGCAGAAATGGTTGCCATTATAACAGGTAAGAAGGCTGAGGCAAGAGCGCCCCTTTATGCAAGGATCATGTGCCAGGGAGGCTGGTCGAGGTCAGTAAAGAGATTCAGATACGAAGGAGTAAAGGATTGCAGGGCAGCAGTGCTTGCCGGAGGTGGAGACAAGGCCTGCAGATATGGATGCCTTGGATATGGCACCTGTGCGAGGGTATGTCCTTTTGGTGCCATCACCATGACAGAGGATCATCTTCCCCATGTGGATATAACAAAGTGCACGGGCTGCAGAAAATGCGAACAGGCCTGTCCTGTAAAGGTCATAGAGGTCCTTCCTGCCTCAAAGCAGGTGCTTGTGGCATGCCATTCAAAGGATAAAGGGCCTGAGACGAAGAAGAACTGTCAAGTTGGCTGTATTGCCTGCGGGATATGTGTAAAGGTCTGTCCCTTTGATGCACCTGAGCTCAAGGATAATCTCTCGAGGATAAATCTTGACAGGTGCAGGGTCTGTGGGCTTTGTGTTACAAAGTGTCCTACAAAGGCTATAAAGGATTATATACCACAGAGACCAAAGGCCTTTGTCCTTGAAACTTGCATTGGCTGTCAGATCTGTGCAAAGGTATGCCCTGTTAATGCAGCTTCAGGAGAACCCAAGAAGAAACATATAATAGATCAGTCAAGATGCATTGGTTGTGGAATATGCACAGCAAGATGTCCTGTTCAGGCAATTGATGGAACATTCAATGCCCAGGAGGTCTTCAGGCTTGCAGAAGAAAAGAAGGTGAAGCAGGCAGTAGTGGCATAATATGGTAGCAGGAAGACCTATAAGAAGACACGAAAGGATACCTTCCAGTGGAGAATTACCTTTCTCTTTTTCGAGGATAGAGCTTGGAGTAAAGAAAGAGGTATCAGCAAAGGCAGAGATTGTAAACACCAGCGAGGGAGGATTATGCCTTAAAACCACGACACCCCTTGAGATAGGAAATGTGATAACCTTTGAACCTTCTGGTAAAAGAAGGCAGGCAATGGTTAAATGGGTTTTAAGAGAAGAGGGTATGTATATTGTGGGAGTTATGTTTCTCAATCAGTCGATAAAAATTTGAGGATCCTTTGAATCTTATAAACCTGATGAGTCCATTTGAAGCAATCATGATCATTTCCTTTGGTGCTGCCTGGCCTTTTTCGATATACAGATCACTGAAGACAAGAGATGTAACTGGTTAGAGCCCTGTCTTTTTGATTATAGTGCTTGTAGGTTATCTGGCAGGTATTATCCATAAGATCCTTTATAATTACGATGCCGTTGTATTCCTTTATATCATAAATGCCATCATGGTAAGCGTGGATACCCTAATCTACTTCAGATTACGATCTTTCAGGAGTTATAAGCAATAAATTACTACCTCTCTGGAGCTTATCCCAAGAAGTTCTGAAGTATCTTTCAACTTAAATTGAAGTTTTTAATACTTTAACACCTCGCTGGGTATTTTGTTGTAAGCTTAATGTGACATCTTAAAATAATAAACCAATCATTGACATCCCTCTCCTTTATTGAGTATCATTTTTCTGATGAGGGAGAAGGTGATTAAGGCATATCAGGAGAGTATTGCTGTCAAGGAGGGCTTTTTCAGGGAGAATATTGACAGGATAATCGAGGTGGCAAAGATTATTGCCACTGCCTTCAATGAGGGAAAAAAACTCCTCCTCTTTGGCAATGGAGGCAGTGCCACTGATGCCTCCCATATTGCTGCTGAATTTGTGAATAGATTTAAGAGGGAGAGGCCTGGTCTTCCTGCCATTGCCCTTAATACTGATATGGCCGTTCTTACCTCAATTGCCAATGACTATGATTATTCCGAGATCTTTGCAAGGCAGTTAAAGTCCCTTTCAGAGGAGGGGGATGTTGTTATAGCCATAAGTACAAGTGGCAATTCCCCTAATGTCCTTAAGGCAGTGGATGTGGCAAGGAAGAGGAGATTGAAGACCATTGCCTTTACAGGGATAAAGGGTGTTAAACTCGCATCAAAGGTCAATTATGCCTTTGTTGTTCCTTCTGATGATACCCCAAGGATTCAGGAGACCCATATAACCCTTGGTCATATCCTCTGCCAGATGGTGGAGGAGATACTCTTTGAGACACCGGCTAAAAGATAGAGAGATAAGATTTAGCCCTTTTCAGAGGAGACCTTCAGTGGACTCAGAATTAGTGATACTTGGTATGGACCCTGGCACAGTGAATTTTGGATACGGCCTTATCAGACAGTATAATAATGATTATGAATACCTTGCCTCTGGTGTATTAAGGGTATCGGGGAAGAGGTCTTTACAGGAGAGGCTCAAGTTCATCTACAGTGGTCTTGAAGAGGTAATAGAAAGGTATAGACCTGATGTGGCTGTTATCGAGAAGATATTCTTTGCCGGAGGTGTGAGGGCAAGCCTTGGTCTCAGTTACTCTCGGGCTGTGGCCCTTCTTGCGATAGCCCAGCATGAGATCCCCCTTTATGAGTATTCCACCCTTGAGGTAAAAAGGGCTGTTACAGGTTATGGAAAAGCAGAGAAGTATCAGGTGAGTGAGATGGTCAGGAGGATACTATCTCTTCCTGAGAGGCCTCCCCATGACAGTGCCGACGCCCTTGCCCTCTGTATATGTCATGCCCATAACCTTCTGTGGGATTTAAGATGATAGGATTCTTGAGGGGTAAGATTATAAAGAAGTCTCCTCAGGCTATAATAATAGATATAAATGGGGTGGGGTATATTGTGCAGATTCCCCTGAGGACCTTTGAGGTACTGGGGGGTATTGGTTCTGAGGTCTTTCTTCATATCCACACGATCTTTAAGGAGGATACCCTTCAGCTTTATGGTTTTTCTACTGAAGAAGAAAGAGATCTCTTCTGTACCCTGCTCTCTGTAAATGGTATAGGACCAAAGACAGCCCTCAATATAGTCTCTTATCTTCCGCCTTCTGACCTTATGAGGGCTATAGATCAGGAGGATGTAAAGAGGCTTACAAAGATCCCAGGCCTTGGTAGAAAGACAGCCCAGAGGCTTATTCTTGAATTAAGGGATAAGATTCCTGTTACAATGAAGAAAGAGGGTTCAATCTACGATGATGCCTTATCAGCCCTGGTGAATCTCGGATATCAGAAGAGGGAGGCACGAGAGGTGATAGAAAAGGTCAGGAGAAAGGGATCCGCCATAACTGTTACCTCGCCACCATTGGAGGATATTTTAAAGGAGGCATTGAGACTCCTTACTGGTGAGGAGAGATGAGATCTGGTGATAGAGAGAGGGAGATAACACCCCTTAAGAAAGAGGGAGATGCTCACTTTGAACTTACCCTGAGACCGAGAAGCCTTTCAGAGTTCATTGGTCAGGAGAGGCTGAAAGATAATCTTTCTGTCTTTATAAAGGCCGCCCTTCAGAGAGAGGAGCCCCTTGACCATATACTATTTTCAGGCCCTCCTGGTCTTGGCAAGACCACCCTCGCACATATAATTGCCAGTGAATTGGGTGTGAATATCAAGACCACATCTGGCCCTGTCCTGGAGAGGCCTGGAGATCTTGCTGCAATCCTCACAAATCTCTCAGATAGGGATGTCCTTTTTATTGATGAGATTCACAGGCTTCCAAGGGTGGTGGAGGAGCTTCTTTATCCAGCAATGGAGGATTTTCAGCTTGATATAATAATAGGTCAGGGACCCAGTGCAAGGACCTTAAAGCTGAATCTTCCAAGGTTCACCCTTATAGGTGCCACCACAAGGACAGGACTTCTTACATCACCCCTGAGGGACAGATTCGGAATACTTATGAGGCTTGAGTTTTATAGCCCCGAAGAGCTTACAGCCATTGTGCTCAGGTCTTCAAGGATACTGGGCATATCCATAACTGAGGAGGCAGCCTTTGAGATTGCCAGGCGTTCAAGGGGCACACCAAGGATTGCCAACAGGCTCCTTAGAAGGATAAGGGATTATGCTGAGGTAAAGGGAAATGGATTAATAGATCTCGAGATTACCCGGTATGGTCTCAATGCCCTCGATGTAGATGAAAGGGGTCTTGATGAAATGGACAGAAGGCTCTTGAGGGTGATAATAGAAAAATTCGGTGGAGGGCCTGTGGGTATAGAGAGTCTTTCTGCATCCTTAAGGGAGGAGAAGGATACCATAGAGGATGTCTATGAGCCCTACTTAATGCAAGAAGGCCTTATTGAAAGGACACCCCGTGGAAGGCTTGCTACAAGGCAGGCCTATGAACATTTGGGCATTACGATCCCAGGAGGTCTCTTTTCTCGATGAATCTTCTACTCCATATATGTTGTGCCAATTGTGCCATCTATCCTGTTCAGAGGCTCAGGAGTCTCGGTATAAACTGGACAGGGCTCTGGTTCAATCCCAATATCCATCCCTTTGAGGAATACTCCCTGAGGCTTGGGGCCCTGAAAAGGCTTTCTGAGGAATGGAGATTCTCTGTGATGTATAATAATCTTTACGATATGAACCTTTTTATGGATAGGATCATGGAAAGGCCAGAAGCCCCCCTTAGATGTGGAGGATGTTATAGACTGAGGCTTGAGGAGACAGCCAGAATGGCAAAGAAAGAGGGATTTGACGGTTTCACCACAACCCTTCTCGTGAGCCCTTATCAAAGATTTGAACTTATCACCCAGGTAGGTAGGGAGCTTGCTGAGAGGTATAATATAGAATTCTTTGTTGAAGACTTCAGACCTGGATACAGAGAGGCCATGAGACTTTCCAGAGAGCTGGGGCTTTACAGACAGAAGTACTGTGGATGTATATTATCCCGGGATGAGAGGTTAAGGGAGGTTAAGGGTGAACGGTCTCGGTGATATGGGAAGGTTTATAATAATTGGGGGACTTATACTGGTTGTTATAGGCATCCTGCTTCTCCTTTCTGAGAAGATACCCTATATTGGAAGGCTTCCAGGTGATATTCTCATAAGAAAAAAGAACTTCACCTTTTATTTTCCTCTTATGACAGGTCTTTTATTGAGCCTTATACTGAGCCTTATACTCTATATAATAGGGAGAATGAGATGAGGGCGTTTCTGATATTTTTGTTATTATTGATATCTGCTGAGGCCTCTTTTGCCTCTCAGGAACTCAAGATCAGGGTCCTCCTTCTGGACAGTAATGAGCCACCTCCTTCAGGGCCACTTAATTATATTGGAAGGCTTGAAGGCTCCATGCTCATTAACGGTTCTTCCTACAGCGGTTCTGTTGAGGTCTGGGAGGGAGGGAATAGATTATATCTAATAAACGAGATACCCCTTGAAGAATATGTAATGGGTGTGGTATCAGCAGAATCGGGGAAGAACTGGCCCCTTGAGGCCTACAAGGTTCAGGCAGTAATTGCAAGGACATACGCCCTTTATTTTATGAAAAAGAGGGAAGGTGCTCCCTTTCATCTTACCTCCACCGTATTCCATCAGGTCTTCCACAATGGTCCTTACAGCGAGGAGATTATAAGGGCAGTAAAGGAGACAGAAGGGGAGGTGCTTCTTTTTAATGGAGAACCGATTGAGGCCCTTTACCACTCCACATCCTCTGATTATACAGAGGACCCTAAGGAGGTCTTCGGAAGATCCCTTCCATATATAAAACCTGTTAAGGTTACCTCCAGGCTTTCGCCGTACTCCGCATGGCAGAGGAGTTTTTCCCTTCAGGAATTGGAGGCCCTTACAGGGATTCATGGAATAAAAGAGATGGTAATCCTTAGCAGAACATCTACAGGAAGGGTCAGAGAGATAGGTATTAAGACCTACAGGGGAGTCCAGAGGATAAAGGCCACGGAATTAAGAAGGATTCTCGGATGGCAGAGGCTTCCCAGCACAGGCTTCTCTATAAGAAGGGATGGCAATTATATCATCTTTGAGGGCAGTGGATATGGCCATGGTGTGGGGCTTTCTCAGTGGAGCAGTCTCGATATGGTCCTTGAAGGAAAGGATTACAGGGAGATCCTTTACTATTTTTATCCTGGGACAGAGATAAAGAGGTTATGAGGCTTTCAGAATTCCATTTTGAACTACCATCTCATCTAATAGCCCAGAGGCCTCCAGAAAAGAGAGGACTCTCGAGGCTCCTTGTATTAAAGAGGGACGGAACGATCCTTCACAGGATGTTCTCTGATATAGTGGATCTCCTTTCTGAAGGTGATATGCTTGTGATTAATAATACAAAGGTCTTGCCTGTAAGGCTTCAGGGAAGGAAAAAGACAGGTGGAAAGGTTGAGATCCTCCTTGTGGGCAGAAGAGATGACGGTCTCTGGAGGGTCCTTACAAAACAGAACTACAGGGGGATTGTTGATATCTCTCCTGAACTATCCATAGAACTTATTGATTCCGAGACTGCAAGACTGATATACGATGGTGACTTGAATGAGATATTATGGAAGATAGGAAAGATGCCCCTTCCACCTTATATAAAGAGGGAGCCCCTTCCTGAAGACAGGGAGTGGTATCAGACAGTATATGCAGAGGTTCCAGGCTCAGTAGCTGCACCTACAGCAGGATTGCACTTTACTGAAGAGATTCTTGAGAAACTGAAGGAGAAGGGGGTCCTTCTAAGAAAGATAACACTCCATGTAGGGCCAGGTACATTCAGACCCATAAAGACAGAGCATATAGAAGAGCACAGGATGGAAGAGGAGGTCTTTGAGATCCCAGTGGATCTGATGGAGGAGATTAGAGAGGTAAGATCAAAAGGTAAAAGGGTTATTGCCACAGGGACGACCACCACAAGGACACTGGAGGGTTATGCCTCTCAGAGATATCATCTCCTATCATCTGGTGATTCTATAAAGGCATTAACAGATATCTTTATATATCCTGGATATGAATTCAAGGTCATCGATGGCCTCATCACAAACCTTCATCTCCCGTGTTCCACTCCCTTGATACTTGCAGCAGCATTTGCAGGGCTGGAGAATCTTAAAAAGGCTTACAGGGAGGCCATTGCCATGGGCTATAGATTTTTTTCCTATGGTGATGCTATGTTAATAATATGAGGCAGAAGGAAGAAGGTTCACTGATAGTCTTAAACAGGTCAATAGTTATAGGGATAGTTCTCTTGATAACAACCCTGAGCTTTACCTTTGGCTATTTTGTAGGTAGGTATTCTGTCCCAAAATCAGAAGGACCTTCTGTGGTTTCACAGGTTCAGGAATCCCAGCGGACTCCTCAGGTGGCAGAAGAGGAAAGGCCAGGAGGCCTCGTTGAGAAAGATGATTCAGATTTACAGGTTGTGCCTTCAGCCCCTCAGGCTCCTGTAACAGGACCATCAGAAAAACCAAAGGATAGTGGAAGAGAGACCCCCCATTTAAAAAAGGGCTTTTATTATCTACAGGTTGGGGCCTTCAAATCCCCCAGCGGGGTCCAGAAGATGAAGGAAAGATTTGAGAAGGAGGATTACGAGCTTATCACAAAGAAGGATGGTTCGGTGGAAAGGGTCTATTTAGGAGCCTTCAAGACGAGGAAAGAGGCCTTACTTGCCCAGACAAGGATAAAGAAGCTTTACGGTATAGATTCAATAATAATTAAGGAGTGAGGTAACTGCCACGATTACCTTAGAGTTTGAACTGAAGGGAGATGAGAATTACGAATATCTTTATTCTGTGCTGGGGAAGAATATCTCTGTTATAGAAGAGGCCCTTGATGTTATTATCAGTGCAAGGGGCAATAAGATAATAATCAAGGGAGAGGAAGAATCAGTCCGAAGGGCAAAGAAGATAGTGGAGGAGCTGAGGGAGCTGAGCTCAGAGGGTTATTCTATAAAACCAGAGGACATACGCTATGCCATAGAGACCTCACAGGGTGATCCCTCCCTGAAGAATCTCTTTATGAGTAATATCCCTATCTCATCAAAAAAGAGATTTATTGTTCCCAAGACAGAGACGCAGAGAGAGTATATAGAGGCGATAAGGAATTATGATATTGTCATTGGAATAGGTCCTGCTGGCACAGGAAAGACCTATCTTGCCATGGCAATGGCAGTAAATGCCCTTATGAAGAGACAGGTGACGAGGATTGTCCTTGCAAGGCCTGCAGTGGAGGCAGGAGAGAAGCTGGGATTTCTACCAGGAGATATAGAGGAGAAGGTGAGTCCGTATCTAAGGCCTCTTTATGATGCCCTCTTTGATATGATGGAACCAGAGAGGGTGACAAAATACATAGAAAGGGGCGTCATAGAGATAGCACCACTGGCCTTTATGAGGGGTCGTACCCTTAATGACGCCTTTATCATCCTCGATGAGGCCCAGAATACCACATCAGAGCAGATGAAGATGTATCTTACAAGACTCGGTTTTAATTCAAAGACGGTTATTACTGGTGATGTTACGCAGATTGATCTTCCAGCAGGGAAGATATCAGGGCTTGTGGAGGCAGAGAAGATCCTCAAGGGAATTGAGGGAATAAAATTTATATACTTTACTGAGAGGGATGTGGTAAGGCACCGACTTGTCCAGGAGATTATAAGGGCCTATGAAAAATACGAACGGACTGAAAAACAGCAGGTCTAAGAGGATAAATTCTGAGAGGAGCAACCCCCTTTTTATTAAGAGAGAAGACCTCATCTCCATAATCGGATTATCCGTTATCGTCAGTCTCTGCATATATACAGGCAAGGGGCCTTATCCCTTTACTGGTTATGTCTTTGTTTCCTTCTTCCTTCTTTATGTCTTTTACCGTGACCTTCTAAGATATAAGCCAAGCCATATAGAAGATAAGAAGACGATGCTTGCCATTGCCACCCTTCTTGTCTCAACACTGCTCCTTTCCAGATTGGGAGAATATCTCTTTATGGCAATGACAAAGGGTCTCGATATCCAATTCAGGGATGTCCATCTCTTTCTCATTCCCATACCTGCTGGGGCAATGCTTGCCACCCTTCTCTTTGATTTTCATACAGCAATAGTCTTTTCCTTTATAATCAGCCTTCTTGGAGGACTCTGGCTTGAAGAGTCCTTTTTTTCAGTATATTTCTTTATAGGTAGTCTCGTGGCTGCCTTCAGCGTCCTGAATGCAAAGAAGAGATCTCATATCCTGAGGGCAGGCCTTATCATCTCAGTAGCAAATGGGATTATCTCTTTATCCTATCTCATCGCCAAGGAACTCCTTTTTAGTTCCTATTTCCTCTACATTATGGGATTTGCCCTGATGTCAGGTCCTGTAGTGAGTGCCCTGGTATTTCTTTCTCTGCCATTGTTTGAAAATCTCTTTAACATAACGACTGATATATCCCTCCTGGAACTCTTGGATGTTGATCATCCCCTTATGAAGACCCTTATGACCACAGCACCGGGTACATATCATCACAGCGTAATTGTGGCAAGTCTCGTTGAATCGGCTGCTGAAAGGATAAAGGTGAATAAACTCCTCGCAAGGATAGGGGCCTACTATCATGATATCGGGAAGATAAAGATGCCCTACTACTTTGTGGAGAATCAGACAGGTGAAAGCAGACACGAGCAGATAACACCTCATATGAGCAGCCTTGTCCTTATATCCCATATAAAGGAGGGTGCAGACCTTGCCAGGGAATATAAGCTTCCACAGGCTGTTATTGAGATAATCCAGCAGCATCACGGAGATTCCTTAATAACCTTCTTTTATGAGAAGGCCAAGGCATGTGGTGAGGATGTGAGAGAGGAGGACTATAAGTATCCAGGACCAAAACCAGCATCAAAGGAGGCAGCCCTTGTTATGATGGCAGATGCTGTTGAGGCTGCCTCACGGGTCCTGACTGATCCCTCACCTGCGAGGATTTCTGCTCTTGTGAATCGTATCGTAGAAAGGATTATGACGGAGGGACAGCTTGATGAATGTGATCTTACCTTCAAGGAGATTGCAGCAATAAAAGAGAGTTTCATCCATACCCTGACAGGTATATTCCATAAAAGGATAAATTATCCTCAATTCAGGTTTGATGAGGAAGATACTCATAAGGACAACTCTCAGAAAAAAGATAGATCTCCCCTGGCTCAGAAGAGACCTGTTGAGGCTCTTTGACCTTCTCAAACTCCATGATGTGGAGCTGAGTATCCTTATCGTGGGTAACCACAGGATGCGGTCCCTTAACAGGTTCTTCAGGGGGATTGACAGGACAACTGATGTCCTTTCCTTTCCTCAATATGGGCCCGAGGAGATCTCCAGGGTCAAAAAGGCTTCAGGTCATATCGTGCTGGGAGACATAGTTATAAATCCCTACAGGATTGAAAGGCAGGCCCTTGAGAATAATCTTCCCTTGAAACAGGAGATGAGGTTTATCCTTATCCACGGATTGCTTCATCTACTGGGATACGACCATGAAAAGGATGAAGACTCTAAGCTGAGGATGGAGAGGCTCCAGAGGAGGCTTCTGAATGCCCTTGAGAAGATGGATCACCAGTCTTAACAATGCCATAGAGGGAATCCTTTATGCCACAAAGACCCAGAGACATCTAAGGTATCACCTCCTTACTGCAGGTGGTGTTGTCCTTGGAGGTTATATTCTTGGTGTTACAAGGATAGAATTTATAGCCCTTTCCATATGTGCAATGCTTGTTATACTTGCTGAGATGCTCAATACCGTAATAGAAAGGATAGTGGACAGGATCTCTCCAGGACATTCTGATTTTGCAAGGACTGTAAAGGATATGGCTGCTGGAGCTGTACTTATAACTGCCTTTGGCTCAGCCCTTGCAGGATATGTGATTATCTTTCCTTATCTTAAGAAGATCTTCTCAGGGGGTCGGGTGATCTCAGCTCATTCTGGCGAGGATGTGGCTGTCCTATCCCTTGTTGTGGTGCTCATAATAGTGATCCTCCTTAAGGCATACACAGGTAGAGGAACACCTCTTAGAGGAGGTTTCCCTTCAGGCCATGCAGCCATTGCCTTCAGTATATGGCTTTCCCTGACGATCCTCTCGGGTAACCTCCTTGTCTCCCTTCTCACATTTATACTTGCCGTTGCCATATCCCAGAGCAGGGTGGCTGTCCATGCCCATACCCCTCTGGAAGTGGTGGCTGGTGCAATAATAGGCCTTGCAATAACCGGGGTCTTATTTCTCCTCCTGACCTGAAAAGGCCTCTTTCACTTCATCTATCACTACAGAGGGCATATGCTTGTATCTAAGAGAGAAGTGTAGTGGAATTATATTTTTTACCCCTGCCTTCCTGGCAATCTCTCCAGCAAGTCTTGCAGTGAGATGATTCCTCTCACGGGCAAGGTGGATGTCCTTATCGATGAAATAGGCCTCACAGTATAGATAGTCAGAGCCCCTTACGAATTCAATGACCCTCTCAATATTCTCTTTTTCTGGAGAGAGATCCATAACATAGGATATCTTTTCCCCCTCTGTAATAATGGCAATATCCCTTACCTCTTCAGCAGTGACAAAGCCCTTCCCCACCAGAAGCCTTCTTTGCAGATCACCTTTTATCAGGGCCTCCTTGAATTCAGAAAGCCAAGGACCTACTGTAAGACCCTTTTTCAGCAGGAGGTCCTTATCAATATTTATGTGTATCTCCTCATCAATCCTGTAGGATATTACAGGAATACCATGGGAAAGGCAGAGGGCCTTCACAGTGAAAAAGGGTTCTGAAAGGAGGAGGCCATTAAAGGGGATGGATTCCCTCATCAGTGGTTTAAGCCCTTCCTCTGCATAAAAGCTGCAGTGTCTGAGCTCTTTGTCCTTTATCTCGTAGACCTCTATCCTTAAGGGATAGGTATTTATTAGATTCCAGGTATAACCCCTAAGCCTTCCTTCCACACATTCTATCAATCCCTCAGGTCCGAAGATCCTTAATGGAGAGGGTCTCCTGAGTATTGCCCTGAGAAGGGTATCAAGGCCTATAAAATGGTCTATATGCATATGGGTTACAAAGAGATCAGAGACCTTCAGGAGTTCCCTTTCAGAGAGCCTGTGGATGTCGCCTATGTCAAAGAGGAGAATCCTCTTCTGTCTCACAATCCCAATAACAAGACAGGGATCTTCAAAAGGCGGATTCAGTGGCCTGTGTCTGAAATAGGACTTCATGGAGAAGAATATAACAGAAACCCTTTCTTTATGGCTACAGCCAAATTTTTAATGATATAATATCTTAATTTCCAAAAGTAAAATTATCCCGTGGAGGAATTAAATGTCAGAACTCAGGAAGGATCCTATCGTGGGCAGGTGGGTAATCATCTCAGTAGAAAGGGGAAAGAGGCCAACAGACTTTACATCCCCCTCTATAAAGAGAAAGGCAGGAGTATTCTGTCCTTTCTGTCCAGGAAATGAATATACAACCCCTAAGGAGATAATGGCCTTCAGGCCAGAGGGTGCCGGACAGTCAGGCTGGACCCTGAGGGTTGTGCCGAACAAGTTTCCGGCATTACAGATACATGGTGAGCTTCAAAAGAGTGCTGAGGGTATGTATGACAGGATGAATGGTATTGGTGCCCATGAGGTTATTATAGAGACCCCTGTTCATACAGAGTCCCTCTCCACGATGTCCCTGAGCAGGGTAAAGGATCTCCTCTGGGCCTATTATCTGAGGCTACAGGATCTCAAAAAAGACAGGCGATTTAGATATGTCCTGATCTTCAAGAATGAGGGAGAGGCCGCAGGTGCAACTCTGGAACATTCTCACAGTCAGCTCATAGCACTGCCGATTGTGCCCAATCTCGTCAGGGAGGAATTTGAGGCAGCAAGGAAGCACTATGATATGAAAGAGAGGTGTATCTTCTGTGACATTATAAATCAGGAGAGAGAGGATGGAAGGAGGGTGATCTTTGAAAACGAGGCATACATTGCCATTGCACCCTTTGCTCCACGGACACCCTTTGAGACATGGATACTCCCCAAGGAACATCAATCCTCCTTCAGACCCATTAATAATGACTTTTTACTCCTTGCCCCAGTCCTTCAGAGGGTCTTAAAACAGCTTGATGCAGCCCTTGATATCCCGCCATATAACTTTATTATCCATACCTCTCCCTTCAATGAAGAGGAGAATGACTTCTATCACTGGCACATAGAGATAACGCCAAAGCTCACGAAGATTGCAGGCTTTGAATGGGGTTCAGGTTTTTTCATAAACCCTGTGCCTCCTGAGGAGAGCGCAAGATTTATGAGGGAGGTAAAGGTATAAGGGATGCTCCTCTGTATGGTAACACCAGAGGCTGTGCCCTATGCAAAGACAGGTGGACTTGCTGATGTGACAGGTGCACTGATAAAGGAATTTAACTCCGCAGGCCTTAAGGCCTTTCTTTTTATGCCCTTCTATTCCGAGGTGATTAAGTCCGATAACATTTCTGACACAGGTATCAGGATAAGGCTCCAGATACTATCTGAGACTATCGAGGCCTCTATGCTTGAGTCAGGTGATAAAGATTATCCTGCCTATTTTATAAGATGTGATAAGTTCTTTATGAGAAAGGGTCTATACGGTGAATCCTCCGGTGATTATCCCGATAATGCCCTCAGGTTCTCTTTTTTTTCACGGGTCTCCCTTGAGGCGATGAAGGCCCTCTCACTCAGGCCTGATATTATCCATCTCCACGACTGGCAGACTGCCCTTATTCCCTTTTATCTAAAAAATTTCTACAGTGGAGATCCCTTTTTTAAGGATACAAAGACTGTTCTGACAATTCATAACCTGGGTTATCAGGGGATCTTCCATCCATCCCAATTACCTTATATGGGGGTGGGCCTGGAATATTTCAATCCTGAGGGACTGGAGTTTTACGGAAAGGTGAATCTTTTAAAGGCCGGCATAATATACTCTGATGCAATAACAACTGTGAGCGAGAATTACGCAAGGGAGATCCTTACTGAGGAATATGGATTCGGTCTTGACGGTATCCTGAGGAAAAGGTCATCAAGGCTCTTCGGGATATTAAACGGAATCGACTATGAGCTGTGGAACCCCGAGACAGACATCTACCTTCCAAAGAGATACAGTATAAAGGATATCGGTCCTAAAAGGAGCTGTAAGATATCACTTCTAAGGGAATTATCACTGAGGTTGACGCCTGAGCAGCCGCTGATAGGTTTTGTTGGAAGATTTGCCTCTCAGAAAGGAGTAGATCTCATAGCCGAGGCAATCCCGGATATAATAAGGCTGGGCGCAGGCCTTATCATGATTGGAGAGGGAGATAGGGAGATTGAGAAGAGGCTTTTAAAAGAGGCGGAAGCCTTTAAGGATAGTTTGTATCTGAAGACAGGTTATGATGAAGCCCTTGCAAGGAAGGTCTATGCAGGAAGTGATATCCTTCTTATGCCCTCAAGATACGAGCCCTGTGGCCTTACCCAGATGATCTCCATGAGATATGGCACAGTGCCACTTGCGAGGGCAACAGGTGGTCTTGTGGATACCATAGAGGACTATGATCATTTAAAAGAAAAAGGTTCGGGATTTCTCTTTAGGGGTTATAACTCAGCAGAGATGATCAAGTCTCTTAAGAGGGCCTTTTGTCTTCTAAGACAGAAGAGGAGATGGATGTCTCTTGTAAGGTCTGTTATGAAGAAGGACTTTTCATGGAAGGGTTCTGCCGGTAAATATATCGCCCTTTTCAGGAAGCTTAAAGAGGCCAGATTATGAGACTGAGGAGAAAACTACTTATATTTCTTATAGGATTTCTTGGACTCGCCTTTATCTCCGGGATCGGTTTTATATCCCTCTCCTTTACCCTGAAAGAAGAGATAGTAATACTTCATACCCTTAATTCCTTTCATAAACAGGATGAAGGACTCAAGGATGCCTTTATCTCTTATATATCAGCCGTCTCAAGATATATGGAGAGTGGTTCTCCGAATTTAAAGACGGTGATATGGAAGAGGGGAGAGGATGTAAGGTCTATATTGAATGAGATCGAAAGATCTCGAGGATCCCTTGAGACAGTCCAGAGGATAAAGAGGGAATTCAGGCTTCTGTCAGAGGATGTCTCAAGATTACTCACCCTGAATCCTCAGGATAGGTCTTCAGTGGATCTTTACGGAAGGATATTATCCATCAAGAAGTCAATAGAAGATGATATTGATAGGCTCCATGGGGAATCCCTCAGACTTATAGATAGTGCAATAGATAAGGGAAGGGATATCCAGAGAAGGATCTTTATTAATATCATAGCCCTTTTTTTTGGAACCCTTGTGGTGGCAATCCTCCTTTTATTAATGCTCAGGAGGTCCATCGACAGGCCTTTCAGGAACCTCCTTGATGCCACTGAGAGGATTTCACGGGGTGAGCTTGCTTACAGGTTTGAGCCCGGAGAGGATGAGTTTGGTCTTCTTGCTAAGAGATTCTATGAGATCATTGACAGACTGAGGCAGAAACTCCAGGTATCAGAACTCCTTATTGATATCTCCAGACCTTCCAGCGCTGAAGAATCCCTCAGAGATTTTCTCAGGGAAAAGGTGAGGAGGATCTCCCAATCCCTTGATCTGGTCTGTGAGGTCTATATCCTTAAGAAGGATGGTGAAACCTTTGAGCTTGTAGAGTACAGTGGGAGAGGGGATGGGATGCCCCCTGTTGCCCTGTTGAAATATTCAAGTATATCCTTTTTAAAGGATTCCGGTATCCTCTGGACTAATGACCTTGAGAAGCATGATGAATTGAGAGACCTCTATGACGGTCTTCATAGATCCCTCATTATAGCCCCTCTTGTGTTTGATGCCAAACTGAAGGGGATTATACTTTTCAGGAGGAGGGAAAGGGATTCTTTTGTTAAGGATGACCTTTATACTGCTGAGGTTATATCCCACATAATAGGTGCTGGTATAAGGAATCACGAACTCTATTCTGAATTACACGCCGGTTACGAAAGATTCAGACTCCTCTACGAGTTTGGTAAGTCCATTACCTTAGAGGTGAATATCCCATCGCTTCTTGCAAAGACATCCAATGAATTATCACGGATACTGGGGAATAATCCTGTCATTATAAAGATAGATGTAGATGGCAGATCAGAAATAGCACTCAGCCATCCTGACTCCTTCAGTAAGGAGGACCTCAAATCTCTGGAGGAGGGCCTTCCCTTAGATGGTCCTTTATCCCTTAAGGAAGACCTTTTCTGTTTTCCTCTCACAGGAAAGGGATACCGGGGTTTTCTCGCAATCAGGAAGCCCTCCATTACTCCGGAAGAGATTCAACTTATGGAGGGCTTTATCTCCTTCCTTCTTATAGATCTGGATAAAGCGATGGCCTTTGAGGAGATTGTAAAGAGGGAAAGGGAGGCTGAGGAATCAAGGAGGAGGATAGAGATACTCTGTGAGAGTGTCAGAGGTGGCATAGTGACTCTTGACAGGGAATTCAGGATTCTCTCAATAAACAGATTTATGGAGCACTGGATACCTGCTCCTGAAGGTTTGATAGGAAGAGATGCGATTGATGTCTTTCATGATAAGGCACCCATCTGTCCTCAT
Organism: uncultured Nitrospirota bacterium; assembly: GCA_947085365.1. GTDB lineage: Bacteria > Nitrospirota > Thermodesulfovibrionia > Thermodesulfovibrionales > CALJEL01 > CALJEL01. The sequence goes on along the minus strand of CAMTWD010000027.1, from coordinate 13,219 downwards.
TGTGTGGCCTCTGCCACATTTGAAACAGGAGAGATAAATTTTATGTCTCAGAAAGGGATAGGATTCTACAGTGAACTTACCTCCTATCCTGTAAAGAATGAGATGGGTGAGGTGAGGGAGGTCATAGTATTCATACAGGATATCTCAGAGAGGGTTCTTTATCAGGAGGAATTGATAGGTCTTTATAGAGAGGTGATGCAGACAAAGGAGTATCTGGAGGGCGTTATCGAGAATACTGCTGATGCTATTGTAACAACTGACCTCAATGGCATAGTCACATCCTGGAACAAAGGGGCTGAGAGGATCTACGGGTATACCGCAGAGGAGGTATTGGGGAGGTATCTACCCTTTATTCCCCAGGGGCTTCATGATATAGAGAGGGAATATACAGAAAGGATAAGGCGTGGAGAGGTTCTCAAGGACATTGAGACTTACAGGGTGAGGAAGGATGGGACGGTGATAGAGGTGAGCCTTACCCTTTCACCAATAAAGGATGCCTACGGAAATGTAATAGGGACCAGTGGAATATCAAGGGATATTACTGAAAAGAAAAGGTACGAAAGGGAGCTTGCAAAGAGAAACCAGGAACTCTCGAGGCTCTTTTTAATAAGCTCTGCAATGAGGAGCACCCTTGAACTTGACAGGCTCCTCAGGATGATCCTCACTGCAGTCACCATGAGTGACGGACTCGGTTTTAACAGGGCAATCCTGTTTCTCGTTGACGAGGAGAGGCAGGTTTTAAAAGGTGCGATGGGTGTGGGTCCTTCCAGTCCGGAGGAGGCCTGGAGGGTCTGGAGCAGTCTTTCCATGGAGAAGAAGACCCTTGAAGATCTGATGAGGGAGATTGAGACAGGCCCCCTCAGAAAGGATTCCCTCCTTGACAGATTGTCCCTGAATATTGAAATACCCCTTGAGAATGATACAGTCCTCACAAAGGCTGTTAAGGAGAAGAGGATTATAAATGTTAAGGATGTTAGGGAGGAACCCCTTTCTGACCCCGTGCTGGTGGAACAGCTTAAGACCGAGGCGTACGCAGTTGTTCCCCTTATCTCAAGGGATAAGGTTATCGGACTTCTGTGGGTGGATAATCTCTTTAACAGGAAGCCCATTACAGATGATGATATAAGATTCCTTACAGGATTCTCAAATCAGGTGGCTCAAGCCATAGAAAATGCAAGACTCTTTGAAAGGGTCAGACTTGCTGAGTCAGAGCTTGAGAATATCTTTGAGTCCATATCAGATATGGTATATATCACCACCTCTGATTATACCATTAAGAATATAAACAGGGCGGTCCTTGAGAGGCTTAACAAAAGATGCAGGGATGAGGGTATCGATAGGGTGTGGAGAAAGGAGGATGTTATAGGAAAGAAATGTTACGAGGTGTTTCATGGTATGACAAGACCCTATGAGTCCTGTCCTCATCACAAGACTGTATCAGAAAAGAAGGCCTTTATGGAGGAGTTTGAAGACCCCTATCTTAAGATGACGAGTTTTTCTTCCACATCACCTCTCTTTGATCAGTCAGGGGAATTCCTCGGAACAGTCCATGTAGTGAGAGACATCTCAGAACTCAAGAGGCTTCGTGAAAGGCTGGAGGCTGCAGAAAGGTTTGCAGCCCTTGGAGAGGTAGCTGCAAAGGTTGCCCATGAGATAAGAAATCCCCTTGTATCAGTGGGAGGATTTGCGAGGAGGCTTGAGGCAAGACTTGATGGAAGCTTGAAGGAGTATGCCTCCATCATAACGAAAGAGGTCATGAGACTTGAGACAATACTCAGGGAGATATTGAGTTTCGTAAGGGGTATGGCACTTTCTCAGGAGGATACAGATATAAATGCCTTACTTGACGAGATAGTAAACCTCTATAGGGAGGAATTAAGGAAGAGAAAGATAGAGATAAGGAGGCAATATATTAAAGACCTTATAATTCCAGTTGATTCCGGAAGGGTGAGGGAGGCGGTAATTAATATACTTACCAACGCCATCCAGGCAATAAATATGGATGGAGTGATCACCATAACCACTGATAAAACTGATAAAGAAGGTGTTATAATTATAAAGGACAATGGTCCTGGTATTGATGAGAGGGATCTACCAAATATCTTTAATCCCTTTTATACGACAAAGCCTACAGGCACAGGCCTTGGCCTTTCAATAACGAAGAAGATCATTGAAGAACATGGCGGAAGGATAGAGGTGGAGACAAAAAGAGGTGAAGGGTCCAGTTTTATTATTTATTTACCCTTAAAGGCAAGGCAGATGTTGTAGGAGGGCAGTTTTTGTCCCCTTTAAAAATAAGATGGGAGGAAGAATTATGAAGGTTCTCATTGTTGACGATGATGAGAGCATCCTCCGCCTTTATAAAGAAGAGCTGGAGGACGAAGGTTACGAGGTATATGCGGTAAGCTCTGGCAAAGAGGCTATAGAACTCTTTGAGAAGATAGATCCAGATATTGTCACACTTGACATCCTGATGCCTGATATGGATGGTATAGCAGTTCTCAGGATCATAAAGAGTAAAAAACCTGATACCCCTGTGATAATGTCAACAGCCTATGATTACAGGGATGACTTTGGTGTGTGGGCAGCAGAGGCCTATGTGGTAAAATCCTCTGACCTTACAGAATTAAAGGAGACGATAAGGAGGCTCCTCAATAAATAGCTTGACAATTTATACCCCTTTACAAGACAATATTAAGAGATGAAGGCACTCATTACAGGAGGTACGGGTTTTATAGGAAGCCATCTTGCAGAGGCATTATTGAAAGAGGGTTTTGAGGTCTATTGTCTTGTAAGGGATCCTTTAAATAAGAGATGGCTTGAAGGCGTTAATGTGAGAATTATTCAGGGTGATTGTTGTGACAGGTCTTCCCTTGAAGGCATCAGGGATTTTGATTATATATTCCACCTTGCAGGACTTACCAGGGCCTCCTCATGGAATGAGTTTTACAGGGTGAATGTTACGGGAACAGAGAATATCGTCGATGTGGCAGTGAAGAATAATCCTGATCTAAAAAGGTTTGTCCATCTCAGCAGTCTTGCTGCAGCTGGCCCATCTGAGGATGGTAAACCAAGGACGGAGACATCCCCTCCAAGACCTGTATCAGCCTATGGGAAGAGTAAATTAATGAGCGAAGAGGTTGTTTTAAGGTATCGTGACAGATTGCCTTTTACAATCATCAGACCAACTGCTGTGTATGGCCCGAGGGACAGGGATTTCTATCTCTTCTTTAAGATGATCAATGCTGGCATTCTCCCCTATTTCGGCAGGGCCTATTATTCCCTCATCTATGTTGAGGACCTTGTAAAGGGGATTATCCTTGCAGCTACTAAGGATGTGGCAGTTGGGAATACCTATTTCCTTGCTGATGGTGAGATCAGCACAAGTGATGAGATAACCTGCGCCATCTCCGAGTCTCTTGAAAAGAAGCCCCTGAAGGTATACATTCCCCGAAGTGTAATGCCTCTCATTGGAAGGGTTGCGTCAAGGATTGCAAAAAATAGTATAATAAACAGCGATAAGATTATTGAGTTAAGATATAGGCACTGGATTTGTGATATATCGAAGGCTCAGAAGGAGCTTGGTTATATTCCAAAAGTAAATATGCGGGAAGGGATGAGATGGACAGCAAACTGGTACAGGCTTCACAAATGGCTGTAAAGAGGAAGGATATATTTGAAAGGTGTTTTAAGTTCACTACAGCAGATGAACTGAAGAAAAAGGGTATTTATCCCTTCTTCAGGATGATTGAATCCGCGCAGGATCCTGTTGTGATCATGAATGGCAGGAAGATGATCATGGTAGGATCCAATAACTATCTCGGTCTTACCAATCATCCAAAGGTAAAAGAGGCTGCCATAGAGGCAATAAAGAAATACGGTACTGGTTGTGCTGGCTCGAGATTTCTCAATGGGACTCTGGATATCCATGTGGAACTTGAGGAGAAACTCGCAAGATTTATGAGAAAGGAGGCAGCCCTTGTATTCTCCACTGGATTTCAGGTAAATCTCGGGGTGATCTCTGCCCTTGTTGGTAAGGACGATCTGGTCGTAATTGATAAGATGGATCATGCAAGTATTATTGATGGCTGCAGGCTCTCCTTTGGAGAGGTGAAGAAGTTTAGGCATAACAACCCTCAGGATCTTGACAGGGTTCTCTCCGAGAATAACGGCAGGGGCTGTCTTGTGGTAGTGGATGGTGTCTTCAGTATGGAAGGAGATATTGTAGACCTTCCTGCTATTTATGAAGTAACCAAGAGGCATGGGGCAAGACTGATGGTGGATGATGCCCATGGGATCGGCGTGCTCGGTGCTACAGGAAGGGGGACTGCAGAGCATTTTGGTCTTGAGCAGGAGGTTGACCTCATAATGGGCACATATAGTAAGAGCCTTGCCTCAATTGGTGGATTTGTTGCTGGCTCGAGGGAGATCATAAATTATATAAAACACTTTGCCCGCTCCCTTATCTTCAGTGCAAGCCCTCCTCCGGCAAGCATAGCAGCAGTAAGTGCTGCCATTGACATAATAGAGAATGAACCAGAAAGAAGGGAAAGGTTATGGAAGAATACAAAAAAGATGATAGAGGGCTTCAGATCCTTAGGTTTTGAGATTGGTCCAACCCAGACACCTATTGTCCCTGTTATAGTGGGAGAGGATGCCACTGCCTTCACATTTGTAAAGATGCTCGAGGAAGAAGGTGTTTTTGCCAATGTGGCTGTGAGCCCTGCAGTGCCCCCGGGGAAGGCCCTTATCAGGACCTCCTATATGGCCACCCATACGGATGAGCATCTTGATGCAGTCCTTGAGGCCTTTAAGAAGGTAGGAAGGGCCCTTGGCCTGATAAGATGATAGAGGTTCTGAGGGTTGACTCCGAGAGGCTTCTTGGTGCCTTCATAAATCTTCCCTTTGAACTCTACAGGGATGATCCTTTCTTCTCACCACTTTTGATAAAAGACCAGAAGGTATATTTATCCAAGGAGAATCCCTTTTTCAGGCAGGAAGATGTAAGGCTTTATATAGCCCTTAAGGATGGAAGGATTTCTGGAAGGATAGCCACTATTATAAATCACAGACATATCTCCTATCACAATGAGAAGGCAGGCTTTTTTGGTCTTTTTGAATCTGTAAATGACCCAGAGGTCTCCTCTGCCCTCCTTGACAGGGTAGCCACTGACCTTAGAGACTCAGGCCTTGAGATCATCAGGGGTCCTATGAATCTCTCAACAAATGAGGAGTGTGGTTTCCTTATCGAGGGTTTTCAATATCCTCCCATGCTCCTGACACCCTATAATCCTCCTTATTACAATGATCTTATGCTTTCTTACGGAATGAAAAAGTCAAAAGACCTCTATGCCTATATAACAGATATACCTTCAGAACTTGATGAAAAGATAAAGAGGGTTGCCTCAATAGCTGAAAAGAAGGGGATAACGGTAAGAAAGGTAAATATGAAGAGACTTGAGGATGACCTCCTTATCTTTAAACTTATATACAATGAGGCCTGGAGGAATAACTGGGGCTTTATACCCCTTACGGATGATGAGATAAGGTTTATGGCCCGTCAATTAAAGAGTATTATTATACCTGAACTCATGCTCATTGCCCAGTACCGGGATGAACCAGTCGGTTTTCTCGGTCTTATACCTGATTACAATGTTGTGCTGAGGGTGATGAAGGGAAGACTGAATCCCTGGACCCTTCTGAAGGCCCTTTTTTCCATGAGAAAGGTGAAAGGTTTGAGACTTTTATTGCTTGGTATAGTGCCGGGTTTCAGGAACAGGGGTGTTGATGCCCTTCTCTTTAGAGAAGCATTCCAGGAGGTAAAGAAGAGGGGATTCAGGAAGGTGGAGTTCTCATGGATACTGGAGGAGAACCTCCAGGTTCAGAGGCTCGTGGAGATGGGGAAGGGAGTCCTTTATAAAAGTTTCAGGATATATGAAAGGAGTCTTGCTTAGGGTATATAGGATAGTTCCTTCAATCTAAAGAGGGATTCAGGATTTATGCTCATATCTCCCACCTTAAAGGTAAAGTGGAGATGAGCCCCCTTTGCCCTTCCAGTAGCTCCAGCAAGACCGATAACATCTCCCTTTGATACGAGGTCTCCCTCTTTAACTAAATAATCAGAAAGATGCATATAAACAGAATAGAGCCCATCTCCATGGTCAAGGATGATAGTCCTTCCTCCGAAGAATAACTCCTTTGTAAGAACAACCCTTCCATAATTTACAGCCTTTATTGGTTCTCCTTCACGGGCCTTTATGTCAATACCACGGTGGATGCTCAACTTCTTTCTGTTTATTATCCTTCTCACTCCAAATCCTGTAGAGACCTCATTCCTTAGTGGCCAGATAAACTCTCCCCTCCACAATCTCTCTGTCCTTTTCTGCCAGAGGTCCTTAAGGAGTTTCTCTTCGGCCTCTGCCCTTGATTTATCCTTAGGGCTCAGGAATACCTTATCCTCTGGGAGTTCAAGCCTTATTTCAGGGAATTCCGTCCTTTCAATATAGAGATTAAGGGAGGTCCTCCTTCCATCACGAAAGAGGATGATAAGTCTTATATCCCCAGGGACTTCATCCATCTCAACTGCGCCGATGGTGTAATAGCATCTTTTCCCGCATTTATTGAAGGGAAATTCCCTTTTGTTTAATAAGGCATATTCTGGAACTCTTCCTCTGGATTCAGGATCTTTTATTACCACAACAAAGGGATCCCCTGGCTTCAGTCTCGAGGGCCCTACAATCACCTCCTCACCGAAGGAGAGACCTGACAGGTAGAGAAGCAGAAAGAGGCTCAGGATGAACCCTTTCATCTTCTTTGCTTAGTTTACTCTCGTTTTTCTACTATGAGATCTATAGATAATTCCCTTCCATCCCTCTTGATCTTCAACTGGATCCTCTCGCCAGGGGTCACATCCTTAAGATATTGAGAAAGGTCCCTTATGCCCCTTACAGGCCTTCCATTGAACTCAATTATTACATCTCCTTTTTTTAATCCCGAGGTCTCAGCAGGTGACCCCTTTATTACATCAGAGATTCTGTATCCCTCTTCCTTATATGTAAAATCCGGGACTGTTCCGAGAGTGACCCTCCTGGTATTCCCTGAACTGTTACCAATTGATGCAGTTTCTGTAAAACTCAATCCTCCCCTCAGTTCAATCCTCTTCAGGAGTGCCTCTGTAAATTTACCAATCAAGATGAGACCATCAAGGTCAATCTTGTCGGCTGTATCAGTTATCCTGTGATAATCGGGATGAGGTCCTGAAAAGAGCTGGATTGCAGGAATACCTGCCTCTATAAAGCTTCTCTGATCACTCGAATCAAGTTCCTCCTTTACACTCTCAAAGGAGACGCCGGAGAGTAATTCAGCCTCCTCAAGAAGCAGAGGCCATTCCTTTGCTGATTGAGAGCCTATGACGAGGATCTTCTTCTTATAAAGTCTTCCAACAGTGTCAAGATTTATCATGGCAATACACTGGATGGGATAGTCTTTTACAAAATACCTTGAACCTATCCTTCCTTCCTCTTCACCGTCAAAGGCTACAAAGAGGATATCCCTTAGCGGTCTATCTTTTTGGGCAATTATCCTTGCAAGTTCAAGCAAAAGGGCAACCCCACTGGCATTGTCATCAGCCCCTGGATAGATATTTCCCTTTTCGTCTATTCCGAGATGATCATGGTGTGCTCCTACAACAATGCATCCACCTTCAGTGCCCTTTATCTTTCCTATAACATTTACATAGGTCTTTCCCTTGTATTCCCATCTCTGAAGGTAATCCTTTCCATAGCCAGGTATAAGCCCTGATCCTATAAAGGATTGGGCAATGTAATCGGCAACCCTGAGTGCCTCCTCTGTGCCTGACCTTCTTCCTCGAAGTTTCTCTGATGTAAGATAGGTAATCCTATTAAGGAGTTCTTCTCTTGATATTGATGGGATAAGGGGGACCCTTTTTATCTCTGGCCTTTCTGCATTCTCTTCAAAGATCACTGAAAGGGGTGATCCCCTCGGTCTCCATCTTCCTTTCAATATATTCACCGCATCCTTACCCTCAAAGAGGAGATAACTGTATTTATGATAATGGGGTAGCTTTCTTGAAAGATTCCTGAGGGTTTCTCTATTATTTGAACCTATGAACATCAGGAGACCATCTCCTGAGGGATTAGATGTGACGAATACAAGGGAGACTGATTCAGGACTGAAGGTCTTCCCCTCTATCACAAAGGAGTCCTCAGTGATGGTAATCCCTTCACTGTTGTCTTGCCACCTCTCAAGGATATGCTTCAATAATCCATTCCTCCATCCTAAGAGGATTACAGTTCCAGGTGGAGGGACCTTCAGTTCCTTCTCCTTCAGGATCCTTATCTCCTCAGGCCCTGCTTTCTTAATAACATCTATTACATCCTCATAGGCATCCTGTAGGTCTTCATTAGAGGGTATCACAATCGTAACGGTCTTAGACCCGAGGACTCCTGTAATAGCAGGTGGTATCTCTTCTTTTGTAAGCCTTCTGAATATATCCAGTTGAGGATCTATATCAATTCTCAGGGGCTTGCCCTTGAAGGTATATTCAAAGACCTCCTCTTTGGTGGAGACCTCCATCACATCCTCATATCTCTCTTCTTTAAAGGTCACGATAAAGGGTATCCTCAGGTGATAGGCCTCCCCCTCCTGCGTCTGGCTTAGGACAATCCTGAGCCTCCACATGTCTTTTTCTTCTCTTATTTCTGCATCCTTTATCCTTATTTCTGGTGCTCCCTTTCTTGTTGTCCATTCCTTAAAGAATCTATCAAGATCCATACCCGATACCCTCTCAAAACTCTCCCTTAGATCATCAAAATCAGCATAATGGAATCTCTTTCTTTTGTAAAAGTCCCTGAGCCCCTCTATAAATAACCTCTCACCCAGTCTTTTTCTTAACATATGGAAGAGATAAAGGGATTTTCCGTAGCCCACTGCCTCTGTTACAGCACTGTGCCTCATCCGGAAATCCTCTAATGGAAAGTCCCTTCCGGTATCTACATAATCAGCATACTTCTGTAGCACCGTAAATCTATATTCCCTATCCTCTTCCTTCATCTCCTTTAAGAGATGATCAGAAAGATAGGCTGTCAGACCTTCTGTCCAGTTCCCCCTTCCAGGTCTTGGGTAGATGCTGTTTCCAAACCAGTTGTGAAGTATCTCGTGGGGATAGGATGAGTCTATTATAAAGGGAAGCCTCAGGACCTTTGGCCCAAGGAGTGTAAAGGAGGGCATTCCAAAGCCTGATTCAAAGAAGTTCTCTACAAGATAGAACTTCCTATAGGGATAGGGACCTATGAGTTCCTCATAGAGTTTGATATACCTGAATGTGGCTGATAAATATCTCCTTGCCAGCTCAGGCTCATCTTCTTTGAGGAATACGCCTGCCTTTATACCATCCAACTCTTTTTTATATCTAATAAACCTGTTTGCCACAAGATATATCTCTTCCTGTGGTTCTGGTGAATCCCATACCACACTTGATAGCTGGGTCTCTTCGGATATCTCATTGCCCTGACTTATTCCATACCATCCCTCAGGAAGTACCAGATGGAGTCTGAAGGTTATGAGCCTTCCCTGAAATACAGGATACCAGTAAGACCCTCCGTGGAGAAAGATCCCCTTTGGTGAGATAGTCCCTCCTGTGTGGCTATATCCCCTTGCAGTCTCTCCAATTGTTTCCACAGGTTCATCTATAATGCCTTCATATCTTATGGTAAAGGTCTTTACAGGTTCGTTAAAGGAGATCTCTATCCTGTGAGCTCTTCCCTCCTGAGCCTTTAAGACAAGGGATGCCTCAGGTTTTACATCAGTGATCTTGAGGTCTTTATGTAGATAAAACTCGATACTGCTTATGGATTCAGGCATTGTGATATTATCCGTGGCCTCTAAAAGACCCTTTTCAGGAATAAGCCTTACATGGAGTTCATGGTGAGGATGTTCTTCTGCTGAGAGCCTTAAGGGAAGAAGGGACAAGAGAACTGATAGGAGAAGATATCTCATTCTATCCAGTCAGCAATAAATATGTTGGTCTTTCTTGGGTTATCAGAACCTCTGTTTGAGGCAAAGACGAGTTTCTTACCGTCAGGGCTGAACATGGGAAAGCTGTCAAAGGTGTTATTATAGGTAAGCCTTCTCAGGCCTGTCCCGTCCATATTGATAATATAAAGTTCAAAATTATGTCCAAACTGCTTGATATCCTCCCGCCAGTCATCCATATTACTTGAGAATATTATCCTTTTACCATCAGGGTGCCATGAAGGTGCCCAGTTTGTTGCTCCGTTATGGAGGATCCTCCTTTTGTTTGATCCATCTGCATCCATGACCCAGAGGTCAAGGGGGACAGGTACTACATAATTATTTCTCATGCATTCCTTCCAGAGATTTATCTCCTCCTCTGTCTCGGGGTACCAGGCCCTCCAGACTATCTTCTTTCCATCAGGTGAGAACCAGGGGCCTCCATCGTATCCAAAGCGATCGGTCAGTCTCTTGAGACCTGTCCCGTCAGAGTTCATGATATAGATATCAAGATCGCCATTCCTTTTTGAAGTAAAGACTATCTTCTTTCCATCAGGTGATACTATTGCTTCTGCATCATATTCGGGATTGTCTGTCAGTCTTTTCAATCCAGATCCGTCTATATTGGCAACATAGATATCGTAAGGAAGAAGTGGCCAGACATATCTTTTTGTTTTGGCTGACTCTGGTATCTTCTTCTCAGGACAATCTCCCTCAAGATGGATGGTGGAGGAAAAGAGTATCCTCTTTCCATCAGGGAAGAAGAAACTACAGGTATGGGCTCCCCTTGGAGGACTTACCATCCTCTTTCCGGTGCCGTCGATATTCATTATCCAAATCCTGTCACAGTTAGCTCCCTTGTCTGACTGGTAGATGAGTTTTTTACCATCAAAACTGAAGTAGGCCTCTCCGTTATCACCCTCAAAGGTGAGCTGCCTGACATTCCTTATAGGGCCTTCCTCTTCTGTTTTTGCAAGGGAGATCAGAAGGGGTATAAGGATAATAAGGAATAGGAGTCTTCTCATTTCATTCAGACCTCCTTACACAGATCCTGAAAGGGATGGAATCAGGTCTATGCATAAATTCGCCAAGGTGTACGAGTTCTGGCATGTAGATGCCATTTACCCTCAGGTCTGTTATAACACAGTACCTCGAGAGTAGGGGCTGAATGGTAAAGTCAAATCCTTCCACTGCCTCTTTTATCTCAAACCTGAAGGAGAGGGTATCTCCGAATCTTTTTACCTCATTGAAAGGTGAGGTATTTTGCCTCCTTACATCTATAAGAATACCATCTTCCACCTTTATACTTCCTGAAAATACTGTGCCCTCTGGAACTGGTCTGGGACTTACACGGGGCCTTGCAAATCGGATATGCCAGGTATCTCCTCTCTTCCAGTAATAGATACCACCTTCAATCCTGAAGTCTACTCTGGGTTGACCGTCGATCTCTCTCTCATAGGAATACCCTGCGAAAGGACCAGGAGGTCCCTCTTCCTCATCGAGTCCGGCAATCGTGGCACATCCTGTAATCACGATTAATGAAAAGATCAGGATGCTTTTAAGCTTATAATCCATTTTCTATATAATATAGAAGGAAGGATTTAAAGTCAAGGGATGCCTAAGTTTGCTGTTAGTGAAGAAAAGAACAGATGGTTAAAGGAGAGGATGGAGGCCCTCGGGATAAGGGAGGAGGACCTTATCGAGAAATTTATCCGTTCCTCTGGCAGAGGAGGTCAGCATCTCAATAAGACTGCCACAGGCGTTTATCTGAAGCACATCCCCACAGGTATTGAGGTAAAGTGCATGCAGACGAGGAGTCAGTCCATAAATAGGTTCCTTGCCAGAAGGGAACTCCTCTGGAGGATTGAGGAACTGAGGGGTTTGAGGAGATCAAGGGATAAAGAGATAGAGAGATTGAGAAGACAGAAGGCCAAGAGGAGGAAGAGGGCAGAGGAGAAATATGGAAAGGATAGATCAGGAGTCTCTTGATCTTCTGGAATTTAACAAGATACTCGAAGAGATCTCATCCTATGCAAAGGGCCCTGCGGTAAAGGATCTTATCCTTTCCATAAGGCCCTTTGATAGCAGGGATAAAATAGAAGAAAGATTCTCTTTAATAGATGAGATCAGGAGGGTTATTTCAGAGGAAGGGGATTCTATAATTGAGGAATTTGATGATGTATCTCCTCTTATAATCAAGATAAAGCCTGAGGAGTCCTTTCTTGATCCAGCAGAACTCTACAGACTTACGGTTGTCCTTAAAAATATTCAGAGGTTAAGAGGGCTCTCAAGAAGAAAGGCCTTTCCCTGCCTCAGTGCCTTTCTTAAGGGGCTCGGAGATTTTGAAGGGATTAATGAGGCTATATTCTCCTCTGTGGATGGTGAGGGCAATATCCTTGATACAGCCTCTTATGAACTTAAAGAGATAAGGGCGAGGAAGAGGAATCTTGAAAACAGGATAAGAAAGAGGCTTGATGAGATAATCCACGATAGGGATATATCAGGATTCCTTCAGGATGAATACATAACTATAAGATCAGGCAGATGGGTTCTCCCCCTTAAGGCAGATTTCAAAGGCAGGATCCCTGGGGTTATCCACGATGTCTCAAGAACAGGGGAGACCTTATATGTGGAGCCCTTTGAGATAATCAGCCTTGCCAACGAGCATGAAAATATTTCTGCAGAGGAAAGGGCTGAGGAGATCAGGATACTTAAGAGGCTTACAGGACTGCTCAGGTCAGAAATCTCAGCCCTCGAAGAATCCTATAAGCTCCTTTTAGAATTTGACCTCCTTCGTAGCATCGCCCTTTTCTCGGAGAGGTTACACCTCAACATCCCGAAGATAAATGAGTCTATGTATCTTAAGCTTGTTAAGGCAAGACACCCTGTTCTCCTCTTGCTTTATGAAAAAGAAAGATGTAAAGATATTAAAGGGTCGTGGGCATCTCGGGGGGATTCCTCTGAAGTGGTGCCCCTTGATCTTGAGCTCGGAGGAGACAGGAGGATAATGGTTATTACAGGTCCTAATGCTGGCGGAAAGACCATCGCCCTCAAGACAGCAGGGCTCATAACAGCCATGGCACTTTCTGGAATACCTGTGCCTGCTGATCCCTCCTCATCCATCCCCCTTGTGAGGAATCTCCTCATTGATATAGGCGATGAACAGTCTATTGAGCAGAACCTCTCC
>CAMTWD010000026.1:0-13032 GCA_947085365.1 uncultured Nitrospirota bacterium | reverse complement strand
TAAGCCTTCAGCCTATCTTCAGCCTACGAGCCTAACTTTGGGGTAGCGGTAGGGAATAGAAAATAGGGGTTTGAGAGGACTAACAATTTTCTATCTCTATTTTTCGGTTATATCTCTGGTATAATAGGGCTAAGAGGGTTTTTGCGGAGAGTGGGTCTTCTCTGTAGGGGAGAATTGAAAATGCCAGAGGGTGATGCCCTAAATACTTCAGGGATAAAGAGGGAAGAGGTGGATATTCCCTGGGAGGCTCCTGATCCTCTGCCACTGAGTGATGTGGAGAGGATAAAGGAATATCTTATGGAGGATCCCAATGTCCTCTTTGCTTTACTCTTTGGTTCAGTAGCCTCAGGCCTACAGAATTTATCAAAGGATGCTGAACCTGTAATAAAGGCAAGGGATATTGATATAGGGATATATTTTAAGAATCCTCCTGAGGGGCTCGAACTTCTGGAATATATAAATACCCTTTCAGATCTGGCCAAAAGGGATGTTGATATCGTTGTCCTGAACAGGGCATCTGCCTTTTTGAGACATCAGATTATGAAGAACAGGGTAATCCTTGTTATGAAAGACAGAGATGCTTACACCAGGTTCAGGGAGAAGACCATCTCTGATTATCAGGAATATAGATACATATCCGGCATGGACAGATATGCTTAACAGGGAACTTATCGAGAAGAAGTTAAGAAGGATCGAAGAACTTCTGAGAGAACTCTCCCTTGTTGATGATTTTAATAAGTTCAACAAAGAGATAAGGGCCTTTCTTCTTAAGAGCTGACTGCCTCCAGAAGGGTCATGAGAAATGCTGACTGTTACTTCGGGGGTAGAGAGGGGGGAATATTCGTTCCCCTGTGTACCCCCCACTGTTACTTCGCCACTAAATGAAGGGTCTGAATCGTGGAGGGCTTGTAAAGGTAAGCCTCTCGCCAGTTGAAGGATGGTTGAAGGTAAGTCTCCATGAATGTAACAGGAGTCTTCCTGCTGGATCTGTCCGTGCTCCGTATTTCTTATCTCCAGCAACTGGATGTCCTATGCTTGAGAGGTGAACCCTGATCTGATTCTTTCTTCCAGTAATCAGTCTGCACTCAAGAAGGCAATAGCCTCCTTCTGAAGTGAGGACCCTGTAAGCCGTTACTGATGGTTTTGAATCTCTCTCACGGGAGTTGTAAACGAGAAGGGTCTTCGTCTCCTTAAGATAGCTCTTTATGAATCCCTCCTTCTTTTTCGGTATCCCTTCCACAACAGCAAGATATACCTTTTCTGTGGATCCCCAGCTCTCCTGAAGCCTCCTCTTTGCCTCCTCTGTCTTTGCAAAGACCATGACCCCTGAGGTATCCCTGTCCAATCTGTGGACAATAAAGACCCTTTCATCCTTTGTCTTCAGGTATTCATTTAAGATAAAGTATGCTGTCCTCCGCTTTTCCGTCTCTGTGGAGATGCTCAGAAGGCCAGAGGGCTTATCAATTACGATGAGGTCATTGTCTTCATAGATAACCTTTATGCCTGTCCTTTTAAGGATATCCTCAGCAACCCCCTCTCTCCTCCGGATCAATATCCTGTCACCTTCTGAGAGGGGATGGTCATATCTCTTGATAATCTCTCCATTAACGGATATACAACCAAATTTCAGAAGTTTTTTGATCCTGTTCTTCCTGAATCCCCTCTGGATAAGATAGTCCTGAAGGGTTGTCTCCTTCTTTACCTTTATCAGCATATCCTTACCTGCTCTCCCTTATATATATCCTCACAGGATTTCCCTTGAAGCCGAACCTATCTCTCAGCAGGTTTTCTATGTATCTTCTGTGGGCCTCTTTAATTGCCTGGGGATGACTTACAAAGAGGACAAATCCTGGCGGAGATGTCTCGGCCTGTGTGAGATAATATATCTTTACCTCCTTACCCCTGTAGGTGGGTAGCATCAGCTCCTCCTTCAGGGTCTTGAGTATCCTGTTAAGTTCTGATGTCGGGATCCTCTTTTCTCCCTCTCTGAGGATCTCGTCCACGAGGGGAAATATCTTTGTTACCCTCTTTTTCTTAAGCCCTGAGATGGTGAGGATGGGTGCATAGCTGAGGTGAGGAAGCCTTCTCCTGAAGTCCTCTGTAAGATATTTGAGTCTGTTGTCAGGATCATCCACGAGATCCCATTTATTGAATGCCACAATGGCAGGCTTATTCTTTTCCCTTATGATGGCTGCAATCTTCTGATCCTGATCTGTAATCCCCTCAGTGGCGTCCAGGAGGAGTATCACTATGTCAGCCCTCTCGATGCTCTCTATCGCTCTTGTGACAGCATAATATTCAATATTCTCTTTTATCCTTGCCTTTCTCCTTATACCCGCAGTGTCAATGAGTATATACTCCTTTCCATAATATCGGCATACAGAGTCTATAGAATCCCTTGTGGTGCCAGGTATGGGGGTAACTATCGCCCTCTCTTTTCCAAGGAGGGTATTGAGGAGGGTTGACTTTCCGGTATTTGGTCTTCCCACAATCGCAATGGCAGGTCTTCTCTCTTCTTCACCCACCCCCTTTTCAGGCAGGATGGAGAGCACCTTCTCCATCAATTCTTCAATCCCCAGACCCGTCTGGGCTGAGACACCTACTGGTTCATCCCCGAGTCTATAAAATTCGTAGATGAGGTCCTTCTTTGATGGCGTATCTATCTTGTTTACTGCAATAACGGTCTTCTTTGCCTTTTCCCTCAGGAGTCTCATGAGCTCCATGTCCTCAGGGGTTACACCCTCCTTTGCATCTCCAAGATGGATCACCACATCAGCCTCATCAATTGCGAAGAGGGCCTGTCGCCTCACCTGAGACATTATTGTATCCTCACTTGATGGTGAGGTGGCAGTTGCCTCAGTAAATCCACCTGTGTCAACAATAATGAATCTCCTGTTATCCCATTCTATCTCTGCCTCTATCCTGTCCCTTGTAACCCCGGGGGTCTTCTCTGTTATGGCCTTTCTTCTTCTCAGGAGGCGGTTGAAGAGTGTTGATTTTCCGGCATTGGGCCTTCCTACTATGGCAACTACAGGTTTCTTCACAGTGCGCCCTTGATATCTATTTTAAAATAGCCTGGAGAGACCATATATCTTGGTATGAGTAATGCAAGGGTTGTATTGAGGCCTTTCTCGGGCATGAGCTCAAGGACAAGGTCTGCATATCCCTCTTTTATATTACCCTTCAGCCTTCCATATATATCCTTACCACTGAGACTCACGGATTCAAGGGATATATCCCTTCCCCTGATAATAAGACCTCCCCTGATGGTATTTATTAAGTTCATGGGGATATAGATACCCCATCTCGAGATGGGTTCAAACCGGGAGTCCGAAAGGGAGAAGAGCACTTCAATAAATCCTCCGTGACCTGTAGCGGAAAGGCTCAATACTCCTTCACCCTTAAGGATGGACTGCTTGAGAGAGGAGAGCCTTATCCCTTCTCCTTTTAATTCAATTATCCCTTCAGGACCCAATATACCCTCGATCCTTCCATTCTCTATATGGCCCTTTATCTTGATCCTGACGCTCCCTGTAAGGAGGGATGTAAGACTTGGAACTGCCCTGAGTTCATCAATGGTGAGTTTTAGCCCTGTGGCTTCGGCAGGAGCCTCTTTACCCCATGGCACTGTGAGAATCACCCTCTGAACGGATATATTAAAGAAGGGTCCCTTCCTGATCCCCTCTAAATGGAGATCCCAATTCCGTGGCATACCTGAAAGGATCTTCTCCTTCAGGAATTCCTCTGGTATGGCAATGAACCATATACCTTCCATTATGAGAAGAAGGGCTATAAAGGAGAGGATCAGTCTCTTTATCATGACCCCCCAACTGTTTCGCCACTAAAGGAAGATATTCGGAGGGAGAGGTTAAAGAGCTCAGGATTTTCAAAGGACCTCTTTATCCTGAGTCCTGTGATAGAGAGTCCACCAGCCCTCTGGATCTGGTAAAGGAGATTGGCAAATTCATTCATATTAATCTTCTCCATCTCCAGTTCAGCCTCCTCAATCATACCAGCTCTATTGTCAATGATCATCTCCCTTTTTTGCGGATTCTCTTTCAGTGACTTCATCTTCCCTTTAAGTCCAGTGATATCTATGACGGAGCTTATACTGTTTATGAGACCTCTATTCTTCGAAGACCTCTCTATGGATGAGGATACAAGGGTCTTCAGTTCCCGATATTCTGATAAGAGGGCCTTAAATTCTGAAAGGCGATTCTGCTGATAGCTCAGCTCCTTCTCTGTCCTTGTCTTCATGATAAATCCTGAGAGCATGACGATGGATACCAGGGCTGCCAGTAGGATCGTCCTGTAAAATCGAGATAGATTAAGCAACCACTGATGGCGAAGTGACAGTGGACTCATCTTTCTGCCTTTATACTGAATCTTATCCTTCCACCAAACTGGGTGGACTCGGTTATCTGTGGATTATGAAATCTGGTGACCATCCTATTCTTCAGGGATTCTATCTTTGAGAGGTCTGATGCCTCTCCTTTTACTGTTATAAAGCCTGTATCCATCTCCACTGCAGTGATGGTTACACCATCTTCTGGTTTCAATCCCTTCAGTATCTCTATCACAGGGATACCTGTGAAGAGATCCCTCTGTTCTTTCAGCTCCTTTATCCTGGATCTGAGCTGAAGTATCTCATCCATTACCTTGCCCTGGGGAAACTCCCTTTTGTATTCCTTCCTTATAAAATCCTTTATCCTTGAGATGTTATTCAGGTCAGACTTTATTGTGAGGGCATAACCAGAGGTGAGGACTCCCAGAAGGACAATGAGCAGGAGGTTCGTTATCCTTATCCTCTTGATCAGATTCTCCTTTTCTATGGCTATACCAAAATCTCCCCTTTTTAGATTGATCACCGGGGATAGGATCTCCTCCTGAAGTATCTCCAAGAGGTTTTCCTTATAGGAGGGTGGGTTCAGGAGCCTCTCAACTATTGTATCGCCATTAGCCACTATTACCTCGCCATTAGGAGGAGTGAACCCTTTCAGTGCAACCCTCAGAGAGAAGCAGGTTATCACATCAGGCTCAAGGCCATACTTAGAGTATCTCCTCACAATCTCTGTGAGGAGCTCCTTTTCTACATAAAGCACCAGAAGTCTTGAACCATTTCTAGATCCCTTCTGGCTTGGTGGTATTGTTACTTCGCCACCAACGGAGGTAACAGTAGGGAGCCTTATATAATCATAGACAGGCTCAAGGCCTGACTCAAGGAATCTCTCCTTCAATTCATAGGGAAGGACCTCCCTGATCTTTTTGTCTTCATTGAAGGGAAGCTCGATTATCCTGAAACCAAGGGTCTCCAGCGGAAGGTTGAGATAGCATCTCTCTGCCTGGAGGTCTGAGGAGATTTTTTTCAGGGTCTCAGGATCTGGTTCCTCCTCGAACTCCATATCCTTCAATATCCTCAGTCCATCCCTTGACTTCTTAGTAAGGATGAACCTTGTCCCTTTCGAGAGGTCAATAAAGAGATATCGTGACATTACTCTTACCTCGCCACCAACTCAGGTTATTCCTCTCTGAAATATTTTAATCTTAAGGCATCCGTATTAACAACCCCGTGGACATATCTCTTTATGCCTGACTCTTCAGCAATAATGGTTATGCTGTAATCCATTGCCTTAACAGTATATCTTCCCTGAAGGCCCTGAAAGAGACTGGTGCTTATCCCCGGGACATTCTTCAGCTCAGAGGTGTTCTCAAAGGGTTTATTATTTCTGTAATCTACAATCGCCTCCGCAATGGTATCACTTATGCCATCAAGGGTGATAAGGACCTCTGCTGGAGCAGAATTTATATTTATCCTTCCATCAGTATAACATGTTACATAGGGCTTGAGTTTTTCATAGGTCTCTTCGTCAATGCCCGGTATCTGGAGTAACTCCTCTACGCTGTAGAGCCTGTTGTTCTTTGCAACCCTCTCAGCTCCGGGAATCTCCTCATCACTATCTCTGTCAATCCAGTCAGAGATCCTCAGGGCTATCTCTTCATTAATGCCCAGTTTTTTTAAAAGCCTTTTCAATCCTGAGAGGGCCTTCAGCTTTTCTGATGGTATATGGGTATAGAGGGAATTGAGATTGAATTTGGAGTTTTCATCAGTGAGCAAGGCCTGCAAGCGAGGTGCTGTTATCTCACCACTCATTGTGGTACTTCCTCCAGATTCTGGAATAAGACCGGATTGAAGGTAACTGTTAAGGTCAAGGAGATAGTCCCTTTTGGTAGTGTAGGAGAGGCCTTTTAGATAAGCATTAATATACTCAAGAGTGAGGTCAAGACAGGAGTTGGCAAGTAGGGAGAGCCTTTCGGATATAACATAATTTTTCATACTGCTTATATCAACAAAGGTCTCGTAGGAGAAGTCTGCCACAAGGGTTATGGCCACAGCAAGGACAAGGAGCACAGGAATCAGGATAAAGCCGTTCTTCTTCATTGGAGCCTCGGTATCACCGTTTCTGAAAGGTTGAGCCTTCTTTTATTGATATTAAGTATTATCTTTATCCTGATCCTCTCTGGTAATCTTCCATTCAGGCTGGTATCCCATGTCCTGAGGGCATCCTCCCTGCCTTTTACCTCCACAAGGAATCCCTCTATATCCTCCAGTAATTCTGCCTCCATTGGTTGAGTTACCTTGCCACTAAGGGATCCCTCTTTTCTGAAGGCAGGTTCCTGGCGCTTTATAAGGATCAACCTCCTTCTCAGAGTATTATCCTTTTCTGGTGGTCCCTCCTTTACCTCATACTCGTAACTCATGAGCCCGCGATCTGAAAAGGCAGTAAATTTAAGGACTGAAACGGGTTTTCCATAGATATCCCTGTCCTTTACAACGAAATAGGTCCTTTCATCACTGCTGTTAAAATAGGCTGAGGAGAGCTCCTTTGAGAGCATACTGAGGGTATTCCTTGCCTCTTGAAGCTTGATAGAGGTCCCTTCCACATTCGCGATTGTCTGTTGGATTGCCATATAGGTGCTGAAGAGTGCAATAGCTATTATACTCGAGATGGCAATAGCAATCAGAACCTCAAGGAGTGTAAATCCCTTTGGATTCATGCCTTTACCTTCGCAGGAATCTTTCCATCTTAACCAGTTCCCTTTTGTCTCTGCCACTAAGGACAGTGACCCTCACCAATTTTATACCTGGAAAGGGTGTATCGATCACAGTCCTTTTAAAGAGGAGATCCTCATAGGGTGATTCAGGGCCTTCTGGACTATTATCTTGCCACTCACTGTTCCCTCGCCACCAACTGTCCTCACCATCAATCTGTGGTGGAGTATCCAGACACTTTTCCTTTGCAAGAAGGACTGCCCTGAGGAGTTCTTCCTCTTCTGTGGCTATATTCAGGTGATAGAGGAGGGTGGAGAGGACTGCAATGAGTGAGCCTATTATGGCGAGGCTCACCATCACCTCAATGAGCGTAAATCCCTTCACAGTCTTCATTTATCTCCTCATTCAGTTGTCTTTCCCTATTCTACCCCCAAAGAGTGTGATGACCCTGTTACTTACTGGATTTATCTCCACCTCATAGGTCTCTTTTTCGTTCTTGAGGACAAAGATGAACTGCTCCTTTATCCCTGAAGGATAGAAGAATATAATGAGCTCTGAATCCCTTATCGTGCCCCTGGAGGGGCTCCTCACTTCCTGGAGGTGGGGAAACCTCTCTTTCTTCTTGCCCTCCGGGGTTTCGTATTGTAATGTTTTGTCCTGGAGATTTACAGTAACAGTGAGCCTCTCCTTTTTCGTGATCGAGGTATCCATGATATATCTCAGGATAGAGCTCAGGAGCCTTGCCTCTGACTTCAATGACCTTTCTATGTTTATGGCAGGAAGGACCACTGTAAGACCTATGGAGATAATGAAGATGACGACTATTATCTCAATGAGTGTAAAACCCTTCTGGACTGTTACCTCGCCACTAAGTAAGTAGATAGGAGGATTACTGGATATTCCAGTTCGTGATATCTGCGTCCTTTCCCTCTCCTCCCTCTTTTCCATCGGCACCATAGGAGATTATATCATACTCTCCATGGATGCCAGGAGAGAGGTAGATGTAGGGATTTCCCCAGGGATCGAGGGGAATCTTCTTCTGTTCTAAGTATCCACCTTCTCTGTAATTTGGAGGTATCCTTCCTGTGGTGGGTTTGCTGATCAGTGCCTCAAGCCCCTGTTCTGTGGAGGGATAGAAGCCATTGTCAAGCTTGAAGAGCTTCAGGGCGGTCTCAAAATTCTTTATCTGGAGTTTTGCCTCGGCTATCCTCGCATCGTCAGTCCTTCCTATAATCCTGGGTGCCACAAGGGCAGCAAGGATACTCAATATAAAGATTACTACAAGGACCTCAATAAGGGTAAAACCTCTCTCTGCCGGACCCATCAATCCCCTTTTCATGGATTTATTTTAATGCATCGGGATTGTGTATAGCAATAGCCTTTATAGTCTTTTGGGGAAGGGACTCCCTTAGGGGCGAGGTAAGGGTTATCTCCAGTCTCTTTTTCACCTCCGAAAGAGGCATCTCCCTTATCTTCCTGTCAAGCTCGAGGTATCTTCTGTATCTCTTCTGATCTGTCTTTATTGAAAAGTCTCCCTTTACTACCCACTTATCTTTCAGATAAATCCATGAGGCAAAGTCTTCAAGCCTGTAACCCTTCAGAGGCCTTATCGGAGTGGTGTTCTTCATATCCTCTATCCTCAGCCCATTTCTGTCAGCCACAATCCTGTAACTTCCCTTAAAAGGCTCTGCTCCCTGATCATCCTGGAATTCCCATTGGGAGATAGAGACCTGCCTCTCTTTATGACAATCCTCACAAGTCCTCGACCTCTCGAAGGGATGGGCTATCTCTTCTATCTCAAGCCAGGTGAGGTGATTGTTTGCTCCCGGCAGATTATCAAAGGTGCCGGTAATCGCATACATATCCCTTGTAGAGCCGTCAGGCCATCGGAATCTTATCTCCTGAGGGGGTATCTTTACCCTCATATTACCCACAGCATGAGGCCAGATCTTTACAGGAAACCATTTACCCTTTTGATCCCTCATCAGGATAGGAGGGGATTGGATCCCGTAATAGAGGTATTTCTTGAATGGATTCTCTCTACCACCCACAATACCCTTTCCCCATATAGTAATCTGATATCCACCAGCCCTCTTTACATGACAGGCTGTGCATGTGAGATTTTTATGGATTGACTTTTCATGGGCCTCTTCTATCTCCACATGACAGTCCTCACAGGTTGCCTTCCTCTGCATATCACCCATACCGAGTTCTCCTGTGGGATGGCAATCCACACAGTGGATATTCTTTTTAAAGTGTATATCACCCTCCATCCCCTTTGGGATAGAGTAGTCACCTCCAATATATGTCTCACCCCTTCTTGAGTGCATTGCACCGGCATGACACATGGAGTTACCCCTTCCCCAGCCAAGGCAAGAGTAGGAATCAGGTCTCTTGGTAAAGGCATGGACTTTACCCTCCTTCCCTGGCGTATAATGGCAGTCAAGACATCCTGTATGACAGACATTACAGAACTTCTGTTTTATAATTGCCTGTTCCTTAGAGAATTCAAGATTCAGTTCCCTCTTTATCTTTTCAGTATTCCTAAAGTCAAATCCCGCATCATCAAGGACCTCTGAGGGAGGAAGGTCAGCAAAGGAGGGTCCGCAGTTATGGGGACCATAGGGTTCAAGCCATGTCCTCATGGTTCTTTGCCTGAAATTTCTTGCCATAATTGTGCGGCTGAATTGCCTTAATTCCTCTACATGACAGCCTCTCTTCGAACAGGTCCTTTTTGCAATCTCAAGATCAAAGTTAAATGTTTCGGGATTTCTGTCATTCCAGAGGAGATTCCTCACTGATGGATGGGTGTAGAGATTACCTTCTGGATTCCTCAATTTTGGAAGCATCTCAGTAAGCCTGTCCTTTCCTGCTGGAAGGAGTCGCATGAGGTCTCTATTCTTTTTATCAAAGAGTTCTGACCTTTTGAGGACCTCTCCTGAGTTTGAAATAAAGAGTGGTCTCAGCATCCCCCTGTGGGCCTTTTCAGGATCCATGGACCTGCCATTTCCGAGATGGCATTCATGACATTTTGTATTCTTGTGACCCGTCTCCTTCTGGACCTGTTCCTCAGTCATGTAAAACTGGGGATAACCCAGCTCTTCCATCTTTTCTTTATTACCATGACAGCCGATACAGGTCTCTGATGAATCCATGTAATAGCGGTATGCGAGGAATCCTACGATAAAAATAAACTGGAGGAAGAAGAGGGTGACAGTCTTTGGATTTGTATAATCCCTTATCCTCCCCAGGCCCATGGGATATTTTAACTCAAGTGGGCCCTGAGTTGGTGGCGAGGTGAGAGTAAGGATTAAAGTTTTTCTTCCATCTTCCGAAAAGAGAATTGAAGGTCAAAGATAACATTCCGGGAGAAAGGAGGTGATGAAAAGAGATTACCCGGCTGGTACTTTGTGACTGAATAGATCAAATCCGGTAAGAATTTACCGGGAAAGATTACTCAGAAGGAGGTATCCAATATGGCTATCAATGACATTACCCTGACTGCAGGAATGCGGAGTAACCTTTTAAGTCTTCAGAAGACAGCAGAGCTCTTTGACAGGACCCAGATCAGGCTCTCAACAGGAAAGAAGGTGAATTCTGCCCTTGATGACCCTGTAAACTACTTCGCTGCAAAGGCCCACATGGATAGGGCAACAGACCTGGCTGGCCTTAAGGACATGATGAACGAGGCAATCCAGACGATTAAGGCAGCTGATGCCGGTATCACGGCTATTGAAGACCTCATTGCCCAGGCAAGGTCACTGGCAAATTCAGCACTGGCAAGCTCTGATGCTGCCACAAGGTCAGCCCTTGCTGCCCAGTTTAACGAGATACTCAACCAGATCGATAACCTCGCCTCTGACTCGGGTTACAGGGGAACAAACCTCCTCAATAATGAAG
Organism: uncultured Nitrospirota bacterium; assembly: GCA_947085365.1. Taxonomy (GTDB): domain Bacteria; phylum Nitrospirota; class Thermodesulfovibrionia; order Thermodesulfovibrionales; family CALJEL01; genus CALJEL01. The sequence goes on along the minus strand of CAMTWD010000026.1, from coordinate 2,081 downwards.
ATCTTGTGGTGATCTTCAATGAATACGGAACAAGCACATTGACTGTCGAGGGTGTGGATGCCTCAAGCACAGGCCTCGGAATAGCTGATGCAGCTAATAACTGGGCAAACGATACTGATATAACAGCATCAATAGCACAGCTTGACAGTGCAAAGACCACATTGAGATCACATGCCCAGGCACTCTCCTCGAACCTGGCGGTAGTCACTATCAGACTTGACTTTACGAACAATATGATTAATACCCTTACAAAGGGTGCAGAGAATCTCACACTTGCTGATATGAACGAAGAGGGTGCCAATATGCTCATGCTCCAGACACGGCAGGCCCTTGGTGTGACAGCCCTGAGCCTTGCCTCACAGGCATCACAGTCAGTCCTGAGGTTGTTCTAAGAGATAGTGGCGAAGTAACAGTAGGTGGCGAGGTAACAGGAGGGCAGGGGCTAAAGCCCCTGCCCGAATCTTAAAAGGTTCTTAAAAGGTTCTGTTATGCCAGTTGAACCAGCAAGTAACAGGATTAATGTTAAGATTCACGAAAGACCTGATACCAGCTCCTTCAGGAGTATTGCCCCTTTCACCGTTACCTCAAAAGGTGATTACAGGATAGATCTGATCAGTAGTAAAGTAATATTGAAAGGCGACCCTGGAGATATCAGGGAGATTAACTCCCTTAAGGAGCAGATCATCAATACCCTGAAAAGGTCTCAGGAGGATCTAAACCTTGAAGAGATTACAAAGATAAAGGAATGGATCATAAATAAGTTTTTTCCTCCCTATCCTCCGGGAGGTGAAGAGAGGGTAGAGGAGATTAAGGGCATACCTGCCTTCAGGATTCTTATAGAGAGACTATCCCTTTCCTTTGAAGAATTAGAAAGGGCCTTTCAAAGAGGACCTGAGGATGCAGAAAGGATAAGCGAGGAGCTCAGAGGTTACCTCAATTCATCCTCAGCGGGTATTACCTCGAGATGGTCAGACCTGTTAACAGAGATGTAGAAGAGAGGATTTAGTTTGCGAGGGAAGAGTAGATGCCACTGAAGATTAAACTGAAACCTGGTGAGAGGATAATCATAGGTGGTGCTGTCATAAAGAATGGTGATAGGCCGTCTTCATTCTTTATTGAGAACAAGGTCCCCCTCTTGAGGGAAAAGGATATCATGCGGGAGGAGGATGCAACTACCTACTGCAGTAAGATCTATTTTGTTATTCAGCTTATGTATATCGATGGTAAGAACATTGTGGAATATCACAACCTTTACTGGAGGCTTGTTCAGGAACTCGTGAAGGCAGTGCCGAGGACCACTGGTATTATTGACGAGATAAGTCAGTGCATACTGGAGGAGAATTACTACAGGGCCCTGAAACTTGCGAAGGGGCTGATTAGATTTGAGAAGGAGGTATTGAGTCATGTTAAAGACAGGTATTGAGGCCTACAGGGATGTTCAGAAGACTACCCTTTCGGGGAGGGAGCTTGAGGCATCGGTCCTTATGAAGGCAGCCCATCTATTGAAGGAATGTAAGGAGAGATGGGATGAGCCTGGGACTCCTGAGAGGCTTGATAACGCCCTCAGATACAATCAGAGACTGTGGAGTATCTTCCAGGCAGAGCTTTCAAGACCAGACCATCCCATGCCGAAGAAGTTGAGGGAGGATCTGCTCAGTCTCAGTCTTTTTATTGATAAAAGGACATTCGAGACAATGACCTCTCCATCACCCGAAAAGCTGGACATCTTGATTAAGATCAATCTCAATATAGCAGCAGGCCTGAGTAGCAGTAAAGAAACAACAGAGAGGGTCTGAGTGATCCATAGTGCACTTCTGATATAGACAAGGATTGATGTTTACTGTATACCTGCCTTTCTGTGAGGGTGAGGGAATGATCTCTTTGAAGAGTACTGTACCCGTGTTAGATCAAAATTCCCTGTCCCCGAAATGGGGTATTGGTTAGATCATAATTTTGTCCTTGAGGTCTCTCATATCTTGCACCTCGGAGGTGCAGGTTTACCTCCCAAATAGGCTTAAGGCTTTAGGCTGAAGATAGAATAAAGAATTATTTCTTTTTTGTCTTTTAACTTCAGCCTATCG
>CAMTWD010000025.1:0-8782 GCA_947085365.1 uncultured Nitrospirota bacterium | reverse complement strand
TGGCCTTCCTCAACCTTTATTTCAAGCCTTATCAGCCTATCCCTGTCATCCTGTGTAAAAGGAACTTCTCTGGCATAAACAGATAGGGCATTACCCATGATTGCCATCACGACCAGAATAAAAAGTATCTTCTTCATAAACAACCTTCCCCTCTTTATCCTTTGATAAAAGATAACAGAAAATACCTTTTGTCAAAAAAGCGATTGCCCCTTCTAATGTCAACCCTGAAGACCTGACCCCCATCACCTCTCTTCTATTCACACTTAACCAGCGAGATTAGCATCATATCTTGCTCCTTTTTAATCTAGATCTACCATAGATTGCCTCTTTTGTCAATAAATGAAGGACCTCCCTCAAATAGAGATAGAAGATTGTTAATCCTCTCAACTCCCTATTTTCTATTCCCTACCGCTACCCCAAAGTTAGGCTTTAGATAGGCTTAAGGCTGAAGGCTGAAGAAAAAGACAGAATTAGTTCCGCTGTTTGTTTTTATCCTCTTCAGCCTACCGCCTTCAGCCTATTTTTGGGGACCCCTCTCCCCTTTTGGGGAGAGGGTAGGGTGAGGGGGAATAACGAGGGAGAGTGGACTATTGGGGAATTTCTATCTCTATTTTTGGTACCTCTTTCTTCTGGCTGGTTTTGGATGATAAAAAATTGGGGCATGCACGATAGTGCACGCCCCAGAGGGGGCTTAAGATTCTGAAACTCGATTCCAGTTTCCCGTTAGTACATTTTATCAAAGAGATAAGTAATTGTGACTGTCCCTGAGGCTGGCCATGCAGCGGGTTCTTCCGTACCATCAGTCCCGCAATTCTGGACCCTCCCTTTGGTGCCATCTTCTGTCCCATCGTGGGCTTTATCAACCTGCGTTGCGTACTCAGCAGGGACATTCTCCAAAAGCATCACATTGCGAGTTACAGTGGTTCCACAGACATTTGCCAGCCCGGAAATAGAAACCGTTACATCCGCCTCTGTATCAGGAGGATAGGCTATTTTGGCATCACCAAGGGCATCCTTTAAGTCACCAAAGCTATCTATCAAACCATCCTTCGGATCATCAGTATCACCAGGAAAGTAGCCTTTTCTGTCATAGAATGTCCAGATAGGAACCTCCCACTTATTCGGAATACTTGTGATCCTCTTTACCTTCGCACCTTCAATCAGGTCCTGTCCTTTGAGTATAGCTCCAAGGATTATCCCGATAATCACGAGGACTATCGCAAGTTCGATCAGGGTAAAACCCTTTGCATCTTTCAGTCTTTTCATCTCCTACCTCCTTTAAAGATTTTTGGTTCTTCTCCAATTTAGTTTTTTTGCTTTTAGTTTTTTACTTTCCTACTTTCTACTTCATAACCACCTCCCTTCGGTTTTAAGCTATTTAAGCAATATTGCAAGAAGCACTGTTATCCATGTGGTTATCTGGATGCCAACTATCCAGCGGAAATTGGTATACATATCATGTCTTAGGGCATCTATCTTTTTTTCAAGGTCATTCCTTACAGTGTCTATCTTTTTTTCAAGGTCATTCCTTACAGTGTCTATCTTTTTTTCAAGGTCTTGCTTATTTCTGTCGCCTTTGTCCTCAAGAAGACTTAGCTTAACAGAAATTGATTCAAAAAACCTTGAATGCTCATCAATCCTTCCTTCAAGTCTTGCTACCCTTTCTTCAATCTCTGTTACAGGCATAAAACCTCCTTTCAGGTTTTAAACTATTGTAGCATTATACTGCTCATTTGTCAAGAGATTTTGGTTTTTATGCGATGGTATATATTGCATGCCCACTGGTAGGAGGATCATAGTTTTGAGTAAAGGGTAACAAGGGAGATGAGGGTATTGTTGTAGTCTCCATCAGCCTGGATTGTGCCTGTGTTATGGATGCCATCGTCGTTCTGTATATCTATTGTCCTTGCCACATCCCGTGGTATGTTGTTGAAGGCAATCCAGTTTACCGAGACACCATTCACTGTTCCGTAGGCAACACTTACAGAGCCACCGTAGGGATGCACAGGATTTATCCTTCCTGAACCTGTGATTATTCCTGCAAGCCTCAGATGTGACCAGGCATTGCAGGATTCCTGATTGATTGCCTCTGAGCCACTACAGTTAAAGACAAAGTTTCCCTCAATAAGACCATCGGCATCGCCATTAACAGAGCCAGGCCATCTGGTGGGGACGGTATTGTCATCCCCTGGGAATCTATTGCTGTATCGGTCATAATAGGTGTAGAAGGATGCTGTAATCTCTTTCATGAGTGTGCCGAGTCTTTTAATCCTTGCATTCTCTATAAGGGATGCACCTTTGAGGATTATCAAAAGGAGGATACCAATTATCACAAGGACAATGGCAAGTTCCACTAAGGTAAAGCCTTTATCCTTAACCTTCCCATCCATCCATTATGTCTTAAAATATATTATTCTCTAACAAAAGTCAATACCCCGCATTAGATCATAAAAAATGTCTCTGAATCACCTCTGGTTAGATCAAGATTACTGTCCCTAAGTAAATATTATCGAGAGATAGAAATTCCCCAATAGTCCCCTCTCCCTTGATGGCCCCCTCACCCTACCCCTCTCCCCAAAGGGGAGAGGTCCCCAAAAAATCGAATATTTTTTTGGGGTAGCGGATGTAAACCTGCACCTCCTAGGTGCAAGAATCTTAAAAAATTATGATCTAACCAATACCCCATTTCAGGGACATGAAATTTTGATCTAATACGTACCCTAAATATTCCTCACAAAGGTCTAAAGGAAGTCTGTACAACAGTAAAGCTCCTTCCCTCCTGAGGGAAGATGGGGTAATGAGGAGGGGAGGATTCTATCCTCCCCTGAGAATCACTTCTTCTGCTGTAATTCAAAGGCCTTCTGAGCCTTCTTTGCAGCCCTTTCTGCCTTTTCAGCAAGTTCCTCAGCCCTCTTTGCAGCAGCTTCAGCCCTCTTTGCAGCAGCCTCAGCCTTTTCTGCTGAATCCTTTGATGCCTTTATTGCCTCTTCTGCGAGGGACTTTGCCTCTTTTGCCTCCCTCTTTGCTGCCTCTATCTCAGAGGCCATTCCCTTTACCTTTGATTCAAGGTTATTGAGTCTCTGCTCCAGATTGGATACCTTCTCTTCAAGGGCACTTATTCTTTCCCTGAGGGGGTCAACCTCCTGTTTGATAGCCTGCCTCGGGGCACAGGCAAAGAGAAAGACAAGTCCGGAGATGGCAACTAAGGAGAAAAACCTTTTCATCCCTTCACCTCCTTATTTTATTTTTTAAAGTGTATAACACTATGCAAAAAAAAATCAAGTCTTTTTATGTTTCTGGATGATGATATACAGGATTATTACTCCTACAGCAAATAGGGCAACACCAGTAACAGCCTCCTTAGTATACCTTCTGAGGAGCTCTTCGTTTTCTCCTATAAGATATCCGATATAGGTGAGGACAGTAACCCATATGCCTGCTCCAAGGAATGTATAGAGGGAGAATCTGAGGTGATTCATCCCTGCAATGCCTGCTGGAATAGATATGAGGCTTCTTGCCACCGGAAGGAGTCTTCCTGTAAATACCGAGATCTCACCATGGGTCTTGAAAAACCCTTCCACCCTCTTTAACTTCTTTTCACTTATAAATAGATATTTACCATATCTTAAAAGAAGAGGCCTCCCCAGGTGCCTTCCTAAGAAATAGTGCACATAGGCTCCAGCAAGACTGCCTGCAGTTCCTGATAGGATGACAAAGAATATATTCATCTCATTCTTTGAGGCAAGATACCCTGCCGAGGGCATTACGAGTTCACTCGGAAGGGGCACCACCGTGGTCTCTATAGCCATGAGGAGGAAGATCCCCGGATATCCTAAGGAGCCAAGCGTCTTTATAAGATACTGAAGAAATTCTTCCATGCCTCATTATACCATATCAATCTCTCCTGCAGGAATGCCCCGCATTAGATCATAAAAAAAAATGTCTCTGAATCACCTCTGGTTAGATCAAGATTACTGTCCCTAAGTAATATCATATTTCCTTTAAACCTGCACCACCGAGGTGCAAGAACTTACTTATTGAGAAAAGCCCTTCTGATATAAGATAATTTCAAGTATGGGTTACATTCTTCTTGTGGAAGATGACATCAAGATATCCCGGATCGTGAGGCTTTATCTGGAGGGTGCTGGATTCACGGTCAGGCATGCCCGGACAGGAAGAGAGGCGATGGATCACCTTTCAGAGGAGAGGCCCATCCTCGTCATACTCGATTTAATGCTTCCAGATGTAAATGGAGAGGATATCTGCAGGTTTATAAAGGAGGGTGAGGATATACCTGTTATAATGCTTACTGCCAAGTCATCAGAGGAGGAGAGGATAGCAGGGTTTAGTCTGGGCGCTGATGACTATGTGGTAAAACCATTCAGTCCAAGGGAACTCGTCTTCAGGGTAAGGGCGTTGTTAAAGAGATATCGGGCAGATTCTGATAGGACTGTGATGAGTTTTAATAATGGAGACCTGGTTATTGATGGTCAGAGCTATGAGGTGAAAAAGGGTGGCAAGGCTATTAATCTTACACCTACAGAGTTTCGGGTTCTCTGGTCTCTTGCATCTAATCCAAATAAGATATTTACAAGGGAAGAACTCATCCAGAAGGCCCTTGGTTACCAGTTTGAAGGATATGAGAGGAGTATAGATGCCCATATAAAAAATATCAGACAGAAGCTGGGAGATGACCCCAGAAATCCAGAATTTATCCTTACCATCTATGGTGTGGGATATAAATTTATAGGAAAGAGAGATGTTTAAGGGCCTCTGGTTAAAATTCCTCCTCCTTTTTGTCAGTATCTCTGCAGTTGCCCTTTCATCATCATTTTTATTAAGAGAGTTTATGATCAGGGACTTCAGACATTATATTGAAGGTGTTATGGAGGACAGGGTATATCAGTTGACCGCTGAGTTTGAGGGCGCCTTTGAGAGGTATTCTGGATGGAAAGATGAGGAGGTGGCGGAGAAGGTGATTCATGCCTTCCTCTCCGGTATAGAGGTGAGGCTCAGTGATACCAATGGCAGGATTATCATGGACAGACAAAAGGCCATGAGCATGGTCACCCCGCTGATGAAGAGGAGGGTTATGGCTATCACAGGAACCCTCGAAGATAATTCAGAGGATAAATTTACCCCCTATCCCCTCTTTCTTGGAGGAAAGGAGATTGGCACACTGGAGATCCGATTCTTAACCTCACCCAAGGTAGAGACCTTTATAAGAAGGTCAAATAGATTTCTTATTATCACTATGCTCTGTCTTGGTGGTCTCTCAATATTATTGAGCCTCTTCTTCTCAAAAAGACTTACATCACCTATAAAGAGACTCTCTAATGCAGCAGAGTCCATCAGGAGAGGTGATCTCAATGTCAGGGTCCCTGTAAAAGGTGGAGACGAGATAGCAAGACTTTCCGATACCTTCAACAGGATGGCAAGAAGCCTTGAGATACAGGAGAATCTAAGAAAGAACCTCCTTTCAAATGTGGCTCACGAACTGAGGACACCCCTTGGTGTGATAAGGGGAGAACTTGAGGGGATTATAGATGGTTTGATCGCTGTTAATAAAGAGGAATTGCAGACAATCCTTGAGGAGGTCCAGAGGCTAAGCAGGATAGTTGAGGGAATAGAGGATTTTGCCCATGCCCAGGCATCCTTCTTGAACCTTAAGAGACAGACTATTCAATTGAGGTCTTTTCTACAGGAGATCTTGAACTCCCTTAGGGCCAGGATTAAAAGAAAGGATCTCTCCTTGGAACTTTATTGTGATGATGAATTGACCATTTATGCTGATCCTGAAAGATTAGGTCAGATCGTGATAAATCTTTTAAGTAATTCCATAAAGGCTACAGGTGATGGTGGGAGGATCTGGATAAGGGCTGAGAAAGAACCATCGCAGGTTATCCTTGAGTTTGGGGATACAGGTTGTGGCATCAGGCAGGAAGAATTGCCTTTTATCTTCGAGAGATTTTACAGAGGATTTTCCGAGGGACTGGGGCTTGGGCTCTCGATTGTGAAGGAGCTTGTAGAGGCCCATGAAGGTAAGATTGAGGTCTTCAGTGAGTATGGAAAGGGAACGGTCTTTAAGCTCTATTTCCCTTCTTCCATTCACAATTCTTCATAATCCCTTCTCTTTCCCTTCACGATCTCCTGATATGATTAAGTTTAGAAAATCAGAGAAGAAAGGAGGTGAAGGAAGATGAAGAGATTATTTCTTATGGTGATTGCTGGGCTTCTGATACTTGGGCTCGGTGCTACTGTCTATGCAAGGGCCCCTCAGTGGCGAGGTAGCAGTTGGGCTGATGGTATGTGCTGGAAGGGGTCTGACCTGAAGAACCTGGATATCGAGAAGGTAAAGAAATTCCAGAAGGAGACCCTGGCACTCAGGGACGAACTGCAGATCAAGAAGCTGGAGCTCAGGGCTGAATATGCAAAGGAAACCCCTGACCTCGACAGGATTGCAGAGCTCAGGAAGGAGATAGTGGACCTGCAGACAAGGATCCAGAAGACAGCCCAGAAGTATGACCTTGTTGGCTATGGCCCGGGGTGTGGGATGGCTGGTGGAGGAATGCACCACAGAGGTCCTATGGTTTGCGGATGTCAGGGAATGGCTCAAAAGGAGTGATTCCTGACTGAGGCCAAGGAAAGGAGAAACGGTGCAGGCTACGCCGTCTGTTGCGGAGGCCTGCACCTCAGTGCATAATAGGATGATGAGTCTGTCATTAAGATTTCTTTTTTACACCATAATGTTTTATTCTCTTCTCATTTTTACACCTCCTGCTTATGCAGTAAAGGAGGGAGGGTATCATTACAGGCCACCTTATGGTGATTTCTGTCCGAAGAAGGGATTCTATGGAGAAAGGAGACCCGTAAGGAATCCTGAAGAGGCCCTGAGGCTCGTGAGGGATTACTTTTCTGGCGATATAGAGTTGAGGTTAATAGGTGAGAGGAGATGGTTCTTTGTAATTGAGGTAAGAAGAAAGGGAGAGCTCCTTGATATTGTGATCCTTGATAAAAGGACAGGAAGGATGAGGTCTATCTTTTAATAACTGTAACTTCTGCTGTTACTTGGCCACCAATAACCTTCATGACTTCTGTGACTGAGCACCCCGAATCCCTTTGTGGGAAGAATCTTTAAGCGTTCAATATATCTTAAGTTTTTGGATATAATATAGGACCATTGCTGATATGATAAAAAAGACATTCATAATTGCCCTTCTCTTGATAGGGCTCCTCTTTGGTGGTGGTGCTATTGTAGCCCTTTTCAGTCTTGTAAGGTTTACCAGTGCCATAGGCATGATCAGTACCGCTCAGGATAGCCTCCTTCAGAGACAGAGCCTCCGTGAACATCTCCTGATATTTAAGGGTATGGAAATAAGCAGGGAATCTATTCTTTCCTCATCAAAGGATGTAGAGGCCCTTCTTTCGGGTTGCCTTGGTTGTCACGGGTCTGATCAGGGTTCTCCTTCAGATAAGGATGCCCTTTTTGTCATAAAGAGATTCTCCATGCTCAATTTAAGGCTTAAGGATATGGCTGAAAGAGAAGAGATATCCTCCAGTGAGGTGAGGATGATTCTTAAAAAGATGGACGAACTTGCCTTTGAGGCCCTTGTAAGGGGAAGGGCACTTATGGAAAAGAGGATAGAGGGTGGAACTACCTCACTAAGACTGGTGAGCCTTCTCACAACAGGTCTGATCCTTGCAGGAGGCCTTATCCTTGTAGGTGTCTTCCTCTTTGTGAGGAACTCCCTTCATAGGAATATATTCTCTATAATTCGGGCATCAGAGGAGATCTCACAGGGAAGGGATGTGGCAGAGGTGGATTTCAGCAGTGATTTTGAGCCTGTGAGGAGGGCCTTTCTTAAACTTCAGGATGATTTGAAGAAAAAGGAAGAGGAGATAAGGAATATAGCCAACAGGGCATCTCAGGCAGAAAAACTCACTGCCCTTGGTGAACTGGTAGCTGGGGTGAGTCATGAATTGAACAATCCCCTGCAGATAATAGTTGGGTATTCTGAGATGATTATGACAGATGAAACAGTCCCCGAGCATCATAAAACCATATTATCAAGGATATATGATTCGGCACTGAGGGCATCAAGGATAATAAAGAATCTGAGGGACTTTGCAAGACAGAGGGAGTTTATAAGAGAAGCTGTTGACCTCCGGCAGATTGTGAATAAGGTGGTCGATCTCCTTGATTATGAATTCACCTCAGCAGGGATCGAGATCAGAAAGGACTACCAGGATGTTCCTCCTGTTATCGTTGATTTTAACCAGATAGAGCAGGTCGTAATGAACCTCCTTAAGAATGCCTATGATGCGATAGTGGAGACCGGCAGGTCAGAGGGAATGATAACGGTCTCGATAAGAAGAGGTGATGGGTCTGTGATAATGGAGATTTCCGATACAGGGATTGGAATCCCTGAGGAACACCTCAACAGGATCTTTGAACCCTTCTTTACAACAAAACCTGTTGGAAAAGGAACAGGACTGGGTCTCTCCATCACCTACGGGATAATAAAGGCCCACAACGGAGATATCTCTGTGAAAAGCACTCCAGGAAAGGGAACGACCTTTACCATTGAACTTCCCCTCTCTCAATAAAGGGTCCGTGTTAGATCAAAATTCCCTGTCCCCCAAATGGGGTATTGGTTAGATCATAATTTTGTCCCTGAGGTCTCTCATATTTGTTTAAGATTCTTGCACCTCGGAGGTGCAGGTTTACCTCCCAAATAGGCTTAAGGCTTTAGGCTGAAGGCTGAAGATAGAATAAAGAATT
>CAMTWD010000024.1:0-3013 GCA_947085365.1 uncultured Nitrospirota bacterium | reverse complement strand
TTTTAACTTCAGCCTACCGCCTTCAGCCTTCAGCCTAATTATTGCCTACCGCCTTCAGCCTGTTTTTTAGGACCCCCTCTCCCCTTTGGGGAGAAAGTCCCTATTTTCTTATTCCCTACCGCTACCCCAAAAAATCTTCGATTTTTTGGGGACCCCTCTCCCCTTTGGGGAGAGGGCGAGGGTGAGGGGGTCCTCAAGGGAAAGGAAACTATTGGGAAATTTCTATCTCTTTCGTGGATCAATGCGAACCCTTGTCATTTCAACAACAAAAAGACTAAAATAAAAGCCACTATATTGGTGGCGAGGTAACTGTGGAGACAGAGTCGCAAGAGAGGCTTATCTTTCAGAGTCCTACCTCAGGGACTCTCACCTTTGATGGTGTATTCTCAAAACTTATAGAATTCATTGAAGCAGCACCTGAAAAGAGATACAGGCTCATAATAGGCAGTGACTCCCTTCTTGGTGACGAAACAACCTTTGTTGTCGCCATAGTTATTCATAGAAAAGGAGCAGGGGGAAGATATTTTTACAGAAAATTCAGGTACAGAAAGATTAGAAATCTAAGACAGAGGATTATGCTCGAGACCACCATGAGCCTTGAGATAGCAGAGATGCTAAGGCAGAGACTCTCAGAAAATGGCTATTCAAAACTTCCAGTAGAGATACATATTGATGTGGGTGAAAATGGTGAGACGAAGGAGATCATAAAAGAGGTTGTGGGGATGGTAGCGGGTTCAGGATATGTGCCAGTGACCAAGCCTGATTCCTTTGGTGCATCAAAGGTGGCAGACAGACATTCGGGATAAGGCTGTGAGAACTGTTACCTCGCCACTGGCAAGGAAGTTAATTCTAATTCTGAGAGGATTTCTCGTTGAATAGCCTGGGCTAAGGCATGGTCTTCTTCAAAGCTGATCTTTCTCCTCTCTCCCTTCATAAGGGAGATCATGCGGGAAACCAAGATGCCAATATTTATAGCATCGAGCAAGGCCTTATTATCCCACAGGGCCTTGTCTCCTTTATGAGAATAGGCAATCCCCCAGGGTGGTACGATAGCCCCCATTGAGTTCAGGACAGTAATTAAATAACCTGCAGCATTTAGACATCCCGCATCAGCTCCCACGGCAATAGCACCCACAATCTTTCCCTCCATATAGCTTGGTTCTCCATAGGCTATCATATTTTCTAAACAGGTCATCCTGTCCAGAAAATTCTTCAGGGGGCCACTGGGGGCAAACCAGTATACTGGTGTGGCAAAGATTATACCATCGGATTCATGGATCTTTTTAAGTAAGATCTGACCGTAATCTTCAAAGATACAGGGAAATCTACAACCCCTCTCTTCATTCTTTATACAACCGATACAGGGCTTGATCTCCCCATCGTATACATTATAAAGTTCGGTTTGAGCTCCCTCTCTTTGAGCCCCTTTTAAAGCAGCAAGAAGCAGTTGAAGTGCCCCTCCTTTTTTATGGGGTGAACCCGATATGCCAACTATCTTCATAGGACTGTCAAGATCTTGATTAAAATCTTTTTGAGAAGAAAGACTTTTTTAGAAGGTCTGATGACTGATTAGTGGCGAATTAACAGGAACCATATTTCGCCTTCTTAAAGATTTATCTTATTTTATCACAAGGGAGGTTAATTTGAGAAGTCTTTAAGGCAGTATGACCTAAATCATCCTTTTTACATATAAAATGAGTTAAAATATCTAAGCATGATATCTTTAAAGATCTCAATGAGGAGGTAAAGCAAATGATTGATCGCACCAAGATCGAAGAGGTTATTAACAGGATAAGGCCAATGCTCCAAAGAGACGGAGGGGATGTAGAACTCGTGGAGGTAACAGAGGATGATATTGTGAAGGTGAGGCTTGTTGGAGCCTGCGGTACCTGCCCTATGTCCATCATGACCCTCAAGGGTGGTATAGAGGCAGAGCTCAAGAAGCATGTCCCTGGCCTTAAAGGCGTCGTGGCAGTCTAAGGTTACGGATGGTGGCGAGGTAACAGTTGGGGTCTCACAGGGGGGAACAAATGTTCCCCCCTGTGTACCCCCAACAGTTCTTAGTGGCTTAGGGACGGTGGTTCTCCATAGGCCCTTTGCCCATATATCCTCAGGTATCTCTCGTAAGTGGAGAGGACCCTCTTTACATAGTTTATGGTTTCTCCATAAGGTATATCTTCTATAAATTCATCTTCTTGAGAATAGTTATTCCTGAGCCACGCATCCACAGCAGATTCTCCTGCGTTATATGCAGCGATAGCATAAGATAGACCTTTATATCTCTTAATAAGCCTGCTTAGATAGGATGCCCCAAGGTAGATATTCCGTTCAGGATCTGTAAGAGGATTCTCTCTGGCATCTCCCTTTAAAGAGCCGTCCACTTCAAGGGAAATCCTCTTTGCAGTATGAGGCATGATCTGCATTAATCCTACAGCACCTGCAGGAGAAACAGCCCTGGGATTATACCTGCTCTCCTCCCTTATGATAGAGAGCAATAAAAAGGGATCAATATCAAACCGTTTTGAAGCACTCAGAATAGCCTCTGAAAATAGGATGGGATAAAGGAGGGAGTCATCTATCTGTTCTCCTATGGAAGGAAGGGATTTCAATCTTGAATAGAGGGAAACAGCCCGGTGTGGCTGATCGGTTTTGTAATAGAATAATCCGATTGAGGAAAGAAATCTATAGCAGGTTGAGTTCTGGAGATCTTCCTCCCCTTTTTCTGCAGTATTAACCAATGGAGTAACGGTCTGGAAACACCTATTCACCAGAGAGGTTATCTCCTCTGAAACTTCATCCTTCAGGCCGAGTTTTATGAAAAGGAATAATCTTCTATGTATCTCCCGTTGAGTCTCCTTCATCTCAGGGTCAGCGATTATGGTATTGCGCAAGACACGATAGAATAGCTCTAATGGAGTGGCTGTCTGAAGTGCCTGATCCCCCTTTTTCAGTTGATCCTCGTAAAGGAGACTTTTCTGCCTTGCAAGGAGGCTATAAACCCCACCTTCTTTTT
>CAMTWD010000023.1:0-5115 GCA_947085365.1 uncultured Nitrospirota bacterium | reverse complement strand
TTACCTCGCCACTAGGAACTGTTACCTCGCCACTAAGCACTGTTACCTCGCCATTAGGAACTGTTTGGGGGTACACAGGGGGAAACACAGTTTCCCCCTGTGAGACTCCAACTGTTACCTCGCCACTAGGAACTGTTACCTCGCCACCCGAGGAGTCTATTAAAAAAACCTCTCCTTCCTCTTCTGCTATCTCCACATCCTGAATCTCTGTCTCAGAAGGGGATTCCGGAGTTTCTCCTACAAGGGCACCTCGGGATAGAAATTCGTTCTTGAATCTTTCAAATTCCTCCTCACTATAGGAGGTCTCACTTTCTGGCATAAGGGTCTCTATTTCTTTCCCTTCTGAGGAAGGTTCCTCTGGCCTTGGAATCTCTATTGGTCTTGAGGTTGGGGGCTCGGGCTGGGGAGATAACTGATTCTTGAGGTTTTCAAGGTTCGCCTTTGCCTCTTCATCTAAGGGATTCAGTTTCGTAATCCTGCTATAGGCCTCAATCGCCTCAGGAATATCACCGAGGGTCTTGGATATCTCAGCCACCTTTTTCAGGGCAAAGAGATTGTCAGGAATGGCTTTTATTACCTTTTTAAACTCCTCCCTTGCTTCTTTAAGCATGTTTTTCGCAAGATATATCTTTCCTAAGGCAACCCTTGCTGTCATATAATTGGGCTGTGTTTCGAGGCCCTTCAGTAATACTGAGATGGCCTCGTCAAGCATTCCCAGTTTTCTGTATTCCTCAGCAAGGGGCACGAAGAGTTTTGAAAGGGGATCCTTTTCAACTTTCTGTTTCAGTTTTTCCAGTTCTTCCTTTGCCATGGTATTATAATTTTGCTTGAAATCCTTTAAAAAGTCAACCTCTTTTTATTTATTTTAAAATCAGCATATCCTTGGAAGCTGTTCTCCTGATAGCATCTCAAGTATCCTTGTGCCACCTATCCCTGTTTTGAGGAGGACCATTTCCGCTGGCCCTTCTTTTACAATCCCGATGGAGGTTGCATGGGTCTCACCAGATTCCCTCAGAATCTCTATAGTCCTCTTTTCGTCCTCTTCTCTGACGAAGAGGACCATTACACCTTCATTAGCTGAGTAGAGTGGATCAAGGCCAAGTATCTCACAGGCACCCTTTACAGAAGGAAGCACAGGGATACGCTCCTCTTCTATTTCTATACACAGTCCTGTCTCGATGCTGATCTCCTTAAGTGTTGTAGCCACACCACCCCTTGTGGGATCTCTCATGGCATGGATATCTATGGACTCTTCGATGAGTCTTTTTACTATATGATTTAGTGGCTTTGTGTCAATCTCAAGAGCCGGCTCAAAAGAGAGACCATTTCTCCTTGAAAGGATGCTTATACCGTGGGTACCCACTGGTCCGCTTATAATCACCCTGTCTCCAGGTCTGATCCTGCCGGGATGGACCTCTATCCCATCAGGTATAATGCCTATGCCCGATGTGTTTATGAATACACCATCTGCCTTACCCCTTTCCACAACCTTTGTATCACCCGCCACTATCTTCACGCCTGCCCTTTTTGCTGCCTCTGACATGGATGACAGTATTCTTTTTAGATCCTCTATCAGAAAACCCTCCTCAATTATGAATCCCGCAGTAAGATACAATGGAGTTGCTCCCATCATAGAGAGGTCATTGACAGTCCCGTTTACTGCCAGCTCTCCTATGTCTCCGCCTGGGAAAAAGAGCGGTGTGACTACATAGGAATCAGTTGTAAAGGCAAGTCTTCCATCCAGTTTATCAATAAGGGCTGCATCAAGTGCCTGTTTTATAGAAAACTCTGGCAGGAAATATCTCCTCAGAAGCTCGTGCATGAGCCTTCCACCACTGCCATGTCCGAGAAGAATCCTTTCTTGCATATTATTTTTTTCTCAACTGTTACCTCGCCACTGGGAACTGTTCCCTCTCCACTTTACTCTTACCTCTATCATGATGCCCTCATCCTCTGTATCTCATATTTAATTATTTCAATGGCCTGCCCTATCTCATCCTCTGTTGTATCCTTTCCTGTGCTTAATCTTATGGAGGATAAGGCCCTCTCATCACTCAGACCCATTGCCTTAAGGACATGGCTTGGATGCCTCTGTCCGGCATGACAGGCTGCACCTGTTGAGAGGGCAATCCTATCAGATAGTCTTGTGACAAGTTCATGGGCATCTATGCCCTCTATGGATAGATTGATGGTATTGGGAAGTCTGAAGCTTCTGTGGCCGTTAAGCTCGGCACCATCAATCTGGAGAAGACCCTCAAGGAGTTTTTCTGTAAGAGAAGACAACCTTTTTGTCCACTGATTCAATTCTGTTAGGGCTATCTCTGAGGCCTTTCCAAGACCTGCAATACCAGGGACATTTTCTGTCCCTGGCCTGATGCCCATTTCGTGACCGGCACCGTAGAGGATGGGCCTTAGAGGAATACCGTTCTTAACATAAAGGGCACCGACTCCTTTGGGCCCATAAAACTTGTGGGAGACAATGGTGAGCATTGAGACATTAAGCTCCACAACAGAGGTATTGATCTTTCCGATGCTCTGGGCTGCATCTGTATGGAAGGTGATGCCCTTTTCTTCCACAACCTTTCCTATCTCTGAGATGGGCTGAATCACTCCCGTCTCATTATTTGCATGCATTATAGTCACGAGGATGGTATCCCTTCTTATGGCATTTACTACATCATCAGGATCAACCATTCCATCAGAGCCAACGGGCAGATAACTTACACTGAAGCCATTCTCCTGAAGAAATCTGCAGGGATTCAGGACAGAGGGATGTTCTATGCTTGATGTTATAATATGGCCTCTGCCATATCTCAGTGCAGTTCCTATTATTGCAAGGTTGTTAGCCTCGGTGCCTCCTGAGCAGAATATTATCTCACCATGTTTTGCTCCTATTAGCCTTGCCACATTGGTGCGGGCTGTATCAATAATAAACCTTGCCCTTCTACCTAAGAGATGAGGACTTGAGGGATTACCAAATTCCCTTAGGGCCTCAGTTATTGCCTCCTGAACCCTCGGATCAACAGGTGTTGTGGCATTGTAGTCAAGATATATCATGAAAGCTCCCTGTGGATAACCGAGATCTTTACAGGAAATCTCTCTATGATCTTTTTCAGCTCCTCTACTATGACGGGTGACCTATGTCTTCCTCCAGTGCATCCCACAGCGATGGTTATATACCTTCTGCCCTCTTTTATCACGGCAGGCAACATATATTCTAACAGATCCTCAAGCCTTTTCAGGAGTTCCTTTGCCTCAACCCTCTTAAGGACAAAATCCCTTACATCTTCTTCAAGACCTGTCTTTGAACTCAGCTCAGGTACAAAATAGGGATTTGGAAGGGATCTTACATCAAAGAGGAGATCGATATTCTGGGGTATCCCGTATTTATAGCCGAAGGAAAGGAGCGTCACAACAGGTCCTGTCTCTGTAGTTCTTGAATAATTTGAAAGAATCCATGCCCTCAATTCATGGGGTGACATATTTGATGTATCCTGTATCCTGTCTGCCATATCCCTCAGGTCTGAAAGGATCTTCCTTTCCTGCTCGATCGCCCTATCAATCTCATCACCAAGGGGATGGGGTCTTCTCGTCTCACGGTATCTCCTCTTTATCACCTCAGGATCTGCCTCAAGAAATACTATCTCTGTAATGTGGTCCTTTTTAAGGGAGGATATCACCTCTTTTGCATCCCTGAGGAATTCCTTCTCTCTCACATCAACACCTATCCCTATCCTGGTTATATCACTTCCGGGAGAAAGGAGCTTCAAGAATGCTGGAAGAAGTATCAGGGGAAAGTTATCCATGCAGAAATAACCGGCATCCTCAAGGGATTTCAGGGCAACACTCTTTCCTGAACCAGAAAGACCCGTTATGATTACTATATCCCTTTTTGTCATAGCCTTATAAGCTGATTAAGTTCGAATATGGGAAGGACTACGCCAAGGACAACAAAGAGCACCACAATCCCCATTATTATAATCAAGAGAGGCTCAAGGAGTGTCATAATATTTGAAAGCCTTCTTGAGAATTCCTCTTCGTAGGCCCTTGAGGCCATTTTGAGGTTCTCCACAAGCCTTCCACTTTTTTCACCATTTGCTATGAGTTCAATAAGCACAGGAGGAAATATCTCAAGGGAACTCGAGAGCCTTGCCCCCTCTGCTACAGACCTTGCAGCCTTGATGACATGGCCCTCAATTATCCTGTTTCCTGTCACCTTTCCCGATATCTCGAGGGCCTTTATCATGGAGACACCTCCTTCCAGGAGAAAGGAGAGCGTCCTTGTAAATCTTGCCACATAAAGGGGCATCAGTATCCTAAGTGGTTCTCTCATAAGGAGCCTGTCAATAAACTCTGGATAGCTCTTCTTTATGTATCTAGCCCCGTAGAGGAGGCCTAAGATGAAGAGGGGTATGAGAAACCAGAGGTTCTTTATAATCTTTGTAATGAAGACCAGTATCCTCGTTATTAATGGAAGGCCTGTTTTTGAGCTCTCAAAGATCACAATCACCTTGGGCATTACATAAAGAAATATAAATAAGAGGATAAGGGTGGCGACTGTGAGCATTATGGATGGATATATCATGGCACTTCTTATCTTTGCCTTGATTGCCTCCTGTGCCTCGAGATAATCTGCTATCTTCTTTAAGACATCAGGAAGCTCTCCGCTCATCTCAGCAGCCTTTACCATATTTATATAAAAATCAGGAAAGAGATCTCTGTGGTCCTCAAGGGCCTTTGAAAGGGATGAACCACCGCTCACCTTTTCTCTTACATCGTTTAAGACCTCTGCCATGGAGGCAGAGGCCTCCTGTGCCATTGACTTAAGGCTATCAATAAGGGGAACCCCTGCTTCAAGGAGGGTGGAGAGCTGTCTTGTGAGCAGGCTGAGATTCTCTTTTCTTCTGAAACTTCTTGAGGGGGCCTTTACTTTTATGAGACTTGGAAAGATTCCAATTTCCTTCAGCCTTATAACGGCCTCCATCTCTGTGGAAGCCTCTATGATTCCTTCTGTCCTTGAACCATCCTTTCTGTAACCGGCATACCTGAAGAGGGGCATACTATTTCATTGAAAGGGTGAGATGGAAGGTCTGTCCATCCCGGTAGACAAAGAGC
>CAMTWD010000022.1:0-11913 GCA_947085365.1 uncultured Nitrospirota bacterium | reverse complement strand
ACGGAGATATTCAGGAGATTTGGTGAGCCCTATTTCAGGGATATTGAGTCAGAGGTGATCAGGAGGCTTTCAGCCCTTCAGTCCGCCGTGATATCCACTGGTGGTGGGGCAGTCCTGAGAGAAGAAAATCTAAATAACCTGAGGAGAAACGGGATAATCATCTGTCTCAAGGCAAAGCCAGAGACTATCTATGAAAGGACAAAGAACGATACATCAAGGCCACTCCTTCAGGTAGAGGATCCCTTAAGGAGGATCAGGGAGCTCCTTGAGATCAGGAGACCCTTTTATGAAAAGGCTGACATAATGATCGATACAGATGGAAAGACCCCAGAGGAGATAGCAGAGGAGATTATAAAACTCCTACCTCTTTGGTGGCGAAGTAACAGTGAGGTGGCGAAGTAACAGTTAAAGGACAGGACCTCATGAAGAATATAAGGGTTGAACTGGGAGAGAGGAGTTATGAAATCTCTATTGGTCAGGGGATTATCTCAAGACTGATAGATTTTATCACCGTTACTTCGCCCCTGAAAGGAAGAAACTACACCAAGATTGCCATCGTCACAAATGAGACACTGAATTCAATTTATAATGACCTCCTTAAAAGACTCTCTCAGGAATTAAAGGCAAGGGTTTTTGTGATACCCGATGGTGAGCAGTATAAGGACATCCTCTGGTTCTATTATCTGCAGGGAAGACTCCTGGAAAATAGATTCGACAGGTCATCCCTCCTCATTGCCTTTGGAGGAGGGGTCATAGGAGACCTCACGGGATTTGTTGCCTCTACCTTCATGAGGGGGATCGATTATGTGCAGATACCAACAACACTCCTTGCCCAGGTGGACAGCTCTGTTGGAGGAAAGACAGCGGTAAATCATCCACTGGGAAAGAATATGATAGGGACATTCCACCAGCCCGTATTTGTCCTGATTGATACAGAATTCCTGAAGACCCTTCCAAAAAGGGAATTCCTCGCAGGTATGGCAGAGGTGATAAAATACGGAATCATCTGGGATCAGGCCTTTTTCCATTATCTTAGAGAACACCACAGGGATATCCTGGCCCTCGAACCTGAGGCCCTCATCCAGATCATCAGCAGGTCCTGTGCTATTAAGGCAGAGGTCGTCTCAAGGGATGAAAAAGAATCGGGCCTCAGATCAATCCTTAATTATGGGCATACCATCGGTCATGCAATAGAGACTATCACTGGATATACAAGATTCCTTCACGGTGAGGCAGTGGCGATGGGCATGTATGCAGAGGCAATCACAGGTGTATCAATGGGACTCTCTGATAGGGAAATCCCTGCGACCATAAGGGATATCCTTGAGGCATTCCAGATGAATCCCTACATACCCTCAGAACTGAATCCAGAGGACCTTGTATCCACAATGCTTATTGACAAGAAGTCAAGGGGTGGAAGGTTAAGATGCGTCATCCCTTCAGCGATCGGAAAGGTAAGCCTTCAGGAGGTCCCCCCTGAGGAATTCTCAAAGGCAATAAGCCTCGCAAAAGGGTCAGGATAAAGAGATGCCCCTCAGCAGAGAAGATATAAGAGGACTTTTTAAAAAGAGCCCCAAGCCACTCTGCTTTGAAGAGATAGTGAGATTGTTGAAACTACAGAAAAGGGAGATCAAATCCCTCAAGAGGATGCTCAGGGAACTGGTTAAAAGTGGTGAACTTGTAAAGACAAGAAAGGGTCATTATGCACCTCCTGATGAGATGAGCCTTGTTACGGGATATTTTGAGGCACACAGAGATGGCTACGGTTTTGTTATACCAGAAAGACCTGGGGAGAGGGACATCTTTATCCCTTCAAGATACACCCTCGGTGCCATGGACAACGATAGGGTCATTGCAAGGATTGAGGAGCCTGCAAGAAGAGGTGGAAGGATTATCAAGATACTTGAAAGGGCAAATACGAGGATAGCAGGACTTTTTGAATATGGCAGATTCGGTTCCTTTGTGAGGCCAAAAAATAAAAACCTTAATCTTGATATATACATCCCACCAGAGGGAAGGAATGGTGCAAGGAGTTCAGACCATGTAATAGCCGAGATAATCCAGTATCCCACTGATACAAGACCACCAATAGGGAGGGTAGTGAAGATCCTGAAAAGACCTGATACACCCCGTGCCGAGATAGAAGCCATAATGGAGGAGTTTAATCTCCCAAGGAGATTCCCTCCCGATGTATCAGCAGAGGCAAAGGAGATTGCAGAAATACCTCTGGACAGAAGAGGCAGAAAGGACCTCACGCACCTTCTCACCATAACCATTGATGGAGAAAATGCAAAGGACTTTGACGATGCCATATCCATAAAAAGGCTTAAGGATGGTTACATCCTCTATGTCCATATAGCGGATGTAGGTTATTTCGTGCCATGGGATAGCTCCATCGACAGAGAGGCAAGGAAGAGGGGAACAAGCGTATATCTTCCTGACAGGGTAATCCCGATGCTTCCAAAGGAGCTCTCTGAGGATATATGCAGTCTGAAACCCCATGTAGAGAGGGCAACATTCACGGTAGAGATATTCTTTAATGAAAAGGGCGAAAGGTTAAATGCCACCTTCTATCCAGCAATCATAAAAAGCCGTGAGAGGATGACCTACACCGAGGTGGCGAAGATACTCATAGAAAAAGACCCACAGGAAAGGGCTAAGTATAGCCACATCCTTGAAGACCTTGAGATGATGGAAGAACTTGCGAGGCTCCTAAGGGAGAGGAGGATTGCAAGGGGAAGCCTTGACTTTGACCTTCCCGAACCCGAGGTCCTCCTGGATCTCCAGGGCAGACCTGAAAACATCATAAAGGCAGAAAGAACCTTTGCCCACATGATAATAGAGGAATTCATGATCGCCTCAAATGAGGCAGTGGCAGAGTATCTTGAAGGCCTTCGTATCCCCACAATCTTCAGGATTCATGAAAAACCTGATCCGTTAAAGATTGAGGAATTATCAAGGATTGTTAAAAATCTCACAGGGAAGAGACTCCTTAAGGCATCCCATTTCGCAGAGCTATTAAAGGAGATGAAGGGGAAACCCCAGGAAGAAACATTTAATTATATCCTCCTCAGAAGCCTCAAACAGGCAAGATACTCAACAGAGAATGTGGGTCATTTTGGACTCGCCTCAAGATCCTATACCCATTTCACATCACCCTTAAGGAGGTATCCTGACCTTGTGGTTCACAGAATCCTGAGGGATGTCCTTACGAATAAACTGAACGAGAGAAGGATTAAAGAACTTGAAGAGATCCTTCCCTCCATTGCCTTCCATTCATCAAGGATGGAGAGGCTTGCTGATGAGGCTGAAAATAATGTAATTGATGCCATGAGGGTCTGGTTTATGAAGGATAAAATTGGTGAGGAATTTGGAGGTAACATTATATCCATAACACCCTATGGCATGAAGGTAAGGCTGAAGGAGTTTTATGTAGAGGGATTCCTCCATCTCTCCTACCTGACAGATGATTTTTATATATACGATGAAGGGTCTCTCACACTGAGAGGTAAAAGAACAGGGAGGAGATTTAAAATAGGAGATGAGATCGTAGTGAGAGTTGATAGGATTGATGAGGTGGAGAGGGAGATAATCTTCGGGCTTGCTTAAAAAGAGAAATCTTCTTGCCCATAGTATATTGAATTGTGTAAACTATTAATACCTTTCCAGTAATAAACAAGAGGGAGGTGATCCTGTGATCCCTGCTAATGAATTAAGAAAAGGGAGAAAGATTGAATTTAAAGGTGAACCCTATGAGGTTATTGAGTTTCAGCATGTAAAGATGCAACAAAGGACACCAATTGTGAGGGTGAAGCTTAAATCCCTCAAGACAGGAAGGGTTATAGATGAAAACCTGAATGCTGAAGAGAAACTCCCAGAGCCTGCCCTTGAGGAGAAGGAGATGCAGTTCCTCTACTCTCAGGGGAAGGAGTATGTATTCATGGATCTGGAGACCTATGAACAGGTTTCGATAAATGAAGAGGCCCTTGGAGAGGCAAGAAGATTCTTGAAAGAGAACATGAATGTCCATGTAATCTACTATAAGGGAGAACCCCTTGTGGTAGAACCTCCAATGTTTGTGGAATTAAAGGTTATTGAGACAGAACCTCCTTTTAAAGGAGATACTGCTTCGGGTGGCACAAAACCAGCTGTCCTTGAGACGGGTGCGGTTATAAAGGTTCCCTTCCACATCGTAGAGGGAGATATCATAAAGGTTGATACAAGGACAGCTGAATATGTGGAAAGGGTAAAGTAATGAATCTTGATGAACTGAAAGAACTCCTGGGCCTCCTGAAGGATACAGATATTACAGAACTCGTTATAGAGAAAGAAGGCACAAAGATAAAGATCAGGCGTGAAAGATTTCTCGGCCCCTTTGAGATCCGACAGACTACTGTAACTTCTCCACTGAGTCAGGTAGAGCAGAAGGCCCAGCCGTCTCAGGAGGAAGAGACCAAACGCCTCATTACAGTCACCGCACCTATAGTGGGGACATTCTATCGTTCACCATCACCTGATGCCCCGCCATTTGTGGAGGTGGGCACAAGGGTCAAAAAGGGCCAGACCCTCTGTGTCATTGAGGCAATGAAGTTGATGAATGAGGTGGAATCTGAGGTAGATGGAGTTGTTGTAAGGATCCTCGTGGAGAATGGCCAGCCTGTAGAATATGGAGAACCACTATTCTTGATCGATCCTGTATGAAACTCTTTAAGAAGATACTCATAGCCAACAGGGGAGAGATTGCCCTGAGGATTATCAGGGCCTGTAAGGAGCTGGGCATAAAGACGGTGGCAGTATTTTCGGAGGCAGACAGGGAATCCCTTCATGTAAGATATGCCGATGAGGCAATATGTATTGGACCTGCCAATCCACAGCAGAGCTATCTGAACATCCCTGCCATCCTCTCAGCAGCAGAGATAACAGATTCAGAGGCCATACATCCAGGCTACGGCTTCCTCTCAGAAAATCCCCATTTTGCCGAGGCCTGTGCAAGTTCGGGCATAACCTTTATAGGCCCCACACCTGAAAATATCAGGATCGGAGGGGACAAGGCAAAGGCAAGGGCTATCCTGAAAAGAAGGGGTATTCCTGTTGTGCCAGGAAGTGACGGACCGATAACCTCAGAGGATATGGCAGAAAAGGTGGTGAAGAGGATCGGCTTTCCAGTAGTCATAAAGGCCTCTGCTGGTGGAGGTGGGAAGGGGATGAGGATTGTAAGGAATGAGTCAGAATTTGAACAGGCCTTCCATATGGCCCAGAGGGAGGCCCTTGCAGCCTTTGGAAATGGTGAGCTCTATATAGAGAAATACATCTCCAATATAAGACATATAGAGATACAGATCCTTGCTGATTCTAAGGGCACAGTGATTCATCTTGGAGAAAGGGAGTGCTCAGTACAGCGCAGACACCAGAAACTCCTTGAGGAATCACCCTCTCCTTTTCTTAATGAAAAACAGAGAAAAAGGATTGGTGAGCTGGCTGTAAAGGCAGCAAGGGCATTAAGATACAGAAATGCCGGGACCTTTGAATTTATTGTTGATGAAGAGGGGAATGTCTATTTTATTGAAATAAACACAAGGATTCAGGTTGAGCATCCTGTAACAGAACTTGTTACAGGAGTGGACATAGTGAAGGAACAGATAAAGATTGCAGCAGGTTATGAACTGGATTTGAGACAATCAGACATAAGACCTAAGGGATGGGCAATTGAGTGCAGGATAAATGCAGAGGATCCTGAAAGGTTCACCCCCTCACCAGGAAGGATTACATTCCTCTCCATTCCAGGAGGCCCTGGCGTGAGGGTTGATACTGCCATATACGCAGGATACACCGTGCCACCCTTTTATGACTCCCTGATAGCAAAGCTCATAGTCCATGGCAGAGACAGACAGGAGGCAATAAAGAGGATGGCAAGGGCACTTGACGAGTTTATTATTGAGGGCATCAAGACAACGATACCATTCCATAAGAGACTCCTTTCAAATCCCAAATTCCTTGAGGGCAGATACACCACATCCCTTCTGGAAGAGATGAGCAACTCAAATCATACAGAGGTGGCGGAGAAACAGTGAGGTTTCTGATCCCAGATCCTCCTATTCAGGTGATCTGTCCTTCTTCAGAGAAGATGCCTGATATTACCGAAAGGATAAGGATACTCCTTGAAGAAGGGATAAGGTGGATCCAGTACAGGGGCAAGGAGACGCCAAGGCTCTTACAGTATAGAGACTGCCTTGAGATCAGGAAGCTCACTGAAAGATTCGGGGCTATTTTAATAATTAATGACTTTATAGATCTGGCAATTGCCGTAGGTGCTGACGGAGTTCACCTCGGTCAGGATGACCTTCCCATTCAGTTTGCCAGAAGGATTGCACCCGAGATGCCCATTGGTATCTCCACCCATAGCCTTGAAGAGGCAACACGGGCAGAGCTCTCTGGTGCAGCCTATATTGGATTTGGTCCGATATTTCCGACCACTACAAAGGATGCTGGCATCCCAAAGGGTGCCGAGGCAATAAGGACAATAAAAGAGAAGGTCAAGATCCCTGTGGTAGCAATAGGGGGAATAAAGGCCGAAAACCTTATGGAGGTGCTTAAAAATGGGGCTGACGCAGTGGCTGTATCTTCAGGTATAATAGAAGGAGAGGTGAGGGAAAACCTGAAGGGCTTTTTAAGGATAATAAGGCACTTCAGGCCTTTGGTGGCGAGCTAACAGCAAGATTTGCTGGGAGGTGTTTTATGAGATTCAAACTATTCTTTTTATCTTTATCACTCCTTCTTCTTTTTGTCTCCTGTAAAAAACAGGATACCCTAACTATTGCCATAGCAGGCCCTATGTCCGGACCTGAGGCAAAGATGGGCTCTGATTTCAGAAATGCAGTAACCCTTGCTGTTGAGGAATGGAATCAGAAGGGAGGTGTCCTTGGCAAAAGGATAGAGGTTATTGTTGGTGACGACCAGTCAGATCCGAAACAGGCAGTGAGTGTTGCCAACAAGTTTGTAACAAAGGGGGTTGTGGCCGTAATAGGTCACTTTAACTCAAGCTGTTCCATCCCTGCCTCTGACATCTACAACAGGGCTGGCATCCCCATGATTACACCTGCCTCAACAAACCCTCAGCTCACAGAAAGGGGCTATAAGAATGTATTCAGGATCTGTGGCAGGGATGACCAGCAGGGTATGGTAGGAGCAGAATTTATTAAGAGGAAACTTGGAGTGAAGAGGATTGCCATAATTCACGACAGGACCACCTATGGACAGGGTCTTGCAGAGGAGGTGAGGAAGAATCTTCAGGGTTATGGAGAGATTGTGTATTTTGGAGGCATAACCAAGGGAGAACAGGACTTTAAACCCGTTCTTACAGCCATAAAAGAGAAGTCTCCTGAATTGATATATTTCGGTGGGATCTATCCAGAGGCAGGCCTTATCATCAAACAGGCAAGAGAGCTGGGGATAAAGGCCATTTTTATGAGTGGTGACGGAACGATAGACCCCAAATTTATAGAGATAGCTGGACAGGCTGCTGAAGGCACATACCTCACCTTTGGTCAGGACCCTGAAAAGATGCCATCTGCAAGGGAATTTCTTAAAAAATATCGCGAGAGGTTTGGTGAACCAGGACCTTATTCCATTTATGCCTACGATGCTACAAATGTCCTCCTTACAGCCATAAAGTCTGCTGGTTCCACTGATGGTAAGGCCATATCAGAGAAGCTGCGCGAATTGAAGTTCACAGGTGCACTGGGAGAGATAAAATTTGATGAAAAGGGAGATGTGGTGAAGTCTCCCTATGTGGTATGGATCACAAAAGATGGAAGGTTTGAGGAGTACTGGAAACCATGAAATACACAACAGGCAAGGCTGGCAGGATTATAATTGCAAGATTTGAAGACAGAGAAGACATCCTCCTGAATCTTCAAGAGATTGTAAAGAAGGAGGATATAAAGGCAGGGGTATTTTATCTTATCGGTGGTCTAAGAAAAGGAAGGATTGTGGTGGGCCCAAAAAGGGATGAACTGCCTCCAGAATCTATATGGAAGGAAATAAGTGACAGCCATGAGGTTATTGCAATAGGAACAATATTCTGGCAGGGTGATGTGCCAAAGATACACCTCCACGGTGTCTTCGGAAAGGGTGAGGCTGTCTCTGGAGGATGTCTGAGAGAAACTGTCTCTGTAGGATGTCTGAGAGAAAAGGGAGAGGTCTTTTTGATAATTGAGGCAATCCTTATTGAGATAGAAGGAGTAAATGTAGAAAGGATGCCTGACCCCACAACTGGACTGAGCCTGCTCAGGATAGTGTAATAGGGTCTCAAAGACGAGGTCAGATCTCTTAAAAAGATGCTTGATACCTTGAAGATTTTTGAAAAACTGAAAGAAACCTTTGATCCCTCTGCTGCTAAAAATCTGGCAGAGATCCTGGGAACTATTTATGAAGAACTCAAAAATACTGTTACAAAAGAGGATTTCCGTGAGTTAAACAAGATTGTTTTCGAGCTTGGTGAGGCACAGAAAAGAACTGAACAAAGAGTAGAGGAACTCGCTGAGGCACAAAAAAGAACTGAACAAAGAATAGAAGAACTCGCTGAAGCTCAAAAAAGAACTGAACAAAGAATAGAAGAACTTGCTGAGGCACAAAAAAGAACTGAACAAAGAGTGGAAGAGCTTGCTGAGGCACAGAAAGTAACGGAGGTGAGGCTTACAAGGCTTGAGGAGACTGTTCAGGAACTTATTAAGGCCCAGAAGGAAACAGAGCAAGAGATCAGAGAACTTACAAAGTCACTGAAGGAGCTTGTAGGCGAGCATAAAAAGACGAGAGACCAACTTGGTGGACTCTCCCACACAGTGGGATATGTTCTTGAGGATAGGGCATATAAAGGCCTTCCAAGGCTTCTAAAAAGAGATTTCTCAGTAGATGTAATTAATCTTAAAAGGGATTATATCGAGATCGCACCAAACAGATATGAAGAGGTGAATATAATCGGGAAGGCAAAGTCAGATGGAAGGGAGCTCTGGATTATCGGGGAGTGCAAGACTCAGCTTAAAAAATCCGATATAGATGATTTTATAAATCTTGTCAAAAAAGTAGATAAAGTGATTAAAGGTGAAAAGATCCTTGTAGCAGTAACCTATCAGGCCTCACCAGCGGTGAGAAGATATGCTGAGAGTAAAGATATAAAGCTCTACTTCTCTTATGAGATGCCTCTATAAGATCTGCTGTCAACTCAACTGTTACCTCGCCACCTCACTGTTACCTCATCACTCAGCCTGATAAATTCTTCGATACTGAATGTTTCAGGCCTTCTATTGGGATCAATATTACATCTCTCAAGAATCCCTTTTAAGTCTTTAACTGTTATTTCTCCACCTTTAGCGAGGGCCTTTAATGAATTTAAGAGGGTCTTCCTCCTGCTGGAGAATGCGGTCCTTACAATCCTCCTGAAGAGAACTTCATCTTTTGCCTTCGGAAGATCTCTCCCAATCCTTAGATGCACTACTGCTGAGTCAACCTTTGGCCTTGGTCTGAAGGCACCACGCGGTATAAAGAACTTTATCTCTGGCTTAGCGATATATTGGACCATTATCGAGAGGACTCCATAGGCCTTTGAACCAGGAGACGCCACAATCCTCTCGGCAACCTCCTTCTGGACCGTGAGGGTCATTGATAGCAGATCCTTCTCTTCAAGAAGTCTGAATATCAGGGGAGTGGTTATATAGTAAGGTATATTGGATACAACCCTGAAAGGACCTATAACACTGTAATCGTATCGCAGGGCATCCTCATGAACTATCTCTACATTCCTTACAGACCTGAAGGACTGAAGCAACCCCTTGACAAAATCTACATCAAGTTCAATGGCTATTACCTTTCTGACCCTTTCTGCAAGGATTGCTGTAAGCCTGCCATCCCCTGCTCCAATCTCCACTACAGTATCATCGGAACCAACACCAGAGACCTCCACTATCCTTTTAAGGATAGAGGGAGAGATGAGAAAGTGCTGTCCTAATCTCCTACTGATCCTTCGCCACTGCAATTATCTTGATTACCGCTGTGAGGGTTGTCCTGCTGGAGGTGGAGGGATCTTGGCAGGTTCCTGAGGGGAGGTTTGCTGTGCTGGTGGCTGTCTGGTCTCTTTTATCACACTCGTTCCCTTTGAGGCGCTAATGGAAAGCACGAGGGATGTAATCATAAAGACAGTAGCTACAATGGCTGTAAGTTTACTCAGAAATGTGGCTGCACCCCTTGGACCGAATAGTGTCTGGCTTGCACCACCAAAGGCAGCACCCAGTTCAGTTCCCTTTGACCTCTGGATCAGGACTATAAATATCAAAAATATGCTGACAATGATGTGAATAATTGTAAGAAGTGTTATCATCCCTTAACCCCTTTAACTGTTATTTTTGTGATCTTGCCAGGAGAATCTTTACAAAACTCTCAGGCTTAAGGCTTGCCCCTCCCACAAGGGCTCCATCCACATCCTCAAGATTAAGTATATCCCTTGCATTGTCAGGACTCACGCTTCCTCCATATTGTATCCTTATACTATCAGCCAATCCTTGAAAACTCCTTTTCAAGAGATCCCTTATAAACCCATGGGCCTCCTGGATCTGCTTTAGTGTAGCACTTCTGCCTGTCCCTATTGCCCAGACAGGTTCATAGGCAATCACAAGTCTCCGGGGATCAGCTCCTTCAATTCCCCTCTGGAGCTGTTCCCTCAAGACATCGAAGGTCTTTCCAGCTTCTCTCTCCTCAAGCCTCTCCCCAACACATAGTATAACAGAAAGACCCTCCTCTTGTGCAGACCTCAGTTTTCTATTTATAATCTCATCTGTCTCATGGAAATATTGCCTTCTTTCAGAGTGTCCCACTATAACATATTCACAACCACAATCCCTTATCATTACTGGAGAGATCTCACCTGTAAAGGCACCTGACCTTTCATAGAAAAGGTTCTGGGCACCAAGCTTTATACCTGACCCCTTGAGATACTTTGCGGCAACTGCAAGAGAGGTAAAGGGTGGTGCTATCAGTATCTCCACATCGGTTATCTCCTTGACCATAGGGATAAACTGGATTATAAAATCACGCGTCTCTTCCGTGGTCTTGTTCATCTTCCAGTTTGCTGCTATTAGCGGAATCCTCATGATACCCCCTCTTACTTCGCCACTCATGAAATCTGTGCTGGTGTAAAGACAACCTCATCCCTGAAAGATTTTATAAGATAAAGGGCCCTTCTTATCTCTTCATCCAATACATCAACGACAGCTGCATCAAGACCAGCACCTGCCATGTAATAAAGAAAAGCGGAATTTAATCGGGATTTTACATCTTTGGGCAACCCTGTAGAGATATTGGATATCCAGGCGATTGTATTTATAGGAGGTTCGACCATCTCATTCAAAAAGACCAGACATTCTCTGACACTGACTATATGATCCTGGCCTGTGCCCCCTCCCATATGAACAACTGATGGATCAGCAAAAAGCCTTTCATTCGGTATATCAGCAAGATTTGCCTTTTCTATAAGGTCTTCAAGAATGGTTAACTTTGCCTCAAGTGTGTTTGGAACGGCTCCCTTCATTGCCCTGATTACAAGAGATGCACCAGACCTTTTTACAAGATCAAGGATCTCTTCAGAATTCTTTTCATCAGGAGAAAGATAATTTATAATTGGGGGTTCCTTACAAAAGCTCATCGCCTTTTTCAGTGCCTCTACATTTCTTGAGTCAAGAGATATCTTCAAATTCGTACCTTGAGCAACGATCTCGGTAACATAGGGAAGATTCTCTTCATCACCGGAACCATCAAGAGATGTCTGAATATTAATGTAATCAGGACCCTTTTCTTCAATGGATCTCACAATTGTCTCAAGGGTCTTCCTCTCCCTTGACTTCAGGGCACTCATGTAGGACTTGT
>CAMTWD010000021.1:0-9098 GCA_947085365.1 uncultured Nitrospirota bacterium | reverse complement strand
TATTATGACCATCAATGGGTCCGAGGTATTCAAAACCGAGTTCCTCAAAAAATAACCCGGGTGGAAGGAATATACCCTTCAGGGTCTCCTCAGCCTTTTCAGCAATCCTTGAGAAGGGCCCACCAATCTTCTCCGGCATATTTTTAAGAAACCTCTTTGTCTCGTCTTTGAGCCTCCTGTAGAGATTTCCTGTAAGGATCCTGTTAAGATACTCTGAGAGGGCACCCACATTCTTTGATATGGACATCTCGTTGTCATTCAATATAACTATCAGGTCCCTCTTCAGATGACCTGCATGATTAAGGGCCTCAAAGGCCATCCCTGCCGTGAGCGCTCCATCACCTATTACAGCAATCACCTTTCTATTCTCTTTCTTTATATCCCTTGCCTCAGCCATTCCAAGGGCTGCTGATATGGATGTAGAGCTGTGTCCCGTTCCAAAGGCATCGTGGATGCTCTCTTCAATCCTTGGAAAACCGGAAATCCCACCGAGTTTCCTGAGGGTAGAGAAGTTACTGAATCTCCCTGTAATCAGTTTATGGGTATAGGACTGATGACCCACATCCCATACAATCCTGTCCTCAGGTGAATTAAAGACATAATGAATAGCAAGGGTAAGTTCCACCACACCAAGGTTTGAGGCAAGGTGACCACCGTTCTTTGAGACGGTCTCTATTATGACCTGTCTTATCTCCTCTGCAAGTGCCTTTAATTCTTCGATGCTGAGCCTTTTAATCTCTTCAGGGCCTTTTATCCCTTCAAGCATTAGGAACTCCTTTTTAAGAGGTAGAAGGCAAGCTCCTTTAGTGGTTTAGCCCCTTCTCCTACAGGAGAGATAATCTCTACTGCCTCCTCTACAAGCCTTTCTGCGATATGTCTTGACCTTTCTATCCCATAGAGCCTTGGATATGTGGCCTTCTTTTTCTTCTCATCGGATCCAGAGGATTTACCTGTCTCAGAGGGATTGCCTATGAGATCAAGGATGTCATCAATGATCTGGAAGACCATACCCACCCTTTCACCATATCCTGTAAATAATGATAAGATATTGTCGTCACTTTCAGCAAGTATCGGGCCAAGCCTTACAGAGGCTGTAATCAGCTGGGCAGTCTTGTGATAATGTATAAATTCCAAGGTCTCGGGATCGGGCTCTTTATCTTCGGAAAGTATGTCCTGGGCCTGGCCAGCCACCATCCCATAAAGTCCTGCCCTTCGGGAGATATCCCTTACGGCATTAAGGATTGCCCTTTCTGAAAGCCCCGAGGTATTTGTGGTAAGCATATGAAAGGCCTCTGTGAGGAGTCCATCACCAGCAAGTATTGCCATTGCCTCACCGTAGACCTTATGATTGGTTGGTATCCCCCTTCTTAAATCATCATTATCCATGGCTGGAAGGTCATCATGAATTAAAGAATAGGTGTGAATGAGTTCAAGGCTTGTTGCCTGAGGAAGGATCCTTAAAGGGTCTTCCCCGAGGGCTTCATAGGACATTAAGGCAAGGATAGGTCTTATCCGTTTTCCACCGGCAAAGAGACTATAGGTTATAGCGGAATGGAGCCTCTCGGGCCTAAGGACAAATTTAAAGTAATTCCTTAGATAATTATCAATAACCTCCCGTTTTTCAAGAATATATTTCCTTATGTCCACTTCTACTCCCATTCAATCGTGCTTGGAGGCTTTGAGCTTATATCATAGACAACCCTGTTCACACCTTTTACCTCATTAATAATCCTCAAAGAGATCCTCTCAAGAAGCTCATAAGGAAGTCTTGCCCAGTCTGCTGTCATTCCATCAAGACTTGTTACTGCCCTTACGGCGACCACATTTTCATATGTCCTTTCATCACCCATTACACCAACACTCTTTACTGGAAGAAGCACTGCAAAGGCCTGCCAGAGGCTTCTATAAAGGCCTGCCCTCTTGATCTCCTCAAGGACAATGGAGTCTGCCTCTCGAAGGATCTTCAATCTTTCCTCTGTAACCTCTCCAATTATCCTGATAGCAAGTCCAGGCCCTGGAAAGGGATGTCTCCAGCATATCTCCTCAGGAAGACCGAGTTCCTGCCCCAGAATCCTCACCTCATCCTTAAAGAGTTCCCTGAGTGGTTCTATTAACTTCAATTTCATTACATCAGGAAGTCCACCCACATTGTGATGGCTCTTTATAACTGCTGAAGGCCCTTTAAAGGATACACTTTCAATAACATCAGGATAGAGGGTTCCCTGGGCAAGATATTCCACATCCTTTATCTTTCTTGCCTCCTCCTCAAAGACAGCTATAAACTCCTTCCCTATTATCTTCCTCTTTTCTTCTGGATCAGTGACACCTCTGAGTCTTTCAAGAAACCTCTTTGAGGCATCAACATAAATCAGATGTATCTGAAAATTCTCCTCAAAGGTCTTTCTTACCTTTTCTGCCTCATTTTTTCTTAAAAGGCCGTTGTCCACAAATATGCATGTGAGATTCTCTCCAATTGCCCTGTGAAGAAGGAGGGCTGTTACAGAGGAGTCCACCCCGCCACTCAGGGCACATAAAACCCTCTTGCCATTTACCTCATCTCTTATGGATTGAACAGCCCAGTCTACAAAGGACCTCATCTGCCAGGTGGCAGAACATCCACATATCTTATAAACAAAATTCTGCAGGATCTTCATTCCCTGCTCTGTATGAATCACCTCTGGATGAAACTGAAGGGCATAAAATCTCCTTTTAGGATCTGCCATCGCTGCTATTGGTGAATTCTCCGTATGGCCGATCACATGAAATCCTGCTGGCATCTCCTCAATCCTGTCACCGTGGCTCATCCAGACCTTTGTTCTCTGGGGGAGATCGCTGAAAAGGTCAAAAGGGCTATCCACTATTAACTCTGCCCTTCCATATTCCCTTTTCTGTGCCTTTGCAACCCTTCCACCAAGCATATGGGCCATTGCCTGCATTCCATAGCATATTCCAAGAAGAGGGATTCCCAGCTCAAAGATCCTTCTGTCGGGAAGTGGTGCACCCTCATCATAGACACTGCTTGGACCTCCAGAGAGGATTATCCCTTTGGGCCTGAAGGATTGAATCCTTTCGAGGGGGGCATTAAAGGGATATATCTCGGAATAGACCCTGCTCTCTCTTATCCTCCTTGCAATGAGCTGGGTGTACTGGGATCCAAAATCAAGGACGAGTATCCTGTCTGAGTGTATCTCTACCATTCACGCCTGTAATTTGGTGCCTCTTTTACGAGGATCACATCATGGACATGGCTTTCTCTAAGGCCTGCATTAGTTATCTGAATGAATCTTGCCTTTCTTCTCAGTTCCTCAAGATTCCTCGCACCACAATATCCCATACCTGACTTAAGTCCACCGACTAATTGATATATTGTATTTGCCAGTGGACCTTTGTAAGGGACCCTTCCCTCAACACCTTCGGGAACAAGTTTTTTGGATTCCACATCCTGCTGTCCATATCTGTCCTGTGTGCCCTGCATCATTACAGCAAGGGAGCCCATACCCCTGTACTCTTTATAACTCCTTCCCTCATAAAGGACTATCTCTCCTGGTGCCTCATCAGTACCAGCAAAGAGATTCCCTATCATAACGCAACTTGCTCCTGCAGCGAGGGCCTTTGTTATATCACCAGAATATTTTATCCCGCCGTCAGCTATGAGAGGGATTTTATACCTTTTTGTAACTTTATAACAGTTCATTATAGCAGTTATCTGGGGAACACCTGCTCCTGCTACAACCCTTGTGGTACATATAGAACCAGGGCCAACCCCTACTTTAATGGCATCAGCCCCCGCCCTGATAAGATCAAGGGCACCCTCTTCTGTGGCAACATTACCTGCAATTATATCAATATCCAGTCTCTTTTTAAGTTTTTTCAGTGTCTCGATTACTGCCTTTGAATGGCCGTGGGCAGTATCGATTACTATTACATCAGCACCTGCCTTTGCAAGGAGTTCTGCCCTGTATATTGCCTCCTCACCCACGCCCACCGATGCACCCACCATAAGCCTTCCGAGTTTATCCTTACAGGCATTGGGATATTTCTTTCTCTTCTCGATATCCTTAATAGTAATCAGGCCCTTGAGATTGAAATCCTTGTCAACAATAGGAAGCTTCTCTATTTTGTATTTATGAAGTATCTCCTTTGCCTCTTCAAGGGTTGTTCCCACTGGTGCTGTTATGAGTCTGTCCTTTGTCATTACCTCTGAGACCTTCTTTTTCATATTCGTCTCAAATCTCATATCCCTGTTTGTAATAATGCCGATCAATTTGCCATTCTTTGTAACAGGGATCCCCGAGATCTTATATGTGGACATGAGCCTCTCCACTTCAGCAAGCGTAGCATCAGGATCAACTGTTACGGGATCAATTATCATGCCACTTTCTGATTTTTTCACTTTATCCACTTCCATAGCCTGTCTTTCTGGCGGCATTGCCCTGTGGATAATGCCTATCCCCCCCTCCCTTGCTATGGCTATGGCAAGGGCAGCCTCTGTAACGGTATCCATGGCAGCACTGACAAGGGGGATATTCAGTCTTATATTTCTGGTCAGATAAGTAGTGATCTCCACATCCTTTGGGAGGACATCAGAACGGCCAGGCACTAAAAGGACATCATCAAAGGTAAGACCATACTCTATCCTTCTCTCCTTATCCATCCCTTCCACACCCATTTTTGCCATAAATTTTAACATTTAGAGGTGAAAGAAGGCAACAAAACCCAGAGTAGGGTTAAAATAAGATCATTCCAGCTATCCCTGAGCCGAGGATTATAAAGGTCGGATCAATCCTTGTAAAGGTGATAAGGATAAAGGAGAGAAGGGCTATAAGGATTCCTGGTATGTCTATCAAGGATGCCTTTGTGAGGGATATGGCTGTGGCAAGGAGAAGTCCTATTACAGCAGGCTTTATAAGCCTGAAGGCAGAATCCACAATAATGGAACTCCTGAATTGATGGTAATAATAGCTGATTACTGTAACCACTATAAAGGATGGCAGGTATGTGCTTATGGCTGCTCCAATTGCACCGCCTATTCCGAAGAGCTTGTAACCTATAAAGGCATTCATAATTGTGAGAGGCCCTGGAGTGAGCTGTCCTACAGCAATGGCCTCAATGAATTCCTGATGGGTGAGCCAGTGAAATCTCTCCACAATCTCTCTTTCCAGCAATGGTATCATCACATAACCACCGCCAATAGTGAAGAGATTCACATAAAAGAGTATCCAGAAAAATTTAAGCATCTCTCCTGCCATAGATAAGGATCCCTGTAAGGCCTGAGAGGATTATAAGGCCAATGGGATTAAATCTTAAAAGGGCAAATATAAAGACCAGTGCCCCGACGATTACTGCCACTGGATTGTTAAATATCCGTAGGCCAAGTTTAAATATGACACTCATTAAGAGTCCCACCACTCCCACCCCAATTCCCTTTAAAAAGGCCTTAATTAATTCCACATCCCTGTAATTGATATAAAGATATCCAAGGGCTATTACGATTAATAGAGAGGGAAGCACCTGTCCCACGATTGTAACAATCGCCCCCTTTATCCCTCTCAGCAGAAAGCCTATAAAGATGCCAGTATTTATAATGGGAGCTCCTGGAGTCAACTGCCCTATTGCCACAGCCTCACTGAACTCCTCCTCAGTAAGCCATCTCCTTTTGTGCACAAGCTCTTTTTCGTAAAAGGCAAGCATAGAATAGACCCCTCCAAAGGCGAAGGCCCCAATCTTTAAAAATACAAGAAATATCTCCTTAAGGGATGGCCTTGTCATATAGTCCTCTTCCCATGGTCTTAATCTTTTCGATAGCCTCTTGTTTTGAGTTCACAATACCAAGATACTGATATTTTAAACCCTCTCTCAAGAGCCTGCCAATCTCCTGAGGTCTAATGTTAAGTCTTCTTAGATCATGGCCTGTAATAAAGGGAGATTTGATAACCTCTTTGAATCTCTGAGCCTCCCGAATAAGCCTTTTACTACTTAAGAGGAATCCTGCTGCCTCTGGCCATTGCTTTATATTGTAAAGGCTCTCAAAGATCCTTTCCCTTTTCAACCTCCGTAATCCTTTTCCATTCAATCTTTTAATAACAGAGTGGAGTAACTCAATCATGTGAAGATTTTTCCTGCTTAATCTTAAAAGACCTTTCTCTCTTTTCCATTTATAAGTAAGAACAGCAAGCCCCAAGAGTCCTATGGCTGAAAGACCCTGAGACGAAGGGGTCTCAGTGAGAAAACTTGAATTTTTCTTATAAAAATTAGTAAGTTTAGAATATAATTTAATGTTTTGGTTTAATATTTTAGGGCTAATGCCAAGAATTAACGGCAAAACTTTATCTTTTATTGCTAACAGAAGATACCTCTTAGGCTCTGAAAGGTTTAATATCTTGATAAACTCCCCTGTTATCCTTTCTGGGGGGGAATCCTTCAATCTCTTTCTATATTTCACCAGGACATCTCGTGTACCCTTATGAATAGAACCATTGATCTCTCCTGCAATCCTGTATGCCCTGATGATCCTTA
The DNA here is from genome assembly GCA_947085365.1 of uncultured Nitrospirota bacterium. GTDB lineage: Bacteria > Nitrospirota > Thermodesulfovibrionia > Thermodesulfovibrionales > CALJEL01 > CALJEL01. Next base: position 2,582 of record CAMTWD010000021.1, on the reverse strand, counting down.
CAGGATCTTCTTGAATATTCTCCTCTGAAACAATCCTTACAACCCTCTTCTTTATATCCTCCAGACCCCTGTGTGGATCTAAAAGCCCTCTCTTTTCAGACCAGGCAAGGCTGTTTATTGTGAAGTCCCTTTTCCGGAGGTCAATATCAATAGGCTCCAGCACAAAGCTTATATCTATCTCAGTCTTGTCTTTAAGGACAATCCTTGCAAGATTCCTCACCGTAAAGTAACTTCCCTCAAGGGCCTCTGCTAACCTCTTTACCCTATTGAGATCCATCTGACCTGTCACCACATAGTCACGATCTCTCGATGGATTGCATAGAAAGAGATCTCTTATATATCCACCAACAAGATATGCAGAGGGAAACTCCTTCATCACTAATGCTGTAATAGGGTCATCTTTAAGTCTTTTCTCTACAGAATCCATAAGCTTCGAAGTAACAGTGTTCCATCCAGGAACCCTTAGCATTGGAGACTTCACAGTGTGCTCGCAACTATCTTTGAGATCTCCTCTGCGATGAGATGGCATTCAAACCTTACCCCCTTCACCCTCCCCTCCACAGAATTTTTTGCTATCGCACATAACCTTCTTAATACCTTATAATTCCTTCCATAATAGAGCCAGTGAAAGAGGGTCAATGGGTCTGCCTCCATTATACCCTTTAATTCTGCATCCTTCACACCGGCACTATTCAAAGCCCTTGCTATGAGGGGAAAGGCAAGAAAGTCTGTCCAGAGGATTATCTTCAGAAGGCCTTCCCAGTTCAGACAGAGATGAATCCTCAGTTTATCCTGATTGGTGGCGAGGTAACAGTTAGAAAGTTCAAGAATCTCCTTTCTCAAATCAAGGGCCATTACATAGGACTCCTCCGGGAGTTGGAATAATTCCCTGTGAATCACCCTTGCGATCTCATTCTGACAGATTACAATCTCCCGCAAATCAGCTCCTCTTTTTAAGGATTGTGAGAGTCTCTATATGATAGGTATTCGGGAAGAAGTCAAATATCTCAATAGAATGGATTTCGTAAAAACTTGAAAGCTTTTTTAAATCCCTTGCAAGGGTGGAGGGATTGCAGGAGATATAAAAGATCTCTTCAGGATCTGCCTCGAGAACCCTCTTTAATGCCCTATCTGTGAGACCCGGTCTTGGAGGGTCAATTATGACAATATCGTATCTCCCTGAGGGTCTGAACTTCTCTATGGAGCTATGAACGGCCCTCAGGTTTGTGATATCATTTAAATCTATATTTCTCATTAGGTCATTAAAGGCATGGGGATCCTCCTCCACAGCAGTCACATCCTTTACATACAGTGAGAGGGGTATGGAGAAGTTCCCTGCCCCTGAATAGAGGTCAAGAATCCTTAGAGAACTGTCAGTTATAAGTTCTTTGATCTTCCTGATAAGCTCCATGTTAAGTTCCCAGTTTGCCTGAAAGAATGTCCTAGCAGATACTGTGTATTGAAGATCCCCATAGGGAAGGTATATATATTGAATGCCGTGGATCTTATTTTCAAAGGAAACACCTACCACAGTCCCGTAACTGTTACTTCGCCAACTATTGAGATAATCAATCATCTCAGGGGAATAATTAATCCCCTTAAGATACAAAAGGTTTTCCTTATCATTGCTTGCTATATGTATCTCCCTCAAGGACCTGAAGTTACCGAGCCCTGAAAGTGGAGGTATCAAGGAGTTTATCCCTTCCTTCATGAGTGGGCAATAATTTATATTTACCAACTCTCTGCTTGCCTCTTTATAAAATCCTATTCCTGATGGCCCTATCTTGAACTGTGCCCTGTATCTATAGTGAAAGGGATTGAGAGAGAAAACAGGGATAATCTCTATAGAAAGTCCTGCAATCCTTTTTAATATATCCTTTAAGACCTCAGCCTTGAGAGTGAGCTGATAACTATACTCAGCATGCTGGAGCTGACATCCTCCACAAAGACCATAGACCTCGCATAGAGGCTTGACCCGCCATGGGGAAGGTTCTATAATCTCCACAACCCTTGCGATGGAATAATCCTTCTTCTTTTCTTCAATCACAATCTCCACAAGCTCTTCAGGAAGCGCACCTCGGACAAATATAATACCCTGGCCTTCTTCTCTTGTAAGGGTATAACCACCATAGACGGGATTCCCAGCCCTCACCCTACTGTTACTTCGCCCCTTTAAGATCATGGAGATTATTTTAACACAGGAAGGAAAGAGGGCGAAAATACGGGATATCTCAATCTGACGCCTCTATTATCTGTCATTCCTCTGGACTCATCATGAATGCCCTCTCCTTAGTAATCCCTGCATTATTTCTCCAATCCCTTTACCTCCTGAAAATCCCTAACATCAGCCCTCATGACAAAAGTCCCCTTATCTCTTCTATAAGGGACTGATTTGTAAGATAAATAAAAAGGCAAAAGATCCCTTTATCAGAAGGATTTTATCTCCTTCGGCAGGTCTTAGAGAGATGGCGGGGTGGACGGGGCTCGAACCCGCGACCTCCGGCGTGACAGGCCGGCGTTCTAACCAGCTGAACTACCACCCCTCTTTAATGGTAGGCGGAACAGGGATCGAACCTGTGACC
>CAMTWD010000020.1:0-9659 GCA_947085365.1 uncultured Nitrospirota bacterium | reverse complement strand
TGTTGCAGTAGATGGAAACTATGACGATGTAAACAGGTTATGCAGTGAGATAGCTAACAAGTACAGATGGGCCTTTGTGAATATAAACATAAGGCCCTTCTATGCAGAGGGTTCAAAGACCCACGGATTTGAGATAGTGGAACAGCTTGGATGGAAGGTGCCGGATAATGTGGTTATTCCCTGTGCCAGCGGTTCTTTACTTACAAAGGTATGGAAGAGTTTTAAGGAGTTTAAGGAGATAGGGATAATAAAGGATTTAAAGGCAAAGGTCTTTGGTGCCCAGGCAACAGGGTGTAGTCCAATAATTACTGCCCTCAAACAGGGTATTGATGTTATAAGACCTGTAAAACCCGACACAATAGCTAAGTCCCTTGCCATAGGAAATCCTGCTGATGGTTATTATGCCCTTCAGGCTATTCGTGAAAGTGGAGGTTATGGTGCTGATGTGAGTGATGATGAGATTATTGAAGGGATGAGACTTCTTGCAAGAACAGAGGGTATATTTGCTGAGACAGCAGGGGGGGTTACTGTGGCAGCAACAAAGAAGCTTATAAAGGAGGGTTACATCAGGCCTGATGAGACTACCGTTATATGTATAACAGGGAATGGTCTTAAGACGCAGGAGGCCCTCATTGGAAAGGTCCCTTCGCCCTATTATATAAAACCAACCCTTACCTCTTTTGAAGAGGTGATGAAGGCTAAAGGCATTTTATAGGAGGTGAGATTTAGATGGCTGTTAAGGTAAAGATACCGACGCCCCTTCAGAGGCTTACAAATGGAAAGGATGAAGTGGAGGGAAGACCAGGGACTATTATGGAACTCATTAAAGACCTTGATGAGAGATATCCTGGGCTTATGGAGAGGATCTCAGAGGGCGGGAAGATCAGGAGATTTGTAAATATCTATGTCAACGAGGAGGACATAAGATTTCTTCAGGCAGAAGAGACACAGGTAAAGGATGGAGACGAGGTATCCATTGTTCCAGCCATAGCAGGAGGTTCTTTATAAAAACCTTGATATGAGAAAGGAGGCTTTCGTGAAGAAACGAGTAAAACTCACCTTTCCACAGCACTTAATTAAAGAACCCGTTCTCTTCAGGATGGCAAAGACCTACGATGTGATGCCAAATATCAGAAGGGCAAGGGTAACCGAGACGGTGGGTGAGATGGTCCTTGAGCTTGAAGGCACGGAGGAGAACCTTGAAAAGGGAATCCAGTCCCTGAGAGACCAGGGAGTGGAGGTGGAACTTATTGAAGGGGAGTTTCTGGAGTAATCATGCACCTGAAGACCGAGCAAGCCGGGGCTTGGAAGGGTATTATCTATCAATATAGGGAATTCCTGCCTGTAAATGAGACAACGCCAATTGTTAGCCTCAAGGAAGGAAATACACCCCTTATCAAGAGCCTCAATCTCACAAAACATCTCGGAATTGATTTAAAGTTATACTTTAAATTTGATGGAGCAAACCCCACTGGTTCCTTTAAAGATCGTGGTATGACCCTTGCCATCTCTAAGGCCCTTGAGGAAGGCTCAAAGGCTGTGATCTGTGCCTCCACAGGGAATACCTCAGCCTCTGCAGCAGCTTATGCAGCAAGGGCTGGACTGAAGGCAATCGTAATTCTGCCTGAAGGTAAGATTGCCCTGGGAAAGCTTTCTCAGGCATTAATTCACGATGCCCTGGTTCTTCAGATTGATGGCAACTTTGATAAGGCATTAAATATTGTGAGGGAACTCATTAGTCTCTATCCCCTCACCTTGGTCAATTCCCTAAATCCTTACAGACTTGAGGGCCAGAAGACAGCAGCCTTTGAGGTCTGTGATCAGCTCGGGTATGCCCCTGATTATCACTGTCTTCCCGTGGGAAATGCTGGTAACATCACGGCTTACTGGAGAGGATACAAGGATTATCACGAAGCAGGAAGGATAGATTCCCTTCCCAAGATGGTGGGCTTTCAGGCAGCAGGTGCAGCACCTCTTGTCCTTGGAAGGCCTGTGGAAAATCCTGAGACCATTGCCACAGCCATAAGAATCGGTAAACCTGCAAGCTGGAATGGAGCAATCCAGGCAAGGGATGAGTCTGGTGGAAGGATAGAGGCTGTTACTGATGAAGAGATAATAAGGGCTTACAAGCTGATTGCCTCTTATGAGGGCATCTTCTGTGAACCTGCCTCTGCAGCTTCAGTGGCAGGGGTTATAAAACTCTGGAACGAAGGATACTTTAAGAGAGGTTCAACAGTTGTCTGTACCCTTACAGGGCATGGCCTGAAGGATCCTGACACAGTATTTAAGGCCGTGAAACAGCCCTTAAGGGTGAAGGCAGACCTGAAAGAGATCCAGAGGGTGATTGAGGAGAGATTATGAAGTATATAGTGATAGTGCCTGATGGAATGGCTGACAGGCCCTTGAAGGAACTTGATGGAAGAACTCCATTAATGTCCGCCTTCAAGCCAAATATGGACAGGCTCGCCTCTGAAGGGATGGTTGGTTCTGTAAGGACAATTCCAGAGGGTTTATATCCTGGTTCTGATGTGGCAAATCTCAGCATTCTTGGATATGATCCTAAGATCTATTATACTGGCAGGGCTCCTCTTGAGGCAGCAAGCATAGGTGTGGATCTTTCAGAGGAGGATGTGGCGTACCGGTGCAATCTCGTAACATTGCGGTACAACAAAGATAGGACAAGGGCTGTTATGGACGACTACAGTGCTGGGCATATCTCTACTGAGGAGGCAAGAGAGCTTATCAAGGCGATAAATGATTCCCTTTCAACAGATTCCATAAGATTCTATCCTGGTGTCAGTTACAGACACCTTATGGTCTGGAAAAGGGGTAGTGAGCATTGTGAATGCACGCCTCCTCATGACATAACGGGAAGGGAGATCACGGATTACCTCCCCTCAGGTGAGGCTGATGAGATATTGAAGTCCCTTATGCTCAGGTCTGTAGCAATTCTCGAGAATCATCCTGTTAATAGGGCAAGGATAAGCAGAGGGCTTAAGCCAGCAAACAGTATCTGGCTATGGGGTCATGGAAGAAGGCCGAATCTACCGTCCTTTAAAGAAAGATATGGAATTGATGGTGCCCTCATCTCAGAAGTGGATCTTACGAAGGGCATAGGTATATATGCAGGTCTGAAGATTATTAATGTGCCCGGGGCAACGGGTTATATAGATACAAATTATATTGGAACGGCTGAATATGCCTTTAATGCCCTCAAAGAGGCTGACTTTGTCTATATTCATATAGAGGCACCTGATGAGGTATCCCACGAGGGAAGCATAGAAAAGAAGATAAAGGCCATAGAGGATATAGATGCCCTCGTGATCGGTACATTACTGAGGTTACTTAAATCCTTTAATGAATACAGGATATTAATCCTTCCTGATCACGCCACCCCCATTTCTGTAAAGACCCATACAGAAGAACCAGTACCCTTTATTCTCTTTGATAGCAGGAAGAAGAATCAGAATAAGATCAGATATGATGAACTCCTTGTTGATACAGCAAGGATAAAAATAGAGAGTGCCTTTCAGTTGATGGATATGTTTATTAAGGGCGATTTATGAAAGGCTGCAAGAAGGGTCAATGAAGGAGACGGCAGTAGTTTCAAAAAAGACCCCCTCGGTCCTTATTGTGGACGATATAGAGACCAATCTTGAACTCCTCGAGACAATCTTCCATAAGGTGGGCTTCAGGGTTTACAAGGCCCTCAATGGAGAGAGTGCTATAGAGATATTTAAGACCAACAATATTGATATAGCTGTGCTTGATGTCATGATGCCTGGGATAAATGGGTTTCAGCTCTGCAGTATGTTTAAATCCATGGCAGGAAGGCGGTATATCCCTGTTGTGCTTCTTACAGCCCTTTCAGATAAAAAGAGTAAGATCACCGGTCTTGAATGCGGTGCCGATGACTTCATAAGCAAGCCCTTCGATTCTACAGAACTCATTACGAAGATAAATTCCCTTCTTAGATTAAAGGCCCTTTACGATCAGCTGGAGCATTCGGAAAATATAATCCTTACACTTGCTATTGCCTTGGAGTCAAGAGACCCTTATACCAGGGGCCATTCAACGAGGGTGAGTGAGCTCTCCTCTAAATTTGCTTCGTATCTTAGGTTGTCCAGTGAGGAACAGGAGGTTTTGAGGAAGGCTGGACTTCTGCACGATGTGGGTAAGATTGGCATTAATGAGAACATCCTCCATAAAAAGGGGAGGCTTACTCCTGAGGAGATGGAGGAGGTCAAGAGACATGTCATTATAGGTGAGGAGATATGCAGACCCCTGAATTCCATGAAGGAGGTCCTTCCTGTTATAAGACACCATCATGAGAGGTGGGATGGCAGGGGATTTCCTGATGGCCTTTCTGCAGAGGAGATACCCCTGAATGCAAGGATCCTTTCAATTATTGATGCCTATGATGCCATGGTCTCTGAAAGGCCTTACAGAGAGGGTCTTCCTGCGTCAAGGGTACTCGAGAAGATGAAAGAGGAGAGGTTCAGCGGGCAGTGGGATCCTGAACTTGTGGGAGAATTTCTCTCCATGATGTCATTTATAATAAGGTCGCAGGGTTGATAAAGATAGCAATAATAGGCGGAACTGTTGCGGGAGGAACCCTCCTCTCCTTCTTAAGAGAAGAGCCAGAGATACATATCTCCGCAATCGTTGAACCCTCTGACAATGCCCCTGGTGCTGTCCTTGCAAAGAAGTGGGGGATTCCTGTCTTAAAGGAGGCGGCGCTCCTCAGGCGATTTACTCCTGACCTCATAATTAATATGACAGATGACAGTGAACTCTCTGATAAACTGAGGGCAGGGCTTGGGGTGGAGGTAATAGGGCCAGTAGCAGCAAAGTACTTCCTTCTTACAGGAGGCAGGTATAGAAGCCTGAAGACCGAGCTTTCCGAATGGATGAATATCATAAGGGAAACAGAAAATCTTCTGAAATCACTACAGCTCGGTGATACTGAGAGGTCACTTAACAGGATTATAGAGACGGCTACAGGACTCTTAAGGGCATCAGCAGGATTAATTGGGTTAAGGGAGGATGGTTCATTTAAAATATTGACATCTACAGGATTGAGTTCAAGGTTTATAGAAAATAACCTCTCCAATCTTGATAAGTTCTTTGGAGACCTCCTTCACTCTGGAGAATGGATCAGGATAAGAGATACAAAAGATCTTCCTGAATCCTTTGAATATCTGCTCAGAGAGGATATAAGGGCAATTATTGCCTCTCCCATAGTCCTCTATGGAAAGACCTCCGGGGTCTTCTCCATTTTTGACAGACGGCAGAGGGATTTTTCTGAAAGGGATAATCTTATAATGAGTATCCTTTCATCCTTTGCATCCGTAGTGATTGGAGGTCATCCCTTCGCATTGGAGGATAGATCTGTAGAGAAGCGGATAGAGGAGCTTCAGAAGACGAATTTGGAGCTTGAAAGACTCAACAATGCAAAAAGCAGATTTATAGCCAATATGAGCCATGAGTTAAGGACACCCCTGAACACAATTCTCGGATTTTCAGAGGTCCTCCTTGAGAAGACCCACGGCAATCTTTCACCCGAGCAGGAAAGATACATAAAGAATATCCATAATGCTGGCAAGTATCTCTTGGAACTTGTTAATAATATCCTTGACCTTTCAAAGATTGAATCGGGAAGATTTGATATGGTCTACGAGACCTTTTCCGTCAAAGAGATTGTGGATGATGTGATCAGGACCATTGAACCCCTTGCCTCAAAGAAGTCCATAAAGGTCCATCTCAATATCCAGGAGGATATAGGAGAGATTACAGCAGATAGGATAAAGTTAAAGCAGATTCTTTACAATCTTCTCAATAATGCCATAAAGTTTACTCCTGAGGCTGGGAGGATTGGCCTTGTTGTCACAAAAGAGAAGAATACCCATGGACGCTTTACTACCGTTCCCTTGGGTTCAGAGGTTGTCCTCTTTTCCGTGTGGGATACTGGAATTGGAATCAAGCCTGAAGACCAGGCAAGGATATTTAATGAGTTTGAGCAGGCTGATTCTTCCTTTGCCCGTGAGATAGGCGGGGCTGGTCTCGGTCTTACTCTCACAAAGAGGTTTGTGGAACTTCATGGTGGAGAGATTCACCTTGAGAGTACACCTGGAAAGGGAAGTACCTTCACCTTCTTTATACCTTTTTCAAGAGAGCTTCCAAAGGAGCCCATCCTTGAGGTTGAGGTTCCAAAATTTGAGTATCCTGTTTCAAAGGAGGATGCCCCCCTCATTCTTGTTATTGAAGATGACCTTGCCACTGTTGAGCTTCTAACACTTCACCTGAGCCAGGCAGGTTACAGGATAGCCCATGCCTACGATGGTTTAGAGGGAATAGAAAAGGCAAGGCTTTTAAGACCCTTTGCCATAATACTTGATATAATGGTTCCTAAGAAGGATGGCTGGGAGGTTCTTCAGGAGCTGAAGACTTCCGAGGAGACATCATCCATACCTGTTATAATCCATTCAATAGTCAACAACAGGGAGCTTGCCTTCACACTTGGTGCCGCTGACTATTTTCTGAAGCCTCTTGACAGGGAGGTCCTTCTAAGGAAACTTGAAGAACTTGCATTGACCATGCAGAAAGAGAGGGGCCAGAAAGGTATTCTTATTATCGAGAGTGATACATCCTCCCTTAAAGAACTGAAGGAATTTTTTATATCTGCAGGTTTTCAGGTACATGAGGCAAATAATGGCAGGACAGGTCTTGAGTTTGCTTCTGCTGTCAGGCCCTCCATGATACTTATGGGCATAGAGCTACCAGATATCTCAGGTTTTGATATGGTGAGACAGCTGAGAGATAACCCTGTTACAAAGGAGATTCCTCTCTTTCTCCTCACCCAGAAGGATATAAGCGTTGAGGATAGGCTTGCCATGGTGGGAAAGATAGAAAGGATCATAAAGAAGCATACCTACGAACCTGCTGATCTTATTAAGCATCTCCAGGAGCTTCAGATGCTTTATCCCAGAAAGGCCGGTCTTGTCGATGATCTTACAGGGCTCTTTAATCATAGGTATCTTGTTTTGAGGCTTGCACAGGAAGTAGAAAGGGCTCAGAGATATAAATTGCCTTTGAACCTTCTCTTACTCGATGTGGACTTCTTCGGAAGATATCTCAGGGAGAGAGGTGAGTTCTACAGTAATCTTGTATTGAAGAAGATAGCCGAATTGCTCAAAAAGAATACAAGGGGATCTGATGTCGTTGTCAGATATGGTGGAGATGCCTTTGCAATCATCCTTGCCAACACCTCTCTTGAAGCAGCAAGATCTCTGGGTAACAGGTTCGGTGCGATTATAAAGAATCATCCTTTTCTGTATGCAGAGACACTTCCCAAGGGCAAGGTTACTGTGAGCGTTGGACTTGCCTTTCTTGAAGATCAGACAGCAGAGGAACTTATATGGTGTGCTGAGAAGGCACTGAAGGAGGCAATCAAGAGGGGTGGAGACAGGGTAGAGGTTTTCGGAAAAAATATTATATATGGATAGCATGGTTCTCTCCTTTGATGATATTGAGACCCCAATTGGAAAACTCTCACTCCTTTTTGATAAAGATATCCTCTATGGATTAACATCCTCCACCTCTGGGGATTCTCTGGAAAGGAGATTTCCCTTTTATCTTTTAAGATCACCCTATCCTTTGAGGATAACAAGAAAAAGGCTTCCAGAGGCTATATCCAAGCAATTTGCCGAATATCTTTCTGGCAGAAGGGAAATGTTTGATCTAAAGACTGTTCTTGACCTGGAGGAGGCAGGATTATATTTTTCAGAATTTGAGTTGCTGTTATGGAAGACACTGAGAAAGATACCCTTTGGAGAGACGAGGACCTATGGATGGCTTGCAAGACAGATAGGGATGGCATCAGCTCAAAGGGCTGTAGGTCAGGCCCTCAAGAGAAATCCTATACCCATTGTCCTACCGTGCCACAGGATTATAGGTTCTGACGGAAGACTTTGTGGTTATTCACTGGGTCTCGATCTAAAACGGAGACTTCTCATGCATGAAAGAACTCCCAGGTTTAGTCCCCTGATATTCACCATGAAAATCAAGGACTTATGAAGACCCCTTTTCCCCACTGTGATAAATTGTGATAGGATTGTGATAAATTGTGATAGAACCTTGAATCTTCTTCCCTAGGAGATCCACTGCCTGTTTCTTGTGTGCCGGTGCAAGGTGGGCATATCTCAGGGTCATCTTTATATCCTTGTGCCCAAGTAGTTCCTTCACAGTTGTGAGATCCACTCCTGACATCACAAGATGGCTTGCGAAGGTGTGTCTAAGGTCGTGGAAGTGGAAGTCGTGAATCCCGGCACGGCGGCACGCTGAGGCAAAGCTCCTCTTGAGGTCCCTGCGGTATGGTTTCCCGGTCTCGGGGTTCACAAAGACATAGTCAGTGTCCAGTGTCCTGCTGGCTTTCAGCCTGAGAAACAGGCTCTTGAGTAGTTGACTCATTGGGATCTCCCTTCTCTCACCGTTTTTTGTCTTCTCAAGAAGGATCAGATCGTTTTTTAAGTCAATTTGAGACCATTTGAGATTCAGGATCTCACCCTTTCTCATCCCGGTGTGAAGGGCCACGAAGACGATTGGGTAAATGTGCCTGTCACAGCAGGACAGGAGCTTTTTGATTTCATCCTCAGTGAGGTACCGGAGTCTCTTCGTTTCACCTCTGAGGCTTTTGACTCTGCGTATGTTTTTCAGTCTCTGCTCACTGATATACCCCCAGTCACAAGCCTTCGTCATTGAGGCCTTGAGGATGTTAATATACTTATTGCAGGCAGCCGGAGTCAGGTTTTTAGTAATAAAATAGCTCTGGAGCTGTTCCACTTCCTTGAGACCGATCTGATTCAGCCTGAGACTCTTGAACCAGGGTGGAACCACCTGAAGATAGTATTTCTTCACCTCGTAGGACGCCTGCCTGCCTTCACACCATGGCAGGTAGTGATTACTGAAGAACCCCTCAAAGGTCATTGAACTTTCCTTTATCTGGTTCTCTGTAGCCTGAGGGACCTGTGGAGTAGTTTGGGTTTGCTGAGCCCTCTGATTGAGTTGAAGAACCACCTGGGAGTAGATGATCTCTGCCTGTTTTTTATCAGTGGTCCCGGTGGAGAACCTCTGCCGTTTGCCATTTACAGTAATGGAGATCCACCAGATTTTGCTTCTCTTATACAGACCCATGGAAGAGGTCACCTCCTTTCCAGGGCCTGCACGCCTGGCATGTCAAAGAGCAAAAAAGTGGAAAAGTATATCATGCCAGGCAAAGCCCTGGTCAATTCCCTGTAATCCTTGAAAGGATCCTGCTGGCAGTCCTTTCAAAGCGACCTTCTCTGTGGTGGATTTCAATAAACCTGAGGACGTCCTCTCTTTTGAATCTGACTGTTTTCTTTGTGAACCTCACGCACGGAAGAAGGCCCTGATTGGCGTAACGGTGAACGGTCCTGGGATTGACCTTAAGTAGATCTGCCACCTCTTCAATGGTCAAAAGCTGATCTATCATGTTCCACCTCCTGTTCTTTTTCTCTGGATTTCAGAATGCACTCAAGGCTGAGACACGTGCTGGGTCTGTAAAACCTAGAGTGGCAGTATGGCCTGCCGCAGATTGGACACTCACTCCAGACCCACCTGAATGGCCTTTCGAGCTCCTC
>CAMTWD010000019.1:0-7497 GCA_947085365.1 uncultured Nitrospirota bacterium | reverse complement strand
CGGGGACATTTTTTATGATCTGATGCGTCCTCTTGATAAAAGGATAGGACTTCTTGTTTAATATAAATACCCGAATGGTTCAAAAAAGTAATGGTTAAGGAGGAAAGTATGGATGGTGTCGTTGTAAAGACAGATTTTAATGACCTGAGACTCTTGAAAAGAGGGAAGGTGAGGGATATCTATGAGGTTGGTGAGTATCTTTTGATTGTTGCCACAGACAGGGTATCAGCCTTTGATGTTGTCCTGCCAGATCCAATACCTGACAAGGGAAGGGTCCTCACCCAGATATCTATCTTCTGGTTTAATCAGATGAAGGAGATTATAGATAATCACATAGTGGCTGTAAGGCCAGAGGATTATCCTCCGGAACTTCATAAATACAGGGAGATACTTGATGGAAGGAGTATGCTTGTGCTTAAGGCCCAGCCCTTACCTGTGGAGTGTATTGTGAGGGGATATCTTTCTGGCTCAGGATGGAAGGAATACAAGGAAAAGGGGATGGTATGCGGTATAAGACTTCCTGAAGGCCTTCAGGAGTCTTCAAGATTGGAGGAGCCCATATTCACACCAAGCACAAAGGCTGATGTAGGTCATGACATAAATATCACCTTCGATGAGATGAAGAAGATTGTTGGCGAGGAGCTTTCAGAGAGGCTCAGGGATGTAAGCCTTCAGATCTACAAAAAGGCAAGGGAGATAGCAGAAAGAAAGGGTATTATAATAGCTGATACAAAGATGGAATTCGGAATTTATAATGGAAAACTTATACTTATCGATGAGCTTCTTACACCGGATTCTTCAAGATTCTGGTCAGCAGCTGATTATGAGCCTGGAAGGTCGCAGGACAGCTTTGACAAGCAGATTGTAAGGGATTATCTCATTTCCATAAAATGGGATAAAAATCCTCCTGCACCATCACTTCCTCCAGAGATTATAGAGAAGACCAGTCAGAGATACCGAGAGATATTAAAGATACTTACAGGATGAAGAACTCAAGAAGTCCTTAGAGATCCTGACCTTGCCTTAAAGAGATGGCCCTCTTCACTGAAAGGTGCAAGGGTTGGACTTCTTGTGAATCCTGCCTCTGTGAAGGATAGGTCTTCCTGTGTATAGTCCCTGCCCGAGATGTCTTCTCATATAGATGTCCTTGTGATTGACCTTTTAGGATATGTAGAGGCCTCAGTGGAGGGATAAATTCCATTTTATGATGGATAGAGGGGCTAAGGACTGACCAGCTCTTTTATTGTCCCCACAAGGGCCTTAGCCACATCGGTCATGAAGGCAGGGTTTAATTTGTCTGAGGTATCCTCCTTTGTGTGATAGAAGGGATTCCTGAACATCGCTGTGTCTGTAAGCATGAGTGCAGGGAAGCCATTGTCCCAGAAAGGGGAGTGGTCACTGAGTCTGCTTTCCAGCAGGAGATATCCGTTCAATGCAACAGATAAGGAGTGTGTTTTAAGGGATGGCACATAGAGTGATGTTGCCCTCTCGATGGCCTCTATCAGAGATTTTGACCTCCTGTTGCCTATTATTGCAAGAAAGTCTCCTGTGCGGGGACCCCTTACAAAGGGGGGTATTGTCTGGGAGCCTGGTTCACTGCTTGTGTATCCCACCGATTCGAGTATGAATGCCCTGTAGTGAAAGCCCCTCTTCTTCATCATCCTTACGAAGTGCTTGCTTCCTATTATAAAATTCCATGTTACCGGCTGTGGTTCTTCCAGTGTAAAGGCAGCAAATTTTACATTTTCAGAAAGCCCTGTCTTTCTGATTACCCTTGCTACCTCCAGCATTACAGCCACTCCACTGGCATTGTCATCAGCACCTGGTGAGCCTAAGGCAGAGTCATAATGGGCACCTATAAGGAGCCAGTCCTTTTTTGAATCTGTTCCGTTAATCGTGGCGATGATATTTCTGTAGGACCTTCCGTGAAACTGAAAGATATCCTCCTCCACCCTGTAGCCGTAGGTCTTAAAAAGATCAATTATAATCTCTGCCCTTTTCTCAAGCTCCTCATAATTGTACCAGCCATGTCTCAGCCCTTCTATAGAGTGAAGGGTCCTATTGATCTCCTCTGTACTTATACTCTCAAGGATCTCCTGAATCATTCCTTATTCTTCCTGAGTCTTTTAAAGAAGTCTGTGAGGAGTCTCCTGCATTCCTCCTCCATTACACCACTTATTACCTCAAACTGGTGATTGAGTCTCTGGTCAAAGGGTATTTTGTAGAGTGTGAGGACTGCACCTGCCTTTGGGTCATCACATCCATAGACGAGTCTCTTTATCCGTGCATTTACCATAGCACCGACACACATGATGCATGGTTCCTTTGTCACATATATGGTGCAGCCTTCAAGCCTCCAGTTATTGATCCTTTTGCAGGCCTCCCTTATTGCTATTATCTCTGCGTGGGCAGTGGCATCTGGTATGCCCTCCCTCTGATTGTGTGCCCTGGATATCACAGTCCCATCCTGCACTATAACAGCTCCCACAGGGACTTCATCCTCTTCAAGGGCCTTCAGGGCTTCTTCTATGGCAATCCTCATGAAGTGGATGTCATCCATCAATAAAAGTATAACCAATGATTGCAGAAATTGCCACCTGCTGATTAAGATAAAGTATGGAAAGGATATAGCAAGATAAGGGATGTTATAAGGGTGAGGCGGGTCCTCGATGCCTGAAGGAAGAAGGTTTTTATCGATAGATCCCTTCCATTGTCATCCCGTAATATGGTCTGTTCAAAAGAAGGAGGGGATCTTTCACCTTCTTTCCGAGGATACTTAGATAGACTCCTCCTTTGAGACTTGCCGGACCGATTATCTGGATGCCTCTCAGTTGATTGTCTTCATTGAGTATCAGCTTTTTTATGCCTGAGGGGTCTTCTCTCTTTATGACCCTTTCTCCTTCTGATGTGCCTGCTGAGAAGATATACAGACCAAAGAGGTTTATGAGGTTCATATCAGGCAGATGGCTATCCATCCTTTTTGAGATACCTGCGATATTTGATCCAGCGATCCTGCCCTGCAGTATTGCATTGCTCAAGATAGGATTAACCTTTCTTATCCCCTTAATCTCTAACTCTGCCACATCACCAGCAGCATATATACCCGGTATATTTGTCTCCATCTTCTCATTTACAACAATCCCTCTATCCGTCTTTATACCAGAGCCCTCGACAGCACTGATATTCGGCCTTACCCCTGTGGCGACTATCACAAGGTCACAGGGGATCTCCTCAGTCTCGGTCTTTATCCCCGTAATCCTTCCATCCTTTCTCTCAATAGCAATGACCCTTTTATCAATCAGTATATCTATACCATTTCTGGATAGATGATCCTTTACTATGCCTGCCATCTCCTCATCAAGCATCCTTGGAAGTATCCTCTTCTCCCTTTCGACTACTGTTACCAAAAGTCCCTTCTTCCTGAGTGCCTCGGCTATCTCAAGCCCTATGAAACCACCTCCAATAACAACCCCCTTCTTTATCCTTCCCATTATCGAGATGATCCTTTCAGCATCCTGAAGCGTCTTAAAAAAGAGGATATCCCCTCCTTCAATTCCCGGAATAGCAGGTTTTAAAGGCTCTGAACCTGTTGCTATTAGAAGCCTGTCGAATTCGATACCCCTTTCATCAGAAAGGAGCACGGTTCTCTTTTCTGGAAGTACCTTCTTTACATGGACTCCTGAGATAAGGTTTACATCATTTTTGCTGTAGAAGTCCTCCTCTCTTATCAGGAGTTTATCCTTTGTGATCTCACCGCTTATGTAGTGATAGAGAAAGCAGGGAGTGTAGGCAGGAAGATTCTCCTTTGAGATTACAATAATTTCAGAGGCCCTGTCAGCCTCCCTTATTGCCTCTATGGCACTTATGGCTGAAGGGCCATTGCCTGCAATAACTATCCTCATATGCCGAGTGCCTTTCTCTTTTTTGATATATGCTCAAGTATGCCCTCTGCAGCTCGCACTGGATCAGACTCCACATAGGCCTTTCCACCTGTAATGGTCTCGAGGTCTTCAGTTAGAACCTTTACCGCCACAGGGCTTCCGAGAACCCTCGGCGGAGGTGCAATGTGAACAAGGAGTCCGAGGGCAAGAAGCCATGCCCCTATGGCAACCGCCTTTTCTGTTATGAGCTCCGGTGCAGAACCTGCTACAGGAAGCTGGCTTATCTTCACATTAAGTTTTTCTGCAAGGGCATTTAAGAGATTGGCAATCCTTGAGTTATCTACACAGGATCCCATGTGCCATACTGGTGGAAGGCTTGCCTTCAGACCAGCAGCATCGCCCAGTGCCTTTAACACTCTCTTGAGGCCTTCTCCAGCGTATCGATCTGCTGCCTCTGAGGTCATAAATCCTGCCTGGGCACATATATGGGCGGTGCATCCTGTGGTCACAACGAGGACATTGTTTTTAAGCAGGGTCTCAACCATCCTCTCTGTCATAAAGGTGTCCCTTATCTTTGGATTCGGACATCCTGCAAATCCAACAGCACCATAGATATTTCCATTTACTATATTGTCAATAACAGGCTTCAGAGGATCTGATGAATTCACCTTCTTCAGGACATCCACTATCGCCTCTACAGAGAATCCCACAAAGGCCTTACTCTTCTCAGAAGGTATATATACCTCTTTACCCTTTCTATTTTTGAATGCCTCTATGGCAAGAGAGATAATCCTCTTTGCCTCATCATCTGCAGTTTCAGGTTCAAACTGGATGTGTGTTGCACCTGGTATCTTTACAAAGGACTCAGTCGTAACGAGCCTTGTCCCATAACATTCAGCAGCCCTTGCTATGGATGGCCATATGCACTGCATATCCACCACCATTGCATCCACTGCACCTGTATGAATAAGGAGTTCTGCCTGAAGATTATGAGCTGCCATGGGCACATTATGTCTCATGGTGAGTTCATTTCCTGTGCAGCATACTCCCACAACATTTATGCCCTTTGCACCTGCATCTACAGCCTCCTTTTTGAGTTTTGAGGCCCATTCAAGTATCTTTTCAGAAAGCACAGGATTGTGGCCGTGCATTGCAATGTTTACACCTTCCCTCTCAATGACACCCATATTTGCCTCAATCACCCTTACCTGTGGCGTGCCAAACATGATGTCATGGAGATCTGTTGCCATGTGCAATCCTGCATAGCCATCAGTAATGCCCATCCTGAGGGTTGAGAGAAGGAGGTTTACAGGGTCTGCATCATTTCCCATTGAGGTTCTATGCATAGCCTCTTCTATCTCATTGTGGGCACTCGAGACGAGGAGACCGAGTCTTTCCCACATCTCATACTCCTTTTTTGGGGCCCTGAACCTGAGCCAGTTCATGGGAGAACTGTCCTGACTCGTTATATCTTCAAGGGCCTTTTCAAGGATATCAAGGGCAATATCCTTTTCTGGCCTTCCGTCAGTCTTTATCCCGAGCCCCCTGGCAACCTCCATTAATTTTTCTTTATCCGTTATTTTATAAGGAGCCTTTCCCTCAAGGGCCTTTTTAAATGTAAGGACGACATGTCTTGCGTGACCCACATGGGATGCAGTACCTCCCACTGCCTCCCTCAGGAGGTTTCTCGTAACAATGGTATCAGCAGTGGCACCGCAGACTCCATGGGTTGCTCCTTCACCAAAGGGATCAATCCTGCATGGGCCCATGTAACACATCCTGCAGCATGTGCCGAGCTGACCGAACCCACACTGAGGAAGTTGTCTTTCAAGCCTCTCAATAGATGTATCTATCCCCGAGGACCTTGCCCTGTTTATAAGACTCTGTGTAGCCCTATCAAAGGTCTTCTCCATCATCAGATACCTCCCAGTCTTCTTAATATTTCTAAGGGATTCTTTTCCCCTTGGGTTTCCTTTCTTGAATAGGCAATCACCTCTGCAATCTCAAGCCTTCTCGTCCTTGATAGATCCTCAATCTCTCCAAAGGTGAGTGCCTTTGTGGGACAGGCCTCCACACAGGCAGGCTCTTTTCCTTCTCTCAGTCTTGAGCCGCAGAGGTCACACTTTAATGCTATCCTCTGGGGTTTCCTGACAGAGATTGCTCCAAAGGGACAGACCATGGCACACATGAAACATCCTATGCATCTGTCTTTATTCAGACTGACCCTTTCCAGTTCCCCGTCCCAGAAGATTGCACCTCTGGGGCATGCTATGGCACAGGCTGCATCAATGCAGTGCATACATCTTGAGGGATAGGAGAACTGAAGGACCTGCTCTACATAAGTCCTCTTCTGGGGTGGTGGGTCCTCAAAAAGGGCACTGAAGAGGTTCTTTGATCTTGAATGCTGAACTGCACAGGCAATCTCGCAGGACTTACATCCAGTGCACCTTTCCATGTTGATAAATACCCTTTTCATTTTGCCTCCTTAATTTTGAAAGGTTTTAAGGAAAGATTATCTCCACCCTGTCAGGACCGAGCTTTGTAACTTGGAGATTCTCTTTATAGTATTTTCCCACTCCCTTTATCAGCCCAACCATTATATCTATAAGCCCTCTTTTTGAGTTATAGGTCATAATGAGTGTCCTGTTATCTTTCCATTGATACCCAAATCTTGGAGGTCTTGCATCAGGGAGATTCTGTGTGGTGAGCTGATGAACCTCATCCATTCTCTGAAGGAATTCCCTTGCGGAATTCACACCCCTGTAGTAAACAGGGTAGATCTTTGGTGCAAATGTGCAGACCCAGTACTCTCCAAAGGCATCAGCAGCCTGCTGGAGGCTGATTCCGAGGATCTCGCAGAGGGAGTTTATCACCCTGAGCACAGCAGCATCATCAACATTCTCAGTGGCGAGAAAGACCGTTGTTCTGTTTAGGCCAGCCCTTTCAAGTGCCTCCTCCCATTTTTCCTTTCCAAATTTCTCTGTGACCATCTCAGCAAGACACTTTACAATTACACCTTTCATCTTTCATCCCTCCTCTTAAGAGAATCTTGATGCTCCTGCATCCACCTATATTTTGACACCAGAAGACCTTGATGTCAAGTTCTCAGATCTTTCCGGTTAGGACGCCGTCTCAGGGTAAAAATAAGCCATGGAGTAAAAGATTTACAAAACCTAACTGTTACCTCGCCACCAGGCACTGTTACCTCCCTACCAATTGTCTCAGAAGATGAAAAACAAGCAAAGGAGATCTTAGGAAGAATTCATCACTTCCCAAAAGGTAAAATGGTAAACTTCAAAAAAGATTGATATTTTTCCTGGTATGATGCTGAGAGTATGGTGAATATACTGGATGTATTCTTTCCTAAAATCCAAGAGGGTGGATACAATGTCCTAACCAACGACCTACAGTTCCTCCCTGAAATAGAGATAGAAATTCCCCAATAGCCCCCCTCTCCCCAAAGGGGAGAGGGAATAAGAAAATAGGGATTCTCTCTCCAAAGGGGAGAGGAGTCCTAAAAAACAGGCTTAAGGCTAAAGGCGGTAGCTGAAGTTAAAGACAAAAAAGAGGAATGCTGGTTTCTTTTTCTTCAGCCTTCAGCCTTAAGCCTACAGAT
>CAMTWD010000018.1:0-4534 GCA_947085365.1 uncultured Nitrospirota bacterium | reverse complement strand
CCCATCAGTCAGACCCATAAAGACTCCATAGAAGGCAAAGAGTATCCAGATCGTGGTTGTGCTTTCTGCAACGGCAAAACCCCAGTAGAGTATTGCAAAGAGGATAAACCCGAGAAGGATAATCCTCTCTTTTCCAAACCTATCTGCTGCAATACCAGCAGGGATGGCTGATAAGGAATAAATGAGATTGAAGAGGAGATAGAGAATGGGGATCATAGTTACGGGAATCCCTACCTGCTCTGCCCTCAATATCAAGAACACATCACTGGATTTTCCTATGGCAAAAAGTGTGGCAATAAAGACGAAAAACTTGAACCTCCAGTCAAAATGGGCAAGGGTAAGTCTGGGCCTCTCTGAGCTGGTTTTTGGAGGACCCTTCTTCTCAGTGATAAAGAATACTATCAGGAGCACTGCAATAACACCTGGGATCATCGAGAGCCAGAAGACCTTGCGATAGTCATTTGAAAGGAGACTGAGGAGGAAAAAGGCCAGCGTAGGCCCTATCACGGCACCCATGGTATCCATGGAGCGATGGAAGCTGAAGGCCCTTCCAAGATGTGACCTCTCTGTGGATTCTGCAATTATCGCATCCCTTGGAGCAGTCCTTACGCCCTTGCCAAACCTGTCTATAAACCTTGCCACGAGGACATGATGCCATGTGGAGGAGAGGGCGACAAAGGGTCTGCTCAGCGTTGAGATGCCATAACCTGCTGCCATGAGCCACTTACGATTCCCTATCCTGTCAGATAACCATCCTGAGAAGACCTTGAGGAGACTTGCCGTGGATTCTGCAATCCCCTCTATGAGACCTATTATCGATTTACTTGCTCCTAAGACACTGGATAAAAAGAGTGGCACGAGGGGATAGATCATCTCAGAACTCACATCCATAAAGAAGCTCACAAGCCCTGAAACAAAGACATTCCTTCCAAGACCAAGGATCTTCTTCTCCTCATCCATAAGAAAGGATTGACCTCCTTTATTTATCTCATATTTATCTCAATCCTCTTCAATCTCTTCCTTTAACTTCGATATTAAGACCTTAAAATTCTCTTTAGTGTAATATCTCCTCTGGTCAGGTTCAAGAATAGAGCCGAGTTTGACTGAATAGTCGGATTTTTTCAAGGATGAAATCCCATCCATAAGCCTTTTAATCTCATCTGGGGCTGCTTCAATCTCCACGCCCCTTTTCACAAGAAACTCAATGTCAAAGAGATCCCTTATCTCCCTTCTGTCTAAAAAGGCCTCAATCTTGGAACGCATAACCTCCTTTAATGAAAGGCATCTTACAAGGACCTGTGTCTCTGCATACCTGCTATAGGCTATAGCCATCTCTGTTTTAAATCTTCCGACCTTCTTTCTAATCTCTACCTTCAGACTCCTGGGATACTCCTTTGACCTTATCTCAAAAATCATGGTGTGAAACTTATTCTCTGCATCTTTTAAGGTGTAATATCGAGAAAGAAACCCTTTTAATCTCTGGAAATAATCCTTATCATCAATCTCCTTTGCAAGCCAGAAGTCGAGGTCAACGGAGAACCTGTTCAGCCCCCAGCAGAGCCTGAGCATTGTGCCGCCTGTAAAGATGAGGGCATCAAGGAATCTCCCACTCCTTAGCCTGTCTAAAACCTCTATCTCAAATCTTTCCTGTTTTATCAAATCCTGCATAGGGTTCTCACCATCTTTTTTGTCCTTTCTGGAAAGCCCTTTAAAAGTTTTTTAAGCCTTGCCATGTCGAGTTTCTTCAGGTCAATAGCATCTATGTCAAAGGCGTATTTCCCGAAGGAGTAGAGATAACAGGCATCGAGAAAGGCCTTCTCCTTCGTGGCAATGAAGAAATTGTCCTTCTTCAGAAAGTCAAAATAGAGTTCTCTTTTTAATTTATAGAAATTAAAGGTGATGCCTTCAATCTCAAATCTTTCTGACCTCTTCACGCAGACGGATTCAAAAATATCTCTCTGAACCTGTGTCGTAACTTCATAAAAGGAAAGAGCAGTCATAAGGGATATGTAAGAAGGCACCTGAAGGATATTGGAAAGCCTGAAAAAATCCTGCAATGAATTCTGTTCCCACCGTTCTTTTAATACATAGAGGTTGTTTTTCAACCGGATAAACAGACCCCTTTCAGTATATCTCGTGCAGAGAACCCTTGCAGAGGCAGGTTCTATATCAAGAAGGGATGCCACATCCTGTGTGGTAAAGAAATCAACCCCTCTCAACTCCCTTAATCGGGGATATTTCATAAGGATATATTATTAACACTTTTGTTAATTATGTCAACTCAGTCTCTTTTTCCGGTTAGGACGCCATCTTAGGGTAAAAATAAATCAACGACCTCTGATCCCCTCAGGAGATATGTTATAATCTCTCATGGACAGGGTCAATCTTGAGGACCTCAATCCGCTCGTCTCAAAGAGGATAAAGAACTTCGTAGAGGAGATACTCTATGCACGGAGGGAAGATATCCATTCTATCCATTTAGTGGGCAGTAGCGTCACACCTGATTTTAACGAGAAGAGTTCAGACATAAACTCCCTGATAGTCCTTCACAGAATGGACCTCGATTTTCATGAATTCCTTGCACCTCTTGGTAAGAGATACGGTAAAAAGAGGATATCAGCCCCCCTCGTATTGACTGAGGAGTATATCCGTAATTCCCTTGATGTCTTTCCCATAGAATTTCACGACTTCAGACTGATCCATAAGACAATCTACGGTGATGACATCCTGAAGGATTTAGAGATCAAAAGGGAATATCTGAGGCTCCAGTGCGAAAGGGAGATAAAGGCAAGGCTTATTGGCATCAGACAGGGATATATATCCTCTGCTGGAGAGACAAGACTGATTAAGGAACTCCTTATAAGGTCCTTCACAGGCTCTATCCCTCTTTTCAGGGCAATCATCTATCTTATGGGAAAGGAACCACCAGTAAGGAGGCAGGATGTTATAAAGACCATACAGGATGCCTTTACTGATTCAAAGGTATTTGACGACCTGCTTCTTTTAAAAAATGGACTACTGAAGGCCTCTAAGGAAGACCTTACCAGACTCTTCAAACAATATCATACCGCAATAGAGAAGATAGCTGAAAGGCTTGATGAACTGCAGGCATAGGCATTTCATTCCTCTCATCTTAATCCTCCACCTTTTCATCCCTGCCATCTCCTTTTCTGCAACCCCGGAGCCACCTGAAATACCACCGGGTTATGTTATTGACCTTGCAGACATTATCAGTGATGATGTAGAGACAAGATTGAATGCCTACCTCAGGGAACTGGAAGAGAAGACCACAGCACAGGTCGTAGTCCTCACCATTGAAAGCCTTGACGGAGAGGAGATCGAAGAATTTTCCCTGAGGATGGCAGAAAAATGGAGACTCGGTCAGAAAGGAAAAGACAACGGTCTCCTCCTGACAGTTGCATTGAAGGATAGAAGATACAGGTTTGAGGTGGGTTATGGACTGGAGGGAATCCTGCCTGATAGTCTCGTGGGATCCATAGGCAGGCAATATCTCGTCCCCTATTTCAGGAAAGGTGACTACAGCACAGGTATCCTCAATGCCACAATTGCCATTGTCTCTGAGATAGCAAGGCACGAAGGCGTCGAGATTACAGGGATGCCCGCTTCAGGACCAATCCATACTCTCCAGCGAAGTGGCAACAGGAAGACTGGATTGCTCGATGCAATATTCATTATCCTTGTCTCAGCATTCTTTATCTATCTCTTCATCAGACATCCTCACCTCCTCATCTTATTTTTATTGAGCCCTTCAGGCAGGGGTAGATGGTCAGGAGGTTTTGGAGGCGGAGGTTTTGGTGGGTTTAGTGGAGGAGGTGGGGGATTTGGTGGAGGTGGTGCCTCAGGAAGATGGTAAGATTAAAAAATACAACTTAAGCAGGAGGTCTCTATGGGTATCGGTGCAAAAATAGCAATAGCTATCATTTCAGCAATCGCATTAATCGGAATCATCATTGTTGGGTGGGGCATTGGCCAGTATAACAAGGTGGTCAGCATGGACGAGGAAGTAAAGGCACAGTGGGCACAGGTGGAGAATCAGTTAAAGAGGAGATACGACCTGATACCAAATCTTGTGGAGACTGTAAAGGGTTATGCAAAACATGAAAAGGAGATATTTGAAAATATAGCAGAGGCAAGGACGAGGTACTTTCAGGCAAAGACACCTGCTGAAAAGATCATGGCATCCAATGAACTGGAGGGTGTGCTTTCAAGGCTCCTGCTTTTAAGAGAGGCCTATCCAGAGTTGAAGGCAAACGAAAACTTCCTCAAACTTCAGGATAGCCTCGAGGGCACAGAAAACAGGATAGCTGTTGAGAGAAAGAGATATAATGAGGCGGTCCAGAGGTTGAATACTTATAGAAGAACCGTCTTTGGGAGATTCTTCTCCGCACTGGCAGGTGTTGGTGAGGCACCTTACTACGAGGTTCCTCAAGCAGAAAAAGAGGCACCCAAGGTGAGATTCTGAAGAGAGAAAGGCCGTGTTAGATCAAAATTCCCTGTCCCCGAAATGGGGTAT
>CAMTWD010000017.1:0-8123 GCA_947085365.1 uncultured Nitrospirota bacterium | reverse complement strand
CTCTGTTGAAGAACTTGCGGAAGAACTAAAACTCCCTGTGCATAAGCTGAAGAATATCCTCAAGGTTACAAAAGAGCCTATCTCCCTTGAAACACCGATTGGTGAGGAGGATGACTCCCAGCTCATTGACTTTATAGAAGATAATTCCACCCCATCTCCCTTTGACTATGCGGTAAGGCAGGATCTCAGGGCGCAGATAGATAAAGTGCTCCGGACACTGAATGATAAGGAAGAGGCAGTCATAAGAAAGAGATTTGGTTTGGGAGAAGATGCACCCATGACCCTTGAGGAGGTGGGTGAGGAGTTTTCTGTCACCAGGGAGAGGGTGAGGCAGATTGAGGCAAAGGCAATAAGGAAACTGAAACATCCCTCCAGAACAAAATGGCTCAGCGAATTTATTGAGCTGAAGTGAGATGAAGGAGTTGAACCAATGGATTTTTTACTGGCTATACAGTACACGGACTTTTTCCTTAGAGGGATGATTTCATCCTCAAGATAAAGGATATATTGAAAATTTTAAAAATTGAAGATTATAATCCCATAAAGGGTCATACAAAATAACTGACAAGGTTAACTAAAAGAGAAAAGTATACTGACCCCCTATGAGGACTGGACACACCAAAGGTGTAGAAGTGGCGAAGTAACAGTAGAGAGAATGAACGAGGCAGCAATACCTCTACAACTTCTGGGCATAAAAAATATCTTGACAAATGGGGTGCAGTACAGTAACAATCTCTGTAGCCAAAAACTTCCACCAATTACTTCACCATCAACTTTTATGGTATTATAAAAAATGTCATTTGTTATAGCCTTTTCTGGAAAAGGTGGTACTGGTAAGACAACCCTCTCAGCCCTTACTATAAGGTTTCTTATAGAAAAGAGGAGAGGGCCTGTCCTTGCTGTAGATGCTGATAGTAACTCCTGCCTGAATGAGGCACTGGGCGTGGAGGTTCACACCACTGTTGGAAGATTGAGAGAGGAATCCCTCCAGAGCATTCGTTCAGGAGATGAGAGGCCTGGTGGCATGAGCATGGAACAGCTTTTTGACTATCAGATCCAACAGTGCCTTGTAGAGGCAAGGGGATTTGACCTTCTCGTGATGGGAAGACCTGAGGGACCTGGTTGTTACTGTGCTGCAAACAATATTATTAGAAAATACACTGACAGGCTTTCAGAACGCTATCCCTATGTGGTAATAGACAATGAGGCTGGGATGGAACATCTCTCAAGGAGAACCACTCATAATGTAGATATCCTTTTCATAGTAAGTGATGCCACAAAAAAGGGGATACTTACAGCAAAGAGGATTGATGAACTTGTGGACGAGCTAAAGCTCTCTGTAAAGAGAAGATATCTCATCATAAACAGGGCCTCTGACCAGTCTGAATCCCTCACAGCCCTTGCAGAGCAGTATGGATTGAATATCGCAGGGATCCTTCCTCAGGATCCAGTTATTGAGGAGTATGACCTGAAGGGAATCCCCATTGCTACCATACCTGAAGATTCTCCATTTTTAAGAAGCTTTTACGACATCCTCTCAAGGCTGATTTAACCTGAAGTAACTTGGTGGCGAGGCAACAGTTCTTAGTGGCGACGTAACAGTTGGGGGTCTCACAGCTTATGCTCCCTGACCACTATATATAGGGCCATTTTATTATTGTAACTCAATATCTTGAAGCCTATTAAAAAAAATTATTTGACATCTTCTCCATGGCATGATATCTTTATTTGGAAAAATTATCCCCATTGTTTTGGTGGTGAAGTAATAGTTTTAAGGAGGAGATTATGCCTATCCCTAGGTCTTCATCTTTGAATCTTTCAGCAAATGCCCTTAAGGTCCTTGAAAAACGGTATCTCACAAGGGATGAGGAGGGTAGGGTTGTGGAGACCCCTGAAGAGCTCTTTGAGAGGGTAGCCAGACATGTAGCCTCAGCAGACCTATTGTATGGAGCCCAATCTTCTCAGGTTGAGAGCCTCGCAGAGGAATTCTACACCATGATGACAGAACTTTACTTCCTTCCAAACTCTCCAACCCTGATGAATGCAGGTAAGGACCTTGGACAGCTCAGTGCCTGCTTTGTTATACCTGTTGAGGATTCCATGGAAAGTATATTCGATGCTGTAAAGGCAGCAGCCATCATCCACAAGACTGGTGGAGGTACTGGCTTCAGTTTCTCTCGTTTAAGACCAAAGGGTGATGTGGTAGGCTCCACAAAGGGTATCTCCTCAGGACCTGTAAGTTTTATGACTGTCTTCGATGCAGCTACAGAGGCGGTAAAACAGGGAGGTACCCGTCGTGGTGCTAATATGGGAATATTGAGGGTTGATCACCCGGATATACTGGAATTTATAACATGTAAGGATAAAGAGGGAAGATTTGCCAATTTTAATATATCAGTGGCAATCCATGATGAGTTCATGAAGGCAGTTCTGGAGGATTCAGAGTATGAATTAATAAATCCCAGGACAAAAAAGGTAACAAGAAGGCTTAAGGCAAGGGAGGTCTTCGAGACAATTGTCCGGCATGCCTGGTTAAATGGGGAGCCTGGAGTGGTCTTTATTGACAGGATTAATAAAGCAAATCCCACACCCCACATAGGTGAAATAGAATCCACAAATCCCTGTGGAGAACAGCCCCTTCTGCCCTATGAGTCATGTAATCTTGGCTCCATAAATCTTGCAAGGATGATTAAGAATACCAATACCTCGCCACTAATTGATTGGGAAAGATTGAAAAAGACCGTCCACAGTGCAGTGCATTTTCTTGACAATGTTATAGATGTAAATAAGTATCCTCTCCCCGAGATAGAGAGAATGACAAAGGCCAACAGGAAGATAGGGCTTGGAGTTATGGGATGGGCTGATATGCTCATCCAGTTAAGGATACCTTATAATTCCAGAGAGGCCCTTGAGCTTGCCGAGAAGGTCATGAGGTTCATCCAGGAAGAGGCCAGAAGGATGAGCGGAATCCTTGCAGAGGAAAGAGGGGTCTTTCCAAATTATTATGGCAGTATCTATGATGGTGTCATTAAATTAAGAAATGCCACACTCACAACAATTGCACCCACAGGAAGCCTTTCTATAATCGCTGGATGCTCCCCAGGGATTGAGCCTCTCTTTGCTATAGCCTTTGTAAGGAATGTCCTTGATGGCACAAGGCTTGTGGAGGTGAATCCCTATTTTGAAAAGGAGGCTAAGGAGAGGGGGTTCTGGTCAAAGGAGTTAATTGAGTCCATCTCCAAGGAGGGAAGCATTCAGAAATTTAAAAATATCCCTTCAGATATAAGGAGGATCTATCTCACTGCCCATGATATATCTCCTGAAGACCATGTAAGGATGCAGGCAGCTTTTCAGAAATATGTGGATAATGCTGTCTCCAAGACAGTAAACTTTCCAAACTCAGCAACAGTAGAGGATGTAAAAAGGGTCTACCTCCTTGCCTATGAGCTTGGCTGTAAGGGTGTCACAGTCTATAGAGATGGTTCAAGGAAGGGTCAGGTTATTACCACGGTCCAGAAGTCAGGTTCGGACAGAGGAGAGCCATCAATTAAGGATAAGGTCATACCCAGAAAAAGACCTGAGATTGTAAAGGGTGCAACCATTAGGATGGAAACAGGATGTGGGAATCTTTATGTAACCATAAATGAAGATGAGAAGGGTTCACTCTTTGAGGTATTTACCCATATGGGAAAGGCTGGAGGTTGTGCGGCAAGTCAGTCCGAGGCAATAGGAAGACTGGTGAGCCTGGCACTTCGCTCTAATATAGAGCCCGAGGAGATTATAAAACAGCTTAAAGGGATATCCTGTCATCAACCAGCCTGGCATAATGGCGGAAGGATACTCAGCTGTTCTGATGCTATTGCAAAGGCTATTGAAAAATATAGGATCATTCAGGATAATTGGAGGCGAACTAAGATTGGTGGCGAAGTAACAGGAGGTGGCGAAGTAACAGTTGGGGGTGAGCCTCTCTCTTCCCCTGGGTATTCTACTCTTACCTCGCCACTGAGTGAGGGTATACCTTTTGGAAGCTGTCCTGAATGTGGAGGGGCTGTGGAGTATGAAGGGGGATGTGCTGTCTGTAGAAGCTGTGGTTTTACAAAATGTAGTTGACAGGGAATGTCCTTTTGTAATATGTTAATCTTTGTATGGCACCAAGGCTCGGAGAATTGCTTGTATCGGCAAACCTTATTACGCCTGAACAGTTGAAGCAGGCCCTTGAGCTTCAAAGACGGGAAGGTGGTAGGATTGGTAGTAAACTCGTCAAGCTCGGTTTTGTTACGGAAGAGAAGATCGTCTCATTTTTGAGCAAACAGTATGGGGTCCCTGCTATCAATCTTTCGGAATATAATATTGACCCGAATATTATTAAACTCATTCCAAAGGATATTGCCCAGAAACATCTCATCATCCCTGTAACAAGAGTGGGCCCCACCCTCACCATTGCAATGGCTGATCCAACAAATGTCTTTGCCATAGATGATGTGAAATTCCTTACAGGATATAATGTGGAGGTTGTTGTAGCAAGTGAATCAGCCATAATAGAGGCGATTTCAAAATATTATGGAACTCCCATAGCCCTGGCTCCCGGTGCAAAAGAGCCTGTGAGCAGTAGGACATCAAAGAGGTCTGAGACCACACCAGAAGTAAATATAGAGGAACTCACAGCAGAGCTGGGTGATCTGGACAGGATTGCAGAGACGGCTATTCAGCTTATAGAGACAGAAGAAAAGCTTGATGAAGGAGAATTGATAAAAGAGGTTGATGCCCCTATAGTAAAACTGGCAAATTCGATTCTCGTCAATGCTATAAATCAGAGGGCAAGTGATATCCACATTGAGCCCTATGAAAACAGCCTCAGGGTGAGATACAGGGTTGATGGTGTCATGTATACTGTCCAGACACTCCCTACAAAGATAAGGGGGGCTCTCACATCAAGAATAAAGATTATGGCAAAACTTGACATAGCTGAGAGAAGACTCCCTCAGGACGGAAGGATAAAATTGAAGCTCGGCAGGGAGAGGGAGATAGACTTCAGGGTTTCCACACTCCCCTGCCTTTTTGGAGAGAAGGTTGTTCTCAGGATACTGGATAAGTCCAATCTCCAGATTGATCTCACAAAACTGGGCTTTGAACAACAACAGCTTGATGAATTTATGGATGCCATCTCAAAACCCTATGGCATGATCCTTGTTACAGGACCCACTGGAAGTGGAAAGACCACCACCCTTTATTCAGCCCTCAATCATCTGAATAAACCTGAGGTGAATATTATGACAGCAGAAGACCCTGTAGAGTACAATTTCATGGGAATAAATCAGGTTCAAATAAAGGAAGAGATAGGGCTTACCTTTGCTCAAGCCCTGAGGTCTTTTTTGAGACAGGATCCTGATATAATCATGGTGGGAGAGATAAGGGATTTTGAGACAGCAGAGATTGCTGTAAAGGCAGCCCTCACAGGACATCTTGTCCTGAGCACACTTCATACAAATGATGCACCGAGCACAATAACGAGGCTCCTGAATATGGGGATAGAGCCATTCCTCGTCTCCTCCTCTGTAATACTTATACTTGCCCAGAGGCTCTGCAGGAAGATCTGCCAGAAGTGTAAGACAGAGGTCCATGTTCCGGTACAGACCCTGATTAAACTGGGATTTTCTGAGGAGGAGGCAAAGACTATAAAGGTATATAAAGGTAAGGGATGTCCTGAATGTAATAACAAAGGGTACAAGGGGAGGATAGCCCTTTATGAAGTGATGCCGATTAAAGAAGAAATTAGAGACCTGATACTTGAAGGGGCCTCAGCAGCAGAATTGAAGAAGGCAGCTATTAAACTCGGCATGAAGACCCTGAGGATGAGCGGTCTTACAAAGATAAAGGAAGGGATAACCACAATTGAAGAGGTCTTGAGGGTAACCTTTGGAGATTAACTCTTACTTCACCAAATTATTGGTGGCGAGGTAACAGTAAAAAGGGGGAGAATTTGATATGGCAACTCTTTACGAACTTCTTGAGACAATGGTAAAGATGGGTGCATCAGACCTCCATATAACCACAGGCTCTCCTCCAAGGGTAAGGGTGGATGGTAAATTGATTCCCCTTAATTTACCACCTCTTACACCTGCTGATACAAAGGAGCTATGTTACAGCATCCTCACAGATGCCCAGAAGCATAAGTTTGAAGAAAACCTTGAGCTTGACCTGTCCTTTGGTGTTAAGGGATTGAGCAGGTTCAGGGCAAATATCTTCATGCAGAGGGGTGCTGTTGCTGGAGCATTCAGGCAGATCCCATGGCAGATAAAGAGTTTTAAAGAACTGGGCTTACCTGACATAATTAATGAGCTCATTAAGAAGCCGAGGGGATTAATACTTGTGACAGGTGCCACAGGAAGTGGTAAATCCACAACCCTTGCTGCCATGATAGACAGGATAAATGAAGAAAGGGCTGATCACATAATTACCATTGAAGACCCCATAGAATATCTCCATTCCCATAAAAAGGCACTCATAAATCAGAGAGAGGTGAATGCTGATACAAGATCCTTTAAGGATGCCCTCAAGTATGTCCTGAGGCAAGATCCTGATGTGGTCCTTATAGGTGAGATGAGAGACCTTGAGACGATTGAGGCTGCCCTTACTGTTGCTGAGACAGGACATCTAACCCTTGCCACCCTTCATACAAATACTGCTGTCCAGACCATAAACAGGATCATAGATGTCTTTCCACCCCATCAGCAGGAGCAGGTGAGGGTTCAATTATCCTTTGTCCTTGAGGGGATTATATGCCAGCAACTTATTCCAAAAAAGACGGGATCAGGAAGGGTTCTTGCCATTGAGATATTAATACCAAACCCTGCTATAAGGAATCTTATAAGGGAGGACAAGATTCACCAGATCTATTCCATGATGCAGACAGGTCAGGCAAAATTTGGTATGCAGACCATGAATCAGTCCCTTTTTGAATTGTATCAAAAGGGATTGATCTCCTATGAGGACGCTCTCACAAGGAGTCCTGAGCCTCAGGAGTTGATAAATATGCTCCAAAGGGCTGGAGCCACGACCATAAGGAGGTAAGATGCCCACAGTCTTTCAATGGTCAGGCAGAAATGCCCAGGGACTTATTGAGCAGGGTGAGATGGTTGCCTCTTCTAAGGAAGAGGTGATAGCCATCTTAAGGCGGAGGAGGATTACTCCCACACTCATTACAGAAAAGGTAGCAAAGAAGAGAGTCCTCAGGTTTGGTGGAAGGGTAAAGGATAAGGATATCGTTGTATTCACAAGACAGTTTTCAACAATGATAGATGCGGGTCTACCCCTTGTGCAGGCCCTGGATATCCTTTCAACACAGGTAGAAAATAAATACTTTGGTAGTATTCTCAAGCAGGTAAAGGCTGATGTTGAGGCAGGTGCAACCTTTGCTGATGCCTTAAAGAAGCATCCAAGGGTCTTCAGCGAGCTCTACGCCAATATGGTAGCTGCTGGTGAGGCAGGTGGTATCCTTGACACGATACTTAACAGGCTTGCCACCTATATTGAAAAGTCTATGAAACTCAAGAAGAAGGTCAAGGGTGCCATGGTCTATCCTGCTGTGGTCACGAGTGTTGCTGTAATAGTCGTGGCAATCATAATGATCTTTGTCGTTCCCACATTTGCAAAGATGTTTGCCCAGATGGGAGGAACACTCCCCCTTCTAACCAAGATAGTAATAAATATAAGTGACTTTCTTGCCGGAAAAGGTGGTGCCTTAATACTCTTCTTTATTATACTCTCTGTTATTGCCTTTACGAGATTTAGAAGAACAGAAAAGGGTAGACATATAACTGATTCCCTATTTCTTAAACTGCCTGTATTTGGCATCCGCCTCTTTTAAGCCAGAGGGCAATGGCTGGCCATCAGATTGGCCAAGCCATAATTCTAAAAGCCGAACGTTC
This sequence comes from uncultured Nitrospirota bacterium, assembly GCA_947085365.1. Classification (GTDB taxonomy): domain Bacteria; phylum Nitrospirota; class Thermodesulfovibrionia; order Thermodesulfovibrionales; family CALJEL01; genus CALJEL01. The sequence goes on along the minus strand of CAMTWD010000017.1, from coordinate 195 downwards.
TTTTTATCTTTTAATACCGAAAGCGCTTCTAAAGTAAAAGCCGGCGCAATAATGCATTCTAAAAACCCGCTCTTCGCCATCAATTTAGCTAAAGCTAAATCCACCTTCCTGTTCAGGGAAACTATCCCGCCAAAGGCGGATAACTTATCACAGCTCCAGGCATTTTTATACGCCTTTAAAATATTTTTATCTTCG
>CAMTWD010000016.1:0-4545 GCA_947085365.1 uncultured Nitrospirota bacterium | reverse complement strand
CCACTTCTCGGAATAAATGGGACATGTATTATAAGCCATGGAAGGTCTTCCTCAAAGGCTATAAAGAATGCAATTGTAGTTGCTGCAAACCTGGCAAGAGCCGGTCTTCACAGGATAATCTCTGAGGAGCTTTCAAGGATGAAGGGCCTCTTTGATAAAGAGCTGGAGCCCCCTGTCTCATCACTCATATCCTCTGGACAGAGGGAGTCTTAATCTAAAAATATGCTCGCCAGGATAATCTCCACAGGCTCCTATATGCCAGAAAGGGTCCTGACAAATTATGACCTTGAAAGGATGGTCGAGACCTCTGACGAGTGGATTACTGAAAGAACAGGTATAAAGGAACGAAGGATTGCAAGACCTGATCAGACCACCTCAGACCTTGCCCTTGAGGCTGCAAAAAGGGCACTTAAAAAGGCACAACTGAAGGTAGAAAAGATTGACCTGATTATCGTTGCTACTGTAAGTGGTGATATGCCCCTTCCCTCCACTGCCTGTATACTCCAGAAAAAACTGGGTGCAGTAAATGCTGCAGCCTTTGATATAAATGCTGCCTGCTCAGGTTTTATCTATGCCCTTTCTGTGGCTGATTCATTTATAAAATCTGGTAAATACAAAAAGGTACTCGTGGTTGGTGCTGAGGTCCTTTCAAAATTTACTGACTGGCAGGACAGAACCACCTGTGTCCTCCTTGGAGATGGGGCTGGTGCAGTGGTTCTTGTCCCTGATCATGGAAGAGGGATCCTCTCAGTGGATATCTTCTCTGATGGAAGACTATGGGATCTCCTGCATATCCCTGCAGGTGGATCAGCAATGCCTCCCTCAAAAGAGACAGTAGAAAAGAGACTCCATTATATAAAGATGAAAGGAAATGAGACATTCAAGGTTGCTGTGAGGACGCTGGAGAACCTTGTGATTGAAACCCTAAAAAAGAATAATCTCAAACCCTCCCAGCTTTCACTCCTTATACCCCATCAGGCAAATCTAAGGATAATAAAGGCAACGGCAGAGAGGCTCGGACTACCAATGGAAAGGGTGGTTGTGAATCTCACAAGATATGGGAATACCTCTGCGGCATCCATTCCTGTTGCCCTTGATGAGGCACTGGAAGAGGGAAGGATAAAAGAGGGGGATTATATTATGCTTGAGGCCTTTGGAGGAGGACTGACCTGGGGGTCTGCCCTTATCAAGTGGTAGGTCTTCTTATCTTCCTTTCTCTCTTCTTCTTATAATACTGATAGATATGCCACCTCCTGAAGAGCCTCTCCACCTTATCCCTGTAGGCAAGGGCAAGAAGGACAACCACTATGGCAACTCCAGCAAGTATCGAAAACCTTCCATACTCGTGATCTCTTATATAATCTCCACCAAGGGTAAGAAGGATTGTCCCAAAGAGTCTCCCCACACCTCCGATTATAAGAAACTCCATGGTGCTGAGCCTGCCAAGGCCAAGGATGTAACAAAGGTAGTCCTTGGGGAATCCAGGAATCAAGAAGAGGAGAAATACAAGAAAGGCTGCCCTGTGATGGAGGAGATAGTCAAATCTGTTTATGGTATTTCTATTAACAAATCTCTCCACAAAAGGTCTTCCAAAGGCCCTTGAAAGGGCAAAGGCAATATAAGAACCGATGGTCAATCCTATAGTGGAGAATACTACCCCAAGCAGAGGGCCATAGAGATAACCACCCAATAGTCCTGTCACCTCTCCTGGTATGGGAGAGACAACAACCTGAAGTGCCTGAAGGAGGATAAAGCCAATAAAGGAAAAGTCCCCGAATCTTTTCAGAAAAGTGATGAGCCTCTCTTTATCAAGGAAGTAATCTATCAGGCCTGTCTTATAGGCCAGAAGGCTGAGGCCTCCCACAATCAAGAGGAGTATGAGAAGCCCCAGCCAGATACGATTCTTTGTTGATGAGTTTGGATTTTCCTGCAATGTCCCTTCACTGAGTCTTCAGTTTCTCTATAAAGGGCTTTATAAGATCAACGGGCACAGGGAATATGATTGTTGAATTCTTCTCAGAAGAGATCTCAAGGAGGGTCTGGAGGAATCTCAACTGGAGTGCTGTTGGCTCAGAGGCTATGATCTTTGCTGCGTCAGCAAGTTTCTGTGCTGCCTGGAATTCACCCTCTGCATGGATAATCTTTGCCCTCCTCTCCCTCTCTGCCTCTGCCTGACGGGCAATTGCCCTGAGCATTTCCTGAGGAAGATCTACATTCTTCACCTCCACTGCTGTAACCTTCACGCCCCAGGGTTCTGTCTGAAGATCTATTACCCTCTGAAGCTCGGCATTCAGCTCATCCCTCTTTGTAAGAAGGTCGTCAAGCTGGCTCTGACCCAGGATACTTCTTAGGGTAGTCTGGGCAATCTGGCTCGTGGCATAGTAGTAATCCTCCACCTCTGTTATGGCCTTTGCAGGGTCAACAACCCTGAAATAGACCACAGCATTCACCTTCACTGTCACATTATCCTTTGTTATCACATCCTGAGGCGGGACATCCATTGTTACAGTCCTGAGGCTCACCCTAACAAGGCGATCAATAATTGGCCAGATAATCACAAGACCAGGACCCTTAACAGGTATGAGCCTTCCCAGCCTGAATACCACACCACGCTCATATTCCTTCAGTATCTTTATGGCACTGGAGAGAAAGTAAAGGACAAGGAATAAAATCACTAAAAGGGTGTAAAAACTAAGCGGTATCATAGAGAAACCTCCCTTCCACATTTGGACGGTTTAGGTCTTAAACCGTCCTTTATACTGAAGACAAGGTCTTCAGTCTATCTTCTTTACCTTGAGCCTCAGTCCGGAGATTGCCTCAACCCTCACCCTATCGCCCTTATTTATCTGTTCGTCGCTGAAGGCAGACCATATCTCTCCCCTCACAAGGACCATCCCATCTTCCTTTATATCCGTTCGTGCAATACCCTCAAGACCCACTATACCCTCAGCTCCTGTAGTGGGCCTCCTCTTCCATGCCTTAAAGGCAAGTGTAAAGGTGATTACAAAGAAGAGTGCTGTTACCACAACAGCAGGCAGTATCACATAGATAGAAAGCCTGAAAAATGGCGCAGGGCTCTCAAAGAGCATGAGTGAACCGATTATCATGGAGATTATACCTCCGAGAGTAAGAATCCCGTGGGAGACAATCTTCACCTCAAGGATAAACAATATTATAGCAAGTATTATAAGCAAGAGTCCAGCATAATTTACCGGAAGGGTCTGGAAGGCATAAAAGGCAAGTATCAGACATATTGCTCCGAGCACACCCGGGAATATGCTCCCAGGATTAGTGAGTTCGAAGAAGAGGCCATATATTCCCAGGAGCATGAGGATATAGGCCACATTTGGATCGCTGATAAGGTCAAGGATCCTCTGTCTTAATCCCATCTCCTCCCTGATAATCCTGGCACCTTCGGTCTTTATAATAACATCACCAAAGACTGTCTTCACCTTTCTACCATTTATCTTCTTCAGAAGTTCTTCCCTATCCTTTGCAATCAGGTCAATTACCTTTAATTCCAGTGCCTCCTTTTCTGTTGCTGATACACTCTTTCTTACAGCATCTTCAGCCCATCGGGCATTCCTGCCCCTGCTTTCAGCAAGGCTCCTCATATAGGCAGCAGCATCGTTTGTCACCTTCTTTGCCATCTCCTTATCCATCCTCCCACCCATTGCCACTGGATGGGCTGCCCCTATATTGGTGCCAGGTGCCATTACAGCAATATGGGAGGCTATTGTGATAAAGGCCCCTGCTGAGGCTGCCCTGGCCCCACTGGGTGAGACATAGACAACTACCGGGACAGCACTTCCCACCATCTCCTTTATAATCGTCCTCATGGAGGTATCAAGCCCGCCGGGTGTATCGAGCTCAAGGATAATCACCGAGGCCTTCTCTTCATTTGCCTTCTTTATGGATTTTATGATAAATTCTGCCCTCGCAGGATTGATTACTCCGTCAACCTTAACAAGCATAACCAATGGCCTATCTTCTGAAACAGGATGGGTTAATTCCTCCTTTGCCTGGGCATGGAATATACCCATGCCAGAGAGGATTACAAAAGTAAGGGCTCGGATAATCTTACCATTCATCATCTTGATTATATCACAGAGAAACCATATTTGTCTCAACGCAGGAGAAAAACTGGATGGGAAACTCCTCCTAAGAGGGCAACAACTCTAAGCTCAAGACCTATCCCTCTATCTCCTTTTTAAAATACTTATATGCCTCATCATCAAGGATACAAAATTCCACCACCTCAAGGGAAGTCTCGGGATGGCCTTTAAGGAAATTTACTGTCTCCTCCACGAGTATCTGGGCACATCTGTCCTTTGGAAAACCAAATATACCTGCACTTATAGCAGGTACAGATATACTCCTGAATCCCTTCTCAGAAGCAAGCCTCAGGACACTATTTATGGTACTCCTCAGTTTATTGTCCTCATCACCTTCGCCCATCCTTGGGCCCACTGCATGGATTACCCATGGTGCCTTCAGTCTTCCACCTGTTGTTAATACAGCCTGGCCAACAGGACAAAAACCTAT
>CAMTWD010000015.1:0-4668 GCA_947085365.1 uncultured Nitrospirota bacterium | reverse complement strand
AGCTATATACCTTTCAGAAGGAGAGTCTTAAGATCCTTCAGGACTTATCAGCAAGGAGGTCATTAAATACCTCTGTCCACAGACCTTTAAAGTATTTTATTAAGGAGGAGAGTTCTGATCTACGAGATGATCCTAATAGCTCTCTCCTTTCGTTGTCAGATGAATCCAATCCTGTTGATGCCTATCTCGGCATAGACATAGGTTCCATAAGTACAAACCTTGCAATTATAGACAGTTCGGGGAGGCTCATTGCAAAGAGATATCTCATGACGGCAGGAAGGCCCATTGAGGCAGTTCGTCAGGGTCTTGAAGAACTTTATGCCGAACTTGGCCACAGGGTGAATATAAGGGCAGTGGGTACAACAGGCTCTGGAAGATACATGATCGCTGATTATGTTGGAGCAGATATCGTAAAGAATGAGATAACAGCCCAGGCCAAGGCTGCCACATTTATTGATCCAGAGGTGGATACCATATTTGAGATAGGAGGACAGGATTCAAAATATATATCCATCAGGGATGGTGTGGTTGTGGATTTTGAGATGAATAAGGCCTGTGCTGCAGGTACAGGCTCATTCCTTGAGGAACAGGCTGAAAAGCTGAATATATCCATTAAAGGAGAATTTGCAGAACTTGCCTTCTCCTCAGAGAGCCCCTGTTGTCTTGGTGAGAGGTGTACTGTGTTTATGGAGAATTCCTTGATGGCAAGTCTCTCAAGGGGTGCAACAAAGGAGGACATTGTTGCAGGCCTTGCCTACAGTATCGTTGAGAATTACATTAACAGGGTAGTGGCTGGTAAGCCCATCGGTGAGAGGATATTCTTTCAAGGGGGTGTTGCCTTTAACAAGGCAGTGGTCTCTGCCTTTGAGGGCTATCTCGGGAAGAAGATAATCGTTCCTCCCCATCATGATGTGACAGGTGCTATAGGGATGGCCTTGATCGCAAAGGAGTATGCAGAAAGGACTGAGGGATTTAAGACAAGGTTTAAGGGTTTTGATATTACTAAGAGGTCTTACACTATAGATTCCTTTCAGTGTAATGGCTGTCCCAATGTATGTGAGATAAACAGGGTGAAGATTGATTCAGAGGATGGATACCTCTTTTATGGTGGAAGGTGTGAAAGATATGAGGTAAGGAAGAGAGCTGACCTTTCCGGTCTTGATTTTTCTGCCTTCAGAAGGAGACTCCTCCTTGAATTCTTAGAGGGTAATCAAAAGAGTAGCGGCATAACAATTGGCATACCCTTTATATTCTACCTTCATGACTATTTACCCTTCTGGTCCACCTTTTTTAAAGAACTGGGTTTGAATATAATAGTCTCACCACCGACAAACAGGTCTATTGTGGATCTCGGGGTAGAGACAGTAAATACTGATACCTGTTTTCCCGTAAAGGTTGCCTATGGTCATGCCCTCTATCTCTCCAAGGATGTAGATGCCCTTTTTATCCCATCATTCAAGAATCTTAATCTTGATGATGAATACGATAGAGGTCTTGCCTGTCCCCCTATACAGACCATACCTTATCTCCTGAAGGTGACTTTAAAGGAGAGGATTCCCCCCCTCCTCAGTCCAGTTATTGATTTGAGTAGAAGGGATTATCTGGAAGAGGAATTATACAGGGTCTTAAAACCTTATGGTATAAAGATGAAAAAGATAAGGGATAGTCTTGATATTGCCTTTTCAAGGCAGAAGGATTTTCAGAGAAGGCTTATTGAGAAGGGAAGGGAGGTTATTGAAGAGGCCAGGAGGAGGGATGAACTGGTTATTGTTATTACTGGAAGGGCTTATAATGCCTTTGACAGTGGTATGAACCTCGATATCCCGAGGAAACTTGCAGGGCTTGGCATAAAGACCATTACTATGGACATGCTTCCTCTTAATAGTGTTTCCTTAAAAGGTGACTGGCCCAATATGTACTGGCGTTCAGGGCAGAGGATACTCAGGGCAGGGAGGTTAATAAGGGAGATACCCAATCTATATACCATATTTATTGGAAACTTCTCCTGCGGTCCTGATTCCTTTATCCTCCAATATCTTTCAGAGGAGCTTTCTGGCAAGCCCTTCCTCCATATAGAGATTGATGAACATAGCGGAGATGCTGGTGCGATCACCAGGTGTGAGGCCTTCATAGACAGCATTAAGGCTATAAAGAAGAGGGCGGTAGATTATAAGAAGGGCTTTTATGTTTATGCCCCAAGTGTAAGAAGGGATACAAGACGGACTATATTCATTCCAAGGATGTCTGACCATGCCTTTGCCCTGAAGGCAGCCTTTGAGTGCTGCGGGATTGATGCAGAGGTGCTTCCAGAGTCGGACAGGGAATCCCTGAACCTTGCAAAGCGGTTTGTATCGGGCAGGGAGTGTTTTCCCTACCATGTCACTACTGGAGATATGCTCAGAAAGGTCTTCTCACCTGATTTTATACCCGACAGAAGTGCCTTCTTTATGCCGTCAGGGACAGGACCATGCCGATTCGGTCAGTACAATGTCTCCCACAGGATCCTTCTTAAGAAGATAGGACTCGAGGATGTCCCTGTCTATTCTCCCACACAGGATGTGGTCTTTTATCGTGAACTCGGTATCGTTGGAAGGGATTTCACTGAGAGGGCCTGGATGGGTATAGTGGCCTACGAGATACTTCTTAAGTTACTTCACGAGACAAGGCCCTTCGAAAAAAATAAAGGTGAGACTGAAGAACTTTATACCCATTACTTAGATCGCCTCTATAAGGCCCTTCTAAGAGGTGATGAAGCGATCGAAAAGACCCTTAAGGAGTTGAAAGAGGATTTTGAGAATATAGAAAGGTATGATGATGACAGGCCCCTTGTGGGCATTGTGGGTGAGATCTTCGTGAGGTCTCACAGGTTCTCCAATGAGGACCTCGTCAGAAGACTTGAGTCCCTTGGTGTAAGGGTATGGCTCGCCCCTGTGGAGGAATGGCTCTATTATGTGAATTATATGGGAGCAAAGAAGGCATGGATGAGAAGGGACATAGCATCCTTTTTGCAATTCAAGTTAAAGAGATTTATTCAGAGACGCATAGAGCATAGATTTCATAAATACTTTAAAGATACACTAAAGACCCTTCATGAGCCAGACACCAAGGAGATCCTGAGAAAGGCCAGTCCCTATCTGCCAGAGACCTTTGAAGGTGAGGCAATACTTTCCATTGGAAAGGCTATAGACCTCATAAAATCTGGTGCTTCTGGTATAATAAATGCGATGCCCTTTGGCTGTATGCCTGGAACAATCGTTACAGCTATTATGAAGTCTGTTGCAGGGCAGTATGGGATACCCTTTATAAGTATTCCCTATGATGGGACTGAGTCAGTCACAACTAATCTTCAGATTGAGGCATTTATACAACAGGTAAAGGAGGTGAACTCTTTTGGGAAGCGTCATTAAGTGGAGAAAGAAGAAGATGTCCAAACATAAATACAGGAAACGCAGAAAGAAGATGAGAGCCCAGAGGAGAAAGTAAATTGAAAGAGGAGATCGTCTTAAAAGAGAGGATAAAACTTCTTGAGAAGGAGATAGAGACCCTTACAGAAAGGATCAAGGTCCTTGAAGATGGACTTGCCGAACTTAAAGAGCTTGACTTAGAGATAAAGGCAATAAAACTTTATCTCTCCAAGATTAATCCAGATTTCAAGGGCCAGTATCCTGAGATTATAAAGAAGGTTAAGGGTCTATGAACCTTGTTACCTTTATCCCTGCAAAGTCCATATCCTTAACATAATCATGGAAGGGGACCTTTTTTACCGTCCCCCTTCCGTTCTTCTTTCCACTGGCATGGATGAGAAAGATCTTCTCTCCTTCTATCTTGATGATTCCGATATGGCCTACAATCTCTCCCTTGAGTCTTGCCTCAGGTCTTTTGATGAAGAAGACAATATCGCCACTCTGAAATCCTCTTATCTCCTTTATGAATCCTTTTGGGATAATCACGACACTCTCCCGTCCCCTTGAGCCCTCTATGGAGATGGTTCTGCCGAGTTCCTCCGTTACCTCCTTACCAAATTTTCCGCTATCAATCATATCCTCCCCATACTGGTATCTCTCGTCATAATTTAATACAGTGCCATCCGGAGAGAGGATACCCCTTCTCAGGAACCTCTTTTCAAGGGCAATCTCGATGGCCTCTTCAGGGGTCCTTGCAAGTGCGAGTTCTACAGCCCTGAAGGTGAGATACATGCAATCCACCTCGTCATCATATACAATCACCCTTTTCCTCACATAAATGCCTATTGGGTCAGGGTCATAGGGCTTCCCCACAAAGCCTTCAGCCATCGTTGCTATGCGATCTCCTGTCATACCTCCTGAGGCAGGGCAGGAAAGGAGAAATATACTGAGAACTGATAAGATAAAGGCAGTAGACTTCATCTTGAATTTTAAAAGAAACTTGACTATTTTGACAATCATTGATAAGATTAATTTGAGGAAATCAATTATAAGGAGAGGGCTATGAAAAGACTGATCTTCCTTACTATCTTCTCCCTGATTATTTCAGGTGCCCTATCTTCTTTTCTCTTTGCAGAGTCTCCTAAGATGAATCAAGACAGTAGAGGTGAGGTGGTAGGAGAGGAGGGCTACAGGATTTACATCGTCAGGAAGGGAGATACCTTATGGGATATAACCCACAATATCCTGAAGGACCCCTTTCTCT
>CAMTWD010000014.1:0-21480 GCA_947085365.1 uncultured Nitrospirota bacterium | reverse complement strand
TCCTTGGCATCTCTATAAAGACCCTTTCATTCCTCTTTACATACCCCTCTATCTTCTTTAAGAGTCCCTCTGGTAATATATTCAAGGTCTCCTGAGAGGGCCTCCTGATCCTATTGATCCTCACAGTAATCCTCTTAGGGTCCTTCAGGTCTATTAATCTATATTTATTTATCCGTGCATTGTAAAAGGATTCTATGGAAGGGTGTTCTGAGACCAGGAAGAGAGGAAATCCCTCAAGATAGGCCCTCATCACTGCCACATCCCTTGCATTAAAAGAAGGGGTCTCCTCCTGCCTGTAGGAATAGGAACCTTCATCAAACACGATTATAATTGATGGTCTGAAGGGCAGGAATACTACATTCCTCGTTCCCACAATAATATATCTACCCTCAAGGGCCTTCTGATAACTCCTCTCGAGGTCAGAGGACTTCATCTGGCTGTGATAAAGCAAAACCCTCTCTCCATAATAAGGCATCAGATACTCCTTAAGCCTTAAGACTATATTTATAGATGGAACAAGGATAATGGCACTCTTTACCCTATCAAGGACCCCCTTTAGTAATCCCTTTTTAAGGAGATCCCCTTTCAAGAGGATGGTCTTATAGGGATCAGTGCTTAGGCCAAATTCCTCAAGCACAATCCTTTCAGGATCACCTCTTTCTGGCCTTACCAGATTTATCCTCTTCTTCTTAAAGATAAAGGATGGCAACATACACCTTAAGACCGATCCCTCCTCAGAAAGGTAATACCCTGCCATCCATTGAAGGAGTCTCAGTAGCTCCTCTGATAACAGGGGGAAGTCAAAGAGAGGCCTCTTTAATGGCTGGATCTCTCCAGTCTTATCAGGCTCATGAGCAAGCCTGAGGAGAATACCCCTGAAAGACCTCTTCTTAAGAGGGGCCTCCACTAACATCCCTGGTTTTATAAGCCCCTCCAGCCCCTCAGGGATTGAATAGGTAAGGACTCCCAGTCTCAAGGGAAAGACAACATCACAGTAACCTTTGCTATTCATAAACCTATTATGTCATAATAAACACATGAAAAGACTAAAACCGATTCTTACCTCGCCATCAATAAAGGTCCTCCTTATCATCCTGTTTGTGGGAGGCTGTGCATATCTCAGAAAGGAGGAACCCAAAACCACTGTTGCTGAAGGGCCTCCAATTCTTCAGACCGTAATCTCCTCAGGGACAGAGAATCCCTATTACTACTACATCCTGGGGTATCAGGCAGAACTGGATGGTAGATGGCAGGAGGCACTGAAGCACTACAGAAAGGCAGAATCAATGGATCCAGGCTCTGCCTCTTTGAAGGTCCAGATAAGCAATATCCTTATAAGGCTTGGAAGGATTGATGAGGCAATACTGAAGGCCGAAGAGGCCCTACAGATTGAACCTGATAATCTATCAGGACTTCTACTGCTTGGTCAGCTTTATAATGCAAGGCAGAGGACAGAAGATGCCATAGGAGTTCTTAAAAGGGCTATCGAGAAGGACCCCTCAAACAGGGAGGCCTATATATTTCTGGGAAGTATCTATGCCTCTATGGAGAGATTTGAGGATGCCCTGAAGGTATTTGGTGCCCTTATAAATCAATATCCTGATGAGGCACTTGCCTATTTTTATTCAGGGGTGATATATCTCGAGAAAAACGAACCTGATAAGGCAGAAAGATACTTCAGAGAGGCTGTTGATAGAAAGGAGGACTTTGAGGGAGCCTATTTCTATCTTGGTATCATTCAGGAGATGAAGGATAATCTGAAGGATGCCGAGAGATATTACAAAAAGACCTTAGAGATCAATCCCCATAATATCCAGGCAAGAAACAGGTTAAGCCAGCTTTATATCAAGCAGAGGTCCTATGAAAGGGCCATCACAGAGGTGAAGGAACTCCTGAAGTTGCTTCCTCAGGATCTCGATCTCCATATGAGACTGGGACTCCTGTATATGCAACAGGAACTTTACGATAAGGCAATAGAGGAATTCAGAGTGATACTCCAGAAGAGGCCTGAGGCAGTAGAGCCAAGATACTACCTTGCCCTCAGTCTTGGTGAAATGGGGAAGGATGAAGAGGCGATGAAGGAGCTCCAGAAGATCCTTGAATATGAACCTGATAATGTAAATGCCCTCCTGGGCCTGGGTCATCTTCTTGCAAGGCAGAAGAGATATAAAGAGGCCCTACAGAACTACGAAAGGCTCCTCAAGATCATACCTGACAGACCTGATCCCTATCTTTTTACAGGCAATCTCTACATCCAGATGAATGAACTCCAGAAGGCAATAGATATCCTCTCTCAGGGTGTAAATAAATTCCCTGATCATCCTGATATGCATTTCTATCTGGCCGTTGCCTACGAAAAGGCAAAAAGATATGAGGAGATGGAAAGGGCATTGAGAAAGACCATAGAGCTTGACCCGGAGCATTATGAGGCCATGAATTATCTTGGTTATACCTTTGCAGAAAGGGGAATAAATCTGGAGGAGGCATTGAGATTAATCAAAAGGGCTCTGGAGCTGAAGCCTGATAGTGCCCACATTATAGACAGCCTTGCCTGGGTATATTACAAGATGAAGAGATACGATGATGCCCTGAGAGAGATGAAGAGGGCAATCGAGATAATGAAGGATGATCCCATCCTCTGGGATCACTTGGGAGACATCTACAAGGCCCTTGGAATGGAGGAACTGGCAGTGGAAGCATGGAAGAAGGCCTTGGAATTTATAGAGAAAGAACCAGGACTTAAGGCTACTATAGAAGAGAAGCTCAGGCAATGAGACTCCTTGCCCCTGCAAAGATAAACTGGTTTTTAAAGGTGGGGCCAAAAGGTCCCGATGGATATCATCAGATTGTAAGTCTCATGCAGACCATTACCCTCTATGATGAGATTACTATCGAGGAATCCGATGAGCTCACCCTTGAATGTGATATTCCTTTTAAAGAGAATATTGCCCTTAAGGCTGCCATGAGACTAAAGGAGATCACAGGTTCAAAAAGGGGTGCCCATATAAGGATCAAAAAGGAGATCCCACCAGGTGCCGGGCTTGGAGGTGGAAGTTCAGATGCTGCTACGGTTCTCATGGGATTAAATGAGTTCTGGGGAACAGGCCTCTCAAAGGATCAGCTTACAGATATTGCCATCGAGATAGGCTCTGATGTCCCTTTCTTCCTCCATGCCCCTTCTGCCCTTGTTATAGGCAGGGGTGAAAGGATCAAGAGATGGGACTTCCCTGTAGAGGCGCCAATCCTTCTTGTAAAACCTGAGGTGAGTATCTCTACAGCATGGGCCTATTCAGAACTTGACAGGCTTAGGGAGGAGAAGGATGAGGAGGGAGAATTCCTTCTTAATGACCTGGAAGGGCCTGTATTCATGAAGTATCCTGAATTGAGAGAGATAAAGGAAAGATTAAAGAACTCCGGTGCGATCCATGCAGCTATGACAGGAAGCGGATCTGCCCTCTTTGGGGTCTTCCGGGAGGCTGAATCTGCTCGCAAGGCCCAGCAGGAATTCCCTAAGCTCTGGACAAGGGTGGTCAAGACAATAGTTAGATCATCGTCTCAGTGACCCTCAGGACCTCTTCAAGGGTAGTATAACCCTTTAAGACCTTCTTCAGCCCATCTGCCCTTAAGGTCTTCATCCCCTTTCTTATGGCATACTCCTTTATGGTCTGGCTGTCCTTCTTTAGTGATATGAGGTCCCTTATCTCACTATCAATAACAAGTATCTCGAAGATCCCTGTCCTTCCAAAATAACCTGTCTCCTTGCAGAGAGGACATCCTCTACCCCTGAAGAGCCTCTCAGGAGGTGTCTCAAAAAGGGATACCTCATAGGAATTTGGGATATAGGATACCCTGCATTCAGGACAGATGGTTCTTACGAGTCTCTGGGCAACAACTCCTGAAAGGGAAGAGGCAAGCAGATATGGCTCGATCCCCATATCGAGGAGCCTCGTAATGGCTGAAGGTGCATCGTTTGTATGAAGGGTACTGAGGACAAGATGACCTGTAAGGGATGCCTGTATTGCTATCTCTGCTGTCTCAATGTCCCTTATCTCACCGACCATTATCACATCAGGGTCCTGTCTGAGGATTGACCTCAGGCCATTCGCAAAGGTGAGACCTATCTTTGGATTTACCTGTATCTGGGCTATCCCTTTAAGCTGGTATTCTACAGGGTCTTCAATAGTAATGATATTTTTTGTAACAGAATATATCCTGTTAAGGCATGCATAAAGTGTGGTGGTCTTTCCACTTCCTGTCGGACCAGTGGCAAGGATAATACCATTCGTCCTTGAAAGGAGCTGTTCCATGAGTCTCATATCCTCTCCCTCAAGCCCTACCTCATGAAGTCCCTTTACACCCTGTTGCCTGTCAAGCAACCTGAGTACCACCCTCTCTCCATAGACAGTGGGAATGATAGAGACCCTTATGTCAATATCCCTTCCTCCGATGAGGAGCCTGATCCTTCCATCCTGTGGGAGTCTCTTTTCAGATATATCAAGATTTGCCATGACCTTTATCCTCGTCACCATGGCATCCTGGATGATCTTTGGTGGGGTAAGGACCTTTGTGAGAATCCCATCAATCCTGAATCTCACCTCCAGTTCCTTTTCATAAGGTTCTATGTGGATATCACTTGCCCTCTCCTTTACAGCCTGCCTCAGTAGGGCATTCAGGAGCCTTATTATGGGTGCATCATCAGTAAGCTCTAAGAGGTCCTTTGGTCTTTCAAACTCTGTGGCCACCGTGGAGAGGTCCTCACCGCTTATACTCTCCATAACCTCCTCTGCTGAGCCGAGTCCTCCATAGGCCCTTCCAATGAGGCTTAAAAGCTCCTCTTTTGAGACAGTCTGCCAGGATGGTCTTAATCCCCTCTTCTTTGCCAGATCCAGAAGCGCCAGGATGCCATTTTCATCAGCCACAAGTCCCATAAGCTCTCCGTCAGATATCCTGAGGGGAAGGACAAGATTCGTCTTTGCAAATGTTATGGGTATCTCTCTTAAAAGGGATAGATCAGGCGTTATATTCATGGTATTGTCTTAAAGATCTTCCAGTTCGGCTCAACAGACTCTATCTCAGGGATCTTCAGGAGCTCCTCAAGGGCATCCTTCAGGTTTACCCCTGCTGGAAGTTTGATCCTGTAGAGATCACCAGCTGATATATACTCTATTACAGTGAGACCCTTTCCCTTCAATATCTCCTCCCTTCTTTCTTGAGTCACATCCTTTCTGAATCTCAATAATGCCTCTCCCTCAGCGTATCTCTGGGAGGAGAGAGCAAACTCCCTCTCCTTTTCTGAGGAGATCCTGGCGAGGTCATCAGAATCCTTTACTATGTGGGGTGTGATAAATACAAGGAGGTTTGTCTTTGCCTTCTGAATCCTCTTGTATTTAAAGAGCCACCCGAGGATCGGGATATCTCCAAGGAGGGGGACCTTTCTTTCCACCTCTTCCTGTTTTTCCTGCATCAGACCACTTATTACCACAGTCTGCCTATCCTTGACGACCACAGTAGTCTTTGTTGACCTCTTTGTTGTGGTGGGACCAAGCTGTAGGAGGAGCTCGGTATTCACATCCTTCTTCACTGCTGATATCTCCTGATATATCTCAAGCCTTACTGAATCTCCCTCCGTAATATGGGGTGTGATCTTCAAGGTTATACCCACATCCTTTCTCTCTATGGCAGTAAGAAGCCCCCTCTGGGCTGTGCCCTCCCTCTCCCTTTTTGTTATAAAAGGGACATTCTCACCCACAACTATCTCAGCCTCCTTGTTGTCCGATGTAAGGATCCTTGGTGTTGAAAGGACATTCACACTGTCCTTAAAGAGATCGAGGCTGAAAAGTGCTGCAAAACCCGGCACGGTAAGGGTAGAGGTCTGGACAGTTCCATCAGGTCTTATTACTGTAAAGGGTATATCAAGGAAATTACCCATACCACCTACAGTGAGACCACTCAGGCCTGTGATTATATTATAAAGTGTGGAACTGTCAATCGTCCCAAAACCACCTATCACAACAGGCTCTCCTTCACTCCTTCCAATGGCACGCCATCGTGAGCCAAGCTCCTGAAGCTTATCTATAGAGGCCTCCACTATCATGGCCTCCACAAATACCTGCCTTCTTTTTCTGTCAAGCTGTTTTATGACCTCCACAAGGTTTTGATAATCCGCAGGGGAGGCCACTATTACGAGGCTGTTTGTCGCCTTATCAGGGGAGATAGTGATATTCATGGGTGATTCAAAGACAGGTGCTGGTTGGGGAGCCCCTGGAGGAGCTGAGGGTCTCTGGGCAGTTCCCCTCACTATTCCATCGAGGACCTTTGCCAGTTCCTCTGCATCGGCATTCTCGAGGAAATAGACATTTATCCTCCCCCTGATGCCTTCAGGCTGGATATCAAGGAGTGAAATGAGCCTCTTTATTGCCTCCTTTGTATCAGGGTCTCCGAATATAATCAAGGCATTCAGCCTTGGTTCAGAACTCACCCAGAAGTCCTGCACCCCAGGTCTCTGGGCTGAACGACCTTTGAGCTTAGAGAAACCCTCATTTATAATCCTCGCCACATGATCTGATGAGGCATGTCTTAAAAAGACTATTTCAGGTTCAAGCTCCTTAGAGGGCCTATCAATAAGCTGGATCATCTGGAGGAGTTTCTCTATATTTATGCCTGAATCCACTAGGAGGATAAAATTACCGGGACCAAAGGATGATATATAACCATCCCTTGATACCATGGGCTGGAGAAATCTCACGGCCTCATCAGCAGAGATGTGCTGGAGATTGATCAGTCTTACTATATAAGCTTCATTCACCTTTACGGGTTCACTCACAACAGGAAGACCTTTCTGTTTCGCCTCTGAGATGGGAATGATCTTGTAGGCATCTACGCCTGATGGCACAACTGTAAAACCCTTCAGCTCCAGGACCGATAGAAAGAGATCATAGGCCTGATCTATACTTATCTTTGAAGGGGCTATTATAGTGAGCCTTCCCTTTACCCTTTCATCAAATATAAAATTCTTACCTGTGATCTCACTTATAAATCTTGTAATAACAGGCAGATCCACATCCACAAAATTGAAAGTAACCATTCTGGACCTTTCCCTATCTGCCTGTTGGGTCGCCTGGGCATTGATGGATTCCACAAAAAGAAAGAAGGTAAGAAATAAGAGAATACAGAAAAGAACTCCCACACCTTTTCTATTCATTATCTATTCCCACCTTCCATGAAATAAGTCCGCCAGCTATCTATCTAATCTGATAGGTCATGCTTATCCTCTGACCCCTCCTTATTATATCAAGCTGAATCCTGTCCATCCCCTTGAGGGCTGTAAAGGTCTGGAGTGCTGTCTCTGGACCTGTTATGGCCATATCATTCACCCTGAGAAGTATATCTCCCTCTTCAAGTCCAAGGCTCTCATAGATACCACCCTTTTTCAATTCCCTTATAATGAAACCCTCCTGCCTTCCTTCCACTATATTAGGGATAAACCTCGCATCTGTCAATATCTCCTTTGGATTCTCTAAGGCATTCCTTAATGCCTCTGAGTCAATCACAAAACTCCCACGGGAGGTCTCTACAGCAGGAGCTCTCACCTGCCTCTGAGGTGGTGTATTAACCTGAGGTCTTATCTCCTTTATTATCAGATCGGCCATCTCGATCGTCCTTTTACCTGAAGGTGTCTTCAATACTATCCTGTCTCTGTATACTGCCTGGAGCCTTCCGATGCCATAAAGATCCTGACCCTTTTTGAATATCTCCTGCTTCCCTGAAGGATCAACCACTATGGCATAATTATAATCCCCTCCTGATATTGTCCCAACAAGGATGATCCCTGAAGAGTTATCTTCTGTGCCGGAGGTGGAAGTGATCTCCCTGAATTCACCCTTTATACCAAAGGGATTATCCTTCAAAAGCCCGGCATAATCCTCCAGTGAGGGAGACCCGGAAGAAGAATCCCCCTTAACGGGAAGATCCCATTTAATCGAGATGGTCTTCTGGGTAAGGAAGATCCTGATAAAATAGAGAATAGACAGGGTTATAAAAAGGACCAGAAGGAGATTTATCCACCGGAGGATCCTTGAGAGCCTTAAGTATTGCATAGGTAATTATAACAGAGAGATTCCTTCTATTGATACCCTGATGTTATCCTTTTAATAATAAATCCTGCCAGGAGCCCATTGATTGTCCCTGTAATGGTTGAGATAAAGATCAAGAGAGGTGCTATGGCAATGAGCCCTTCTAGGCTTTTTATAAATAACCAGTAGGCAATAAGGAGCTGACCGGTTATATGAAAGAGGGCAGAAATCACGCTCAGACCTGTAATCCCGATAAAGGGAATAAATGAGGCCATCCATAGACCTCCCATACTTGATAGACCTCCTGATAGGCTCAGGACAAAGGCAGGGCCAGGAAATGTCCCGATGAGCATGGATGAGACAAGGATCCTCACGAGACTGATAATAAGGGCAATCCTGAAACCAAAAAGGAGAAAGGCAATCAGGATAATTATATTCGAGAAGCCTGCCTTCAGCCATGGAAATGGCATGGGGAGAAGGCCCTCTATACTGTAGATTGCTATGGCAATAGCACTTAGGACTGCTATGGCCCTCTTATCCTGTAATTGCATCGATATCCCTTGTCCCAATGGTTATAACAACCCTGTTTGGAAGACATATGATGCCTCCCCTTGAGATAAAGCCCTGATGGAGACAGAGCTTATTCTGGCAGGGTGAACTTATAACCCCCACCTTCCCTGATCTTATCTCCACAACTGTAGTACCGAGGGGCCCCTTTACCTCGATAATCCTCTCTTCTTTGAGAGAATAAACACCCTTAAGCTCACCCTCCACCTTGATGAGAACAGACTCCCTTTCAGGCATCCTTATGTATAGAGCACCAAGGATCGAGATACTGAGAAGGCATACAATCAGGAAAATATCTAAGGGGGTGAGGATCTTATTCCCTCTGGAATTTAAGTCCTTCAATCTTCCCTGCCTCATATACCTTCTTCTCTTCTGTTATAAATACTGCCTTATAACCAAGTCTCTCTATCATGGGAAGGGCCTTTTCTGGCCCGAGGACAAAGGCTGCAGTGGCAAGACTATCACTGAGATAACCCCTATCTGTAATAACCGTGACCCCTCCAGTGCTTGATGAAGGATAACCTGTAAAGGGATTCAAGATGTGATGATATCTCTTAGAATTAATAAAGAAGAATCTCTCATAATCTCCTGATGTGGAGATAGAGGCATCAGTCAAGGGAAGCGTGGCAATTATACCCTCTGCCCTGGGATGCTTAATGCCTATCATCCAGGGCTTCCCATCAGGTTTCAGACCCTCTGCCCTTATATCTCCTGCTATGGCAATGAGAAAGGATCTTATTCCACTTTTTCTCAGGATATCGGCTGCCCTGTCAGCAGCATATCCCTTGGCAATCCCGCCAAGGTCTATAAGCATACCTTTCCTCTTCAGAAAGACCGTATGGCTTCTCTCATCTATCACAATCTCCCTGTAGTTTACATATTTAAGGGCATTCTTGATCTCCCTCTCATCAGGGACAATCCCTTTCTGAAAATCCCATAATCTGGTAAGGGGTCCTGTGGTCACATCAAAGGCACCTCCTGTGAGGTCCGATACCTCAATAGATTTTTTCAATATATCCAGCATATCCTCCGATACCTTTATCGGTCTTATCCCTGCATTCCTGTTTATAAGGGAGAGCTCACTCTCCTCAGAATAAAAATTCACTATTCCCTCAAGTCTCTTTATCTCCTTGAAGGCCTCATCAATCGCCCCTTCTGCCCTCTCAGGATTATCACTGACAACGGTGATCGTCACTACTGTATCCATCAGGACAGCACTCTTTCTATAGAGCCCTTCCCTCTGGCATGAAAAGAGAAGGATAACGAAAAGGTAAATAAGCCCTCTATATCTAAGCTGGAATAACATTCCTTGCCCCTTGACCGAGCTTCTCCTTTAAAAATCTTCCTGTAATAGAACGGGGATTGGAGGCTATCTCCTCAGGGGTTCCCTCAGCAACCACCTCTCCACCTCTATCTCCACTTCCAGGTCCCATCTCTATTATGTAGTCTGCTGATTTTATCACATCAAGATTGTGTTCTATCACGATCACGGTATTTCCACTATCAACGAGTCTATTGATCACCTTCAGTAACTTCTCTATATCAGCAAAGTGAAGTCCTGTGGTTGGCTCATCAAGGATATAAAGGGAATTGCCTCCTGTTCTCTTCACAAATTCCCTTGAGAGCCTTATCCTCTGGGCCTCTCCTCCAGAAAGGGATGTAACGGGCTGGCCGAGCCTGATATAACCAAGACCGACCTCATCAAGTATGGAGAGCCTCTGCCTTATATCAGGTACATTCTGGAAGAAGTCCAGTGCCTCTGACACCGTCATATCAAGGATATCTGCAATATTCTTACCCCTGTAATAGATCTCCAAGGTCTCCCTGTTGTATCTCTTCCCCTTACATTCATCACAGGGCACATATACATCAGGAAGAAAATGCATCTCTATCTTTTTAAGGCCATCTCCTCCACAGGCCTCACACCTTCCACCGGGAAGATTGAAACTGAAGCGTGATGGAGTATATCCCCGCATCCTTGCCTCAGGAAGCTGTGAAAAGAGCCTCCTTATAAGGGTCAATAAACCTGTATAGGTTGCTGGATTTGATCTCGGTGTCCGTCCTAAGGGTTTCTGGTCAACACAGAGGACCCTCCTGATCTTCTCCAGCCCGATAATCTTCTTAAACCTGCCAGGCCTCAAACCAGATTTATAAAGGTGGTTCATACAGGCCCTGTAAAGGATATCTATAAAAAGGGTGCTCTTCCCTGAACCGGAGACCCCAGTGACACAGGTAAAGACGCCTAAGGGGACCTTTACATTAACATCCTTCAGATTGAATTCACTGGCACCAATGATCTCTATAAAGTCAAAGGGCCTCCTTCTGAAAGATGGAACTGGTATGGAGAGCTCTCCTTTAAGATACCTGCCGGTAAGGGATTCAGGATCTGCCATTATCTCTGAAGGGATACCTGATGCAACAATCCTCCCTCCATAGATTCCTCCACCTGGTCCCATATCGATGACATAGTCAGCAGACCTTATAGTCTCCTCATCATGTTCAACTATTATCACCGTATTTCCTGCATCACGCATAATCCTGAGGGTCTCAAGGAGTCTTTTACAATCTGAGGGATGGAGTCCTATGCTCGGTTCATCAAGGACATAAATCACGCCTGTCAGTCTTGAACCGATCTGTGTGGCAAGCCTTATCCTCTGGGCCTCACCACCTGAAAGGGTAAAAGATGGTCTGTCAAGGGTGATATAATCAAGGCCAACCCTCTTAAGGAATTCAAGCCTCTCATGGACCTCCTTCAGAGGCCTTGATATGATGTATCTCTCCCTTTCAGAGAGATCTAAATCCCTCAGAAATCCCTCTGCCTCCCTGACAGAAAGGGCAGAAAACTCACCTATATTCAGGCCACCCACCTTTACACCAAGGGCCTCTTTCCTCAATCTCGTGCCCTTACATTCACTGCATCTATTAAAACTCAACCTCCCGTTTAATTCAGACCACTCGGAAAACTCATCTATGGCAGGCTCTGGAAATTCCTTATCTGACTCCCCATCGAGTATCCCTCCGGTCATTTCTTCGTAAATCTCCCTCAGATCCTCAAACCCCAAGCCTCTACATCTTGGACAGGCTCCATAGGGACTGTTAAAGGAAAAGAGCTGTGGGATTATCTCCGGATAACTTATACCACATCTTGGACAGGCAAGGGATTTACTGAAGAGGATATCCCTTCCCTCATCCACGAGATTAACCACAATTATATCAGAATATCTCAGGGCTATTTCTATAGCATCTGAAATCTTCTTCTCAATTCCCGGTTTAACAATCAATCGGTCAATCACAATCTCTATGGTATGTCTCTGAGTCTTCTTCAGCTTAAGACCTTCCACAAGTTCCACCATCTTTCCGTCAATCCGTGCCCTGAGGAAACCCTCCATCCTCATGGCATCGAGCTCCTTTTTATATTCGCCCTTTCTCTCGCGGGCAATCTGGGAGAGGACCTGGATCCTTGTCCCTTCAGGTAGGCCTCTCACAGCCTCCACAATACCCTCTATCCTCTGACCACCAACAGGAGAACCACAGTTATAGCAATAGGGTCTACCGATCCTTGTGTATATGACCCTCATATAATCGTAGATCTCTGTTATTGTCCCGACAGTGGAGCGTGGACTCCTTATGACTGTCTTCTGATCAATCGCAATGGCTGGTGAAAGACCTGTTATGGACTGGACATCCGGTTTCTTCAACTGCTCGATAAACTGTCTCGCATAACTTGAGAGGCTCTCCATATAACGCCTCTGGGCCTCGGCATAGATGGTATCCATTGCAAGGGAGGACTTTCCAGAACCTGAGGGCCCTGTAATAACGGTAATCCTGTTTCTCGGGATCACTACATCAATCCCTTTAAGGTTATGTTCAGAGGCTCCCTTTACTATAATATATTCCTGAACCCTTCCCTGCGCCATCATAGTTTAACCTTTAACTATAACCTGTTATGCAGATTTTTTTCAAATTTGAGATTCTGAAGGGTTTTGTTGTGTTATAATTAAAAGCGAAAGGATGGTTTATCATCCCTGTGGCTTATAAATCAGGAGGTTTCATGAAAAAGGCGATTCTCATGCTCTCTGATGGGACATTCTTCACAGGTGAGGCCTTTGGTGCAGAGACCGAAAGGATCGGGGAGGTAGTATTCAATACATCAATTTCAGGTTATCAGGAGATCCTCACAGATCCATCCTATAAAGGACAGATCGTCGTAATGACCTATCCAGAAATAGGAAATTACGGTATAAACCCTGAAGATATGGAGTCCTCTGGAGGCCCAAAGGTTGAGGGATTTGTTGTAAAGGAATTCTCAAGGATATACAGTAACTGGAGGGCAATTAAAGGCCTTGATGAATTCCTTAAAGAATACAATATCCCTGGTATAAGTGGAATTGATACAAGGGCACTCACAAGACACTTGAGAACAAAGGGATGCCAGATGGGGATACTCTCCTCTACTGAGACAGACCCTGAAAGCCTGCTAAAAAGGCTCAGGAAGGCCCCGGGTATATCATCCCTTGACCTTGTAAAGGAGGTAACCTCTAAGGAGAGATACCAGTGGAGAGAGGGATGCTGGAGGTGGCCCTGTCCTGGGAAGGATCTCGAAGGGATGCATGAAAGGAGATTAAAGGTTGTGGTATACGACTTTGGTGTAAAGTTCAATATCCTGAGAAACCTCTATGAGGCCGGTTTTGATGTAACAGTAGTGAGTGCCAATACCCCGGCAGAAGAGGTCCTGGAGGCAAATCCTGATGGAATCCTCTTAAGCAATGGACCAGGTGATCCTGTTACGGTGACCTACGGGATCGAGAATGCAAGAAGGCTTATAGGTAAAAAACCAATATTTGGGATATGCCTGGGCCATCAGATACTGGGGCTTGCCATGGGTGGGAGGACCTATAAATTAAAATTCGGTCATCATGGCGGAAATCATCCTGTAAAGGATCTGAAGACCGGAAGGGTTGAGATAACTGCCCAGAACCATAATTACTGTGTGGACATAAAAAGTCTGAAGGGGCAGGTCAGGTTAACCCATCAGAGTCTCTTTGATGGGTCAGAAGAAGGGATGGAACATGTGGAGTATCCCATTTTTTCTGTTCAGCACCATCCAGAGGCAGGCCCTGGACCGAATGATTCCACCCATCTATTCAGGAGATTCAGGGAATTGATAGAAAGGTACTCATAGGAGGCTTAGATGTTAAAAGAGATAAAATCCAATATATATCACCTGATGCACCCAAAGCTCACCTTCTTTCTCACGAGCATCAGCAAGGAAGGAAGACCGAATGTGATGACCTGTGCATGGGCAACACCTGCAAGTGAAGAACCCCCTTTAATAATTGTCTGCGTCTCAAGGGAGGCATATACAGCAAGACTTATAAAAGAGACAAAGGAGTTTGGAATAAGCATTCCTACAAAGGAACACCTCAATGCCCTCTGGATATGTGGAAGGACCTCTGGAAGGGAGACCGACAAATTTAAAATGGCGAAGCTCAAGACAATCCCTGCAAGGAAGATAAAACCCCCCATGATACAGGGCTGTGCTGGGTATCTGGAATTAAGATTAAAAAGGTCTGTTGAGGCAGGAGAATGTTATGCCTTTTTTGGTGAGGTCCTTTCAGCCTATGCTGAAGAAGATCATCTCGTAAAAGGACTCTGGTCCGAAAGGACTGAGATACCCCTCCATCTGGGTGGAAGCAGAATCGTCTATTTTAGATGACCCTTAATGGAACCTATAAATTAACCATCACACCTGACCATGTAAGACTCTCCACCTTTTATTACAGGGCTGAGAGGGGGAGTATCCTTCACACCGCCCTTATGAATAGAGAGACTGCCTCCCTGATAGTCTCATCCCTCCTTACAGGAGCTGCCTTTGTCTTTTATACAAGGAGTCTCTCCCCCGAGACATATCATCTTCTCCTCTTCGGTCTTCTCTTTGGATTGCTCTTCTTCTTTTTAAGGATGAGTATTTTTAAAGAAAGACCCCTTGAGATCACCTTCTCAAGGGATAAGGTGAGCATAAGGTATCCCTCCTTTATACTGAGGAGGGTGGAAATCTTTGAGCCTTCTGAAGTAAAATCTATTTCTGTCAAAAAGAGGCTCTTTACCGTTGAGAATCCTGAAGGTGCTGAGCTGATCAAAAGGATAAGCCTTCAGCACGGCACGGTTCTGCCTGACCTTACAGAGCCCATTACCCTTTATCTTCTCCAGATTGAATTGAAGGATGGAAGAACAAGGGTGATTTATGCAGACAGGGACATACAGAGGCTCAAGGGACTTGTAAAGGAGATGGAGAGATTTATTGATTTCTTAAAGGAGAAGATAAATGCCGAAGCGGACTGATATAAAAAAGATCATGATTATAGGCTCAGGCCCTATAATCATAGGCCAGGCCTGTGAGTTTGATTACTCAGGAACACAGGCATGTAAGGCCCTGAAAGAGGAGGGGTATGAGATAGTCCTTGTGAACTCCAATCCAGCCACAATAATGACAGACCCTGAAATGGCTGACAGGACCTACATTGAACCACTCATCCCTGAGATACTTGAAAGGATCATAGAGATAGAAAGGCCCCAGGCACTCCTTCCAACCATGGGTGGACAGACTGCCCTGAATCTCTCAATGGAGCTTTACAGGAGTGGTGTCCTTGATAGATTCGGTGTGGAGCTTATAGGAGCAAGTCCTGAGGCTATAAAGAAGGCAGAGGATAGGGAACTTTTTAAAAAGACCATGATCTCCATAGGTCTTGAGGTTCCAAGGAGCGCTGCTGTCACGAGCATTACGGAAGGCCTTGATGTGATTGAATGGATAGGTTTTCCCGCTATATTGAGACCAGCCTTCACCCTTGGAGGAACTGGAGGAGGTATTGCCTTTAACAGAGAGGAATACAAGGAACTCCTTGAGAGAGGCCTCAAACTCAGTCCTGTTCATCAGGTCCTCGTAGAGGAATCGGTGCTTGGTTGGAAGGAATATGAGCTTGAGGTGGTCCGTGACAGGGCAGACAATGTGATAATAGTCTGCTCCATAGAAAACCTTGATCCCATGGGAATACATACAGGAGACTCCATTACTGTGGCACCCCAGCAGACATTAACAGACAGGGAGTATCAGAGGATGAGGGATGCGGCTATCAAGGTGATAAGGGCAATAGGCGTTGATACGGGAGGTTCAAATATCCAGTTTGCTGTGGATCCTGAAACGGGGAAGATGGTTGTTATTGAGATGAATCCCAGGGTCTCCAGAAGCTCTGCCCTGGCAAGCAAGGCAACGGGCTTTCCTATTGCAAAGATAGCAGCAAAGCTTGCAGTGGGCTATACCCTTGACGAGCTAAGAAATGATATAACAAAGACGACGCCTGCAAGCTTTGAACCCACAATTGATTATGTTGTTACAAAGATACCGAGGTTCACCTTTGAAAAATTCCCTGAGGCTGACCCCACCCTCACAACACAGATGAAATCAGTTGGTGAGGCAATGGCAATTGGAAGGACCTTCAAGGAGTCTCTGCAGAAGGCCTTGAGGAGTCTTGAGATAGGACTATCAGGCCTTGACCCCTTAGAGACCACTCAAGAGGAGATAGTCTCAAGGCTGAGGATACCCAATCCTGAAAGGATCCTTTATATTGGAGAGGCCTTCAGAAGGGAGATGACTGTAGAGGAGGTCCATGAACTCACAAAGATAGACAGGTGGTTTCTCCATCAGATAAAGGAGATAATAGACCTTGAGAGGGAGATAAGACTGAAGGGCCTTAATGATGAACTCCTCCTTCGGGCAAAGGAATATGGATTTTCTGATAAACAACTGAGCAGACTTACAGGAAAAGATGAGAGAGATATAAGGGATCTCAGGAGGAGAAAGAATATAAAGCCCTCCTACAAGCTTGTTGATACCTGCGCAGGTGAATTTGAGGCCTATACACCCTATCTCTACTCCACCTATGAAAGACCCTTCTTCAGGATTACCGAGAGGGGGATAATTGCCCAGAGGGAATCGGAGATGCCACCCTCAGACAGGAAGAAGGTAATAATACTGGGATCAGGCCCAAACAGGATAGGACAGGGAATTGAATTTGACTATTGTTGTGTCCATGCTGTCCTTGCCCTCAAGGAGCTTGGATACGAAACGATAATGGTCAACTGTAATCCCGAGACTGTAAGCACAGACTACGATACCTCTGACAGACTCTATTTTGAACCCCTCACAATAGAGGATGTCCTTCATATAATAGAAAGGGAATCGCCAATAGGGGTGATCCTTCAGTTTGGCGGTCAGACACCCCTTAAGCTCGCTGTCCAGCTTCAGGCAGAAGGTGTAAGGATCCTGGGAACACCCCCGGAGGAGATAGACAGGGCTGAGGATAGAAAGAAATTCAAGGAGCTTCTTGAAAGGCTGAATCTAAGACAGCCCTTAAGTGGCACAGCCCTTTCAGTAGAGGAGGCGCTCCAGATCGCCAGTGAGATAGGCTATCCTGTGCTTGTAAGACCATCCTATGTGCTTGGTGGAAGGGCAATGGAGATAGTCTATGACAGTAATGCCCTCGTTGATTATATGCAGAAGGCTGTTAAGGCATCTCCAGAGCATCCTGTATTAATAGATAAATATCTTGAAGATGCCATTGAGGTCGATGTGGATGCCCTCTCTGATGGAAGGGATGTACTCATTGGAGGCGTGATGGAACATATCGAAGAGGCGGGGATACATTCAGGGGATTCAGCCTGT
The DNA here is from genome assembly GCA_947085365.1 of uncultured Nitrospirota bacterium. Lineage (GTDB taxonomy): Bacteria > Nitrospirota > Thermodesulfovibrionia > Thermodesulfovibrionales > CALJEL01 > CALJEL01. The sequence continues at coordinate 4,122 of CAMTWD010000014.1, read as the reverse complement.
TCCCTTCCACCCTATTCCCTTCCTGAAGATATAGTGGAAGAGATAAAGAGGCAGACCGCCCTTCTTGCAAAGGAATTGAATGTTGTTGGCCTTATAAATGTGCAGTTTGCTGTGAAATCCGGTGAGATCTATGTGCTTGAGGTAAATCCCAGGGCATCAAGGACCGTTCCTTTTGTGAGTAAGGCCACTGGACTTCCCCTTGCAAAGATTGCAGCAAAGCTCATGGTAGGAAAGACACTCAAAGAACTGGGTATTACAAAGCCCCCTGTTATGAGGCATGTGGCTGTAAAGGAGGCTGTCTTCCCCTTCGATAGATTTCCTGGAGTTGATACAATCCTCGGCCCTGAGATGAAGTCTACGGGAGAGGTGATGGGTATTGATACAGACTTTGGCCTTGCCTACTGGAAGGCTGAGGCTGCATCAAACAACAGGATCCCTGTAAATGGAAGGATCTTCTTCAGTGTTAAGGATAAGGATAAGCCCCATACTGTGGAACTGGTGAGAAGGTTAAAGAATCTCGGCCTTTCAGTAATCGCCACAAAAGGGACAGCGGAATTCTTAAGATCCCATGGACTTGATGTGGAGATGGTAAACAAGATTCACGAGGGAAGACCCAATATCGTTGATCTCATAAAGAACAAGGAGATACACTTTATCATAAACACCGTGAGTGATGCTAAGTCAAAGAGGGATTCCTTTTATATCAGAAACAGTGCCCTCCAGTACATGGTCCCCTACACCACTACCATAGCAGGTGCAAGGGCTGTTGTGAGTGCCATAGAGAGGTTCAGAGAGAGGACCTTCAGTATAAAGGCATTACAGGACTATCATAAAGAGGCATCAAGCTGATTTAAGTAGTGAAGTAAGAGTTAGATGAGGGTCCTCCTCGTAAATCCATGGGTTCATGACTTCTCCTGTCTTAATCTCTGGTCAGCACCCTTAGGGCTCCTCAGAGTGGCTGAATACCTGAGCCAGTTCAATGGAGAAATCCATTTTATTGACTGCCTCCAGACCATTAAAGAAAGATCCTATGGCACAGGAAGATATCTGAGAAAGGAGATAAAAAAACCAGAGGTCCTCAAAGATATCCCGCGAAGATTCTGCCGATATGGTATAACCCCTGAGGAATTTCGCACAAGATTAAAAGAAATCCCGGCTCCAGACATTATCCTTGTCACCTCCCTCATGACCTACTGGTACACTGGAGTAAGGGAGACTGTTGAGGAGATAAAAAGGATATTTCATAATGTCCCTGTAATCCTTGGAGGTCTTTATGCCACCCTTTTACCGGACCATGCCATGAAGAATATCCCTGTTGACGCAGTCTTTCAGGGAAGGATGGACAAGGGTTTCGATGCCGTGCTAAGGACCTTCGGATTCAGGTTAAAAAGGATAAAGAAGAAAAGACCCTACTGGAGGCTTGGCCTTTTAAAATGGGATTTTGCACCACTTCTCACATCCACGGGCTGTCCATTCCATTGCAGTTATTGTGCCTCAGGGCTCTTGAACAGGGAATTCCGGCAAAGGGATCCTGAAGAGGTTATAAAAGAGATAGAGGAATTATATAAGATGGGGATAAGGGATTTTGCCTTTTATGACGATGCCCTGCTTGTAAGGGCAGAGGAACATATAAAGCCCATCCTGAGAGAGATCGCAAGGAAAGGCTATGACATAAGATTCCATGTACCCAATGGACTTCATGCGAGATTTATTGATGATGAGATAGCCTATCTTATGAAGAAGACAGGCTTTAAAACATTAAGAATAAGCCTGGAGACTGTATCTGAGGAGATTCAGGAAAGAACCGGTGGAAAGGTAAGGACTGAGGAATTCAGGAGGGCTATTGAGATACTCAAAAAGGCAGGTTTTACAAAAAGGGAACTGGGCGTCTATCTCATGTTCGGCCTTCCGGGTCTCAGCTTAGAGGATGTGATGGAGGGTGTAGATCTCTTGAAATCCCTTAATGTAAGGATACACCTTACAGAATACTCCCCTATCCCAGGGACAGGGCTCTGGAATGAGATGGTAAGAAAGGGTATCATACCAGAGGATCTGGAGATACTCCTTACAAACAATTCCGTATTTTATTATCTCTTCTCCGGTTATGACATGAAAAGGCTTGAGGGGCTTAAACTGGAAGTGAAGAGATACAATGAGACCTGAAGAGATTGCCAGAAGATTAAAAGAGGCCCTTATAGAGGTCTCCCCAGCCATTGAGGAATTTACGAGCATGATCTGTCCTCTCTGCACCGATGTCTGCTGCAGACAGAAACATGCCTTTCCTGAGGAAAGGGACCTCCTCTTTATGAAATTTCTCAATACACCCTTTATTATCCCTGACGGCAGAGACCCTGAAGGGCCATGCCAGTTTCTTGGTGAAAGGGGATGTATAAAGGAGAGATGGCAGAGACCCCTCAGGTGCACCTGGTACTTCTGCGAAGACCTCCTTAAGGCTATGGATGAGGCTCAGCAGAAAAAGGTAAGAAGACTAATTGGATTGATAAAGGAGATCGTCCTTTTAAGCAAGGAACTCCTTGAGTCTCAAAAGAGGCTTATCTGACCCTTTATCTCAACCCTCTCAGGCTCCTCAAATATCCTGATCTTACCATATTCCCCATCGTATCCAGGCCTTATTCTCACATCTCCCTTTCTCATCCTCTCAATAGCCTCTCTGAGGAGTCTCCCTTCTCTTTCTATCTCCTCAAGAGGTACCTCCATAAGAAATCTGAACTCATTTCCGAATTTACTCAAAAGCCTGAAATATTCTGACTCAATCTTCTTAGAATTCACCCCAGCCTTGAAGACCTCCGAAAGGATCTCGGGCAGTGGTATTATGGAATAATAGGGAGTGGCATCCTGAGGTCTGAAGCCCTCTGGCCTATCGGCAAGCTTCTCAACCCTGTGCATCACTCCCACCGTAAGCCTCCTTCCACAGACTGGACAGAGATAGTTATGTCTTATGGTCTCTTTTGGAGAGAGACTCACCTTACAAAACCTGTGGCCGTCAAGATGGTATTTACCCTCTTCAGGGAAGAATTCTATTGTTGCCTTCAGTCCTCTTCTGGTCTTTATGGCATTAATGATACCTTTATAAGAGAGCTCTGTATCAAAGATATTTGCCTCCCTTCCAATCTTTGAGGGTGAATGGGCATCGGAGTTGGATATTAGCGTTATCCTGTCAAGGCCTGAAAGCCTCCAGTTCATGGCAGGATCAGAGGAAAGCCCTGTCTCTATGCTGTATATGTAAGGTGTGAGCTCATCAAAACATTCCTCAAGGGAATCAAATCCTGATTCTGCTCCAAAGATGGAAAAGTGGGGGGTCCAGGCATGGGCTGGTATAAGGAGCATATCAGGGGATATATCGAGGATTATCCTGAGGAGTTCCTTTGTATCGATTCCGAGAACAGGTCTTCCATCAGCAGAAAGGGAACCAATCTTTGAAAGCCTCTTATTCAGTTCCATCACCTCTTGAAAACCTGGTGCAAGAAGGAGGGAATGAACCTTCCTCAATCTTCCATACTTATTGTATATGCAGCTCACCTCTCCGGTAAGCATGAAATATACCTCGGAACTGCATGACTCAGGCGCTGAATCTTTCCTGAATTCATCCTTCAGGACAAAGAGGCCATTCTCCATTGGCTCAAGCCTTTCCTTCAATTCAGAAAGCCAGCCTGGATGGGTAAAATCACCTGTCCCTATAACATCAATACCTTTAAGCTGTGCCCACCTCCAGAGGGCCTCAGGTGACATATCCTGACTCGTTGCCCTCGAATATCTTGAATGGATGTGAAGATCAGCAATAAACCCCATCTTTAAAAGCTCAGGCATAGAAGATTTTAACACCTTGAGGAGGTCTTTTTCTATCAGGAAGAGGATCTTGAGATGTAACAGGGTCGAGATGGTTATGATTAACAAAAAATTTACATGCCGTGATGCTATAATTTAATAGTGAGGCGTATCGTTTACCTCGCAGTAGGCGGGATCTTCCTGATAAATACGATTGGTCTCTTTATCGTCTGCATAAACCTTTTCAGGCTTCAAGATGAGATAGAGAATGTCCTCCTCATAAATAAGAGCTTTATCATAAGGGCAGAAGCATTTGAAGGATCTCTTCAACTCAGT
>CAMTWD010000013.1:0-9058 GCA_947085365.1 uncultured Nitrospirota bacterium | reverse complement strand
TCAGCAGTTACAGCCCTGATTCTCTTAAGGTATTCATCCTTCCACCTCCAGTCACCAATAATCTCGAAGGTGCCGATAATCCTTGCCAAGGAATATACAGAATCCATTGACATGATGAATGATGCCTCTATCTGATTTTTTGCCTTCTGAACCTCCTTCTCTGAAGGAGGAGAATCTTTTATCTCTTCAATAGTCCTGTATATGGACTCCTCCAGTTCTTCAATCCTTTTGCCCTGAAGAGGCACACCATAAAAGAAGAATAGATAGGGAAATCTATTAAGACCACTATAAAAGGCATCCACTCCTGCTGCAACCTTTTCCTGAGAGACAATCCTTTTGTATAGCCTCCCGCTTTTTCCTGTGAGTATAGCATTCAATACCTCAAGAGGAGCTGAATCATCGTGAGGGAAGGAAGGGACATGGTAGGCAATGATTATATAGGGGATTTCAGCCTCTCTTTTCAGATAGACCCTCCTTTCTCCTCTCTGGGGTGGCTCCTCCGTATAGGATCGTGCTACCAGCTCACCAGGGGGAATCTCTTCAAAGGAGTTTTTGATCTTCTGTAGAATCTCTTGAGGGTTTACATCTCCGGCAACGATTATAAAGGCATTGTTGGGCACATAAAATCTTCTGTAATACTCAAGAAGGTCATCCTTAGTAATGGAGAGGATATCTGACATCACTCCTATAACAGGCCATCTGTAGGGATGTGCCCTGAAGGCAGTAAAATGTAACTCCTCAAATAGGGAGTTTTCTGGATCGTCTTCATAGCGGAGCCTCCTCTCCTCTGCCACCACAGACCTTTCGGTATCCACATCCTCCTCCCTTAAGAGGAGGTTCCTCATCCTGTCTGATTCAAGATCTATTGAGAGGTGGATCCTCTCTGAAGGTAGTATCTGGAAATAGGCCGTATAATCTCTTGTGGTAAAGGCATTGTCTATTCCACCATTTTTTTGAATGAGCCTTGAAAAGAGATTTGAGCCATATTTTGGAGTTCCTTTAAACATCATATGCTCCAGGAAATGGCTAATCCCTGTCTTTCCTTTTGGTTCGTCAATAGAACCTACCCTGTACCATATCTGGAATGTGGCAACAGGTGCCTTGTGATCCTCTGCAATTATTACCTTCAGGCCATTTTTGAGGATATGTTCTTGGATCTTGATGGCATTAACAGGGGTGGAGTTTATGGTTAAAAAGAAAAAGAGTATCAAAAGGATTTTGAATTCCCTTTTCATCGGGTTACCTCGCCACAACCTCAATATATCTCTATTTTACATCAAAACATCTTCTGATGTCAGTGCTATTGAACTCTCGTTGGGATTTACACTATCATAATTAGGAAGGAGGTACCTATGACTTCACATAAAGATTATGAGGCAGTGATCGGACTTGAGATCCACGCACAGCTTCTTACAGAATCGAAGATATTCTGTGGATGTCCCACAACCTTTGGTGCCCAGCCGAATACACAGGTATGTCCTGTATGCCTTGGCATGCCGGGTGTCCTGCCTGTGCTTAATAAAAAGGCAGTCCTTTACACAATAAAGACCGGTCTTGCCCTCAACTGCAGGATCTCTCCTTATAGCAGGTTTGCAAGGAAGAATTACTTCTATCCTGACCTGCCCAAGGGCTATCAGATAAGCCAGTATGAATTGCCCCTCTGTGAGGATGGTTATCTGGATGTAGAGGTAAAGGGAGTAAAGAGGAGGATAGGTATAACACGGATCCATCTTGAGGAGGATGCAGGTAAAAATATCCACGATGGTGACTGGAGCCTCGTAGACCTCAACAGGGCAGGCGTTCCACTGATGGAGATAGTTACAAAACCTGATATAAGGACTCCTGAGGAGGCTGCCCAGTTTATGAAGAGGCTGAGACAGATCCTGAGATACCTTGGGGTCTGTGATGGAAATATGGAGCAGGGGTCCTTGAGATGTGATGCCAATGTCTCGGTAAGGCCTGTAGGAAGTTCGGGATTCGGGGTAAAGACAGAGATAAAGAATATCAACTCCTTCAGATTCGTGGAGAAGGCCCTTCAATATGAGATAGAGCGTCAGATAAATATCCTTGAAGAAGGAGGAAGGGTCATACAGGAGACAAGGCTCTGGGATTCAAAGACCGAGACCACACAATCCATGAGGTCAAAGGAAGAGGCCCATGACTATAGATATTTCCCTGAACCTGATCTTGTGCCAGTGGAGATCGAACCTGAGATTATAGAGGAATTAAGAAGGACACTTCCAGAATTGCCACAACAGAAGGAAGAGCGATTCATGAGGGAGTATGGCCTTCCAGCCTATGATGCCATCTTCGTGACCCAGGAGTTGAGTATTGCCCAATGGTTTGAAGAGGCTGTGGCCCTTGGTGCTCCACCAAAGACGGTGGCTAACTGGATTATGGGAGAGCTCAGCAGACTATTAAATGAGAATAATAAAGGCTTTGATGAATCTCCTGTTAGGCCTGAGGCACTTGTCAGGATAATAAAGTTAATAGAGGAAGGGACGATCTCTCAGAAGATTGCAAAGGAGGTCTTTGAGGAGGTATTCCACACAGGGAAGTCTCCTGATGAGATTATCAAAGAGAAGGGTCTTATCCAGATAACTGACACATCCCTCCTTGAGAAGGTTATTCAGGAGGTGATCGAGAAGAATCCTCAGGAGGTTCAGAGATACAGAAATGGAGAGGAAAAACTCCTGGGATTCTTCGTGGGCCAGGTGATGAAGCTCACAAAAGGAAAGGCATCTCCTCAGCTTGTGAATGAACTTCTTAAGAAGAGGCTGAAGGGTTCACAAGAAGTGGCTAACTGACAGTTATGTTTCTACAGCAATTCATACATGGTCTCACACTGGGCTATGTCTATGCCCTCATAGCCCTTGGCTATACCATGGTCTACGGGATACTCCGGTTAATAAATTTTGCCCATGGCGAGATATATATGCTCGGTGCATATATGACCATAATAAGTTTTGGCCTCTTTACATCAATAGGTCTTACAGAGGTATCCCTAATCTTGTCTCTGGTCTTGAGTCTCGGGTTGGGAATTATATATATATCAGCCTATGGTGCCACTGTGGAGAGGGTTGCCTACAGGCCTTTAAGGAATGCACCGAGGCTCAGTCCTTTAGTAAGTGCCATTGGTGTATCCATCTTCCTCCAGAACTTTGTTATGCTTACGCAGGGAGCAACCTATAAGGTATTTCCTCCATTATTTGCCACCTCAGGCCTGACTGTTGCTGGTGCAAAGATCACCTATATACAACTTCTCATAATTGTCCTTTCATCAGCACTGATGATCCTTCTTCACCTTTTTATCTCAAAGACAAAGACGGGCAAGGCCATGAGGGCTGTTGCTCAGGACGGGCTCATGGCAACACTTGTAGGTATAGACGCAGACCGCATAATAGCTATTACATTTATAATAGGCTCAGCCCTTGCAGCAGTGGCAGGATTCATGGTGACGCTTTATTACAGTCTGATAAATTACTATATTGGTTATATTGCAGGGATAAAGGCCTTTACAGCAGCGGTTCTCGGAGGGATAGGAAGTATCCCCGGTGCCATGTTTGGAGGGATTATACTGGGGCTTATTGAGGGCCTTGCTGCTGGTTATATCTCCAGTGAATATAAGGATGCCTATGCCTTCTTAGTCCTCATTATAATCCTTCTCATAAAGCCATCGGGTCTCTTCAGAAGGTCTCTGGAGGAAAAGGTCTGATGTCCTGGGTTATTGGTAGTTCTCGAATACCTTTATGGATTCTTATACCCCTTTGGTTCGGCATCCTCAGCCTCCCCTTTACAGGGCCTTCAGTGGCAGCCTATATAGCAGGTGCCCTTTTTGTAATTACCCTCTTATGGCATCTCTTTAAGAGATACAGGATATGGGGAGTAAAAGTAAGGATTAAGGAGGTATTCCATTATCAGGTTTCTATCAAGGTCAAGAGATATAGCCTTATTGTTTTATTAATTCTCCTTCTCAGTCTGCCCTATCTTGGAGGTGTATATATTACTGATATTGCAAGCCTTGCCGGTATTTATGTGATCCTCTCACTGGGTCTAAATATAATGGTGGGTTATACAGGCCTTCTGAACCTTGGTTTTGCTGCCTTTTATGCTATTGGTGCCTATACCTATGCACTTCTTAATACAAAACTTGGGATGGGATTCTGGGAATCCCTTCCCTTCTCATTATCAATAACAGCGGTGGCGGGATTTTTACTCGGAATTCCTGCCCTGAGATTGAGGGGAGATTATCTTGCCATAGTAACCCTTGGATTTGGAGAGATAACGAGGATTGTGCTTAATAACTGGATCAGTTTAACGAATGGACCAAATGGGATTACAGGTATTGAGAGGCCAGTTCTATTTGGTTACGAGATGAGAGGGGTAGAGGATTTTTATTATCTTGTCCTTGCCTCTGTCCTCTTAAGCCTCTTTATAATAAAAAGGATCATAGATTCAAAGGCAGGGAGGGCCTGGATGGCCATAAGGGATGACGAGATAGCTGCATCAAGCTTAGGGATAAATACATTTCTCTATAAACTCTATGCCTTTTCCTTTGGTGCCCTCTGGGCAGGTCTTGCTGGACAGCTTTTTGCAGCAAAGATGCGTTTTGTATCACCTGAGAGCTTTACCTTTTTTGAATCAGTAATGATACTGGCAATGGTGATACTGGGTGGTCAGGGTACCATCACAGGTCCTATCATTGGGGCACTCCTCCTTGTTGCCTTGCCAGAGATATTCAGGGAATTTGAACAATACAGGATGGTATTCCTCGGTGCAGGGCTCATATTTATGAGTATCTTCAGACCCCAGGGGATTGTGGGTAAAAGGACCTGAACTCTTACTTGTTATGTATATTATTGAATTTAAAGGACTGACAAAATACTTTGGAGGGCTTGCTGCCCTGGAGGAGATAACCTTCAGGATAAAGGAGAATAGTATATCTTCCATCATTGGGCCGAATGGTGCTGGAAAGACAACACTCTTTAACTGTCTTACAGGACTTACAAAGCCCACACGAGGGGAGATCTTCTTCAAAGGAAGGGATATCACGGGTCTTCCTCCCCATAAGATTTCAGAGCTGGGTATTGCGAGGACATTCCAGAATATAAGGCTTTTCAGAGATCTTTCCGTCCTTGAAAATATCCTCGTGGCACAGCACAACTCTTACACCCAGAAGATCCTTTCTTCCCTTTTCAGATCAAGGAGATTCAGATCTCAGGAAGAGGATCTGAGGCAGAAGGCCTTTGAATATCTGGAGTTTGTAGGCCTTCACGAAGATATCCACCGAAGGGCAGGAGAGCTTCCCTACGGAAGTCAGAGGAGACTTGAGATTGCCAGGGCCCTTGCTACAGAGGCAGAGGTGATCCTCCTTGATGAGCCAGCAGCAGGCATGAATCCCCAGGAGACAGAGGAGATAATGGAGATTATAAAAAGGCTTAAGGAGATTGGAAAGACTGTTGTCATTATAGAACATGACATGAAGGTGGTAATGGGAATTTCAGAATGGATAGTGGTGCTTGATCATGGAGTGAAGATAGCAGAAGGACCACCTTCTGCCGTGAAGAATGATCCCCTCGTAATAGAGGCCTATCTTGGAAAGGAAATCCATGCTTGAGGTAAGGGACCTCCATGTGGCATATGGCCCGATAAAGGCAGTAAAGGGTATATCCTTTACTGTCAGGGAGGGGGAGATAGTTGCCCTTATTGGTTCAAATGGTGCTGGAAAGACCACAACCCTCATGGCACTCTCTGGGGCTATTAAACCTGTAGGTGGAAGGATTATCTTTAATGGTGAGGAAATTACCAGCCTTCCTGCTCATAGGATTATTAGAAAGGGGCTTACCCTCGTGCCAGAGGGAAGGAGGATATTTCCCTTTTTAACAGTAATGGAGAACCTTGAGATGGGGGCCTTTGTACGGGGTTTCTCCAAGGGTGATCTGGAAGAGGTCTTTGAACTCTTTCCTGTTCTTAAGGAGAGGAGGTTTCAGATTGCAGGGACATTAAGTGGTGGAGAACAACAGATGCTCGCTATTGCCAGGGCACTTATCTCTAAGCCCAGGATGATAATGTTTGATGAGCCATCCCTTGGTCTTGCTCCAATCATGGTTGCCAAGATATTTTCTATAATCAAGAAGATAAATGCCAGTGGGGTTACGGTGCTCCTTGTGGAGCAGAATGCAAGGGCAGCCTTGAGCCTTTCAAATAGGGCCTATGTAATAGAAGGTGGTCAGATAAGACTTGAGGGAAAGGGATCAGAGCTCCTGAACAACGAAGACCTGAGGAGGGCCTATCTTGGAGAATAAGAGAGAAGAGATTATAAGGCAGAAGATCCTTGAGGAAGACAAAAGGGAGATGATTCAGTTAAGTGGAATCAGGATGAAGGTGTGGCAATTCCTTACAGAAGAGAAGGGTTATTCCGCAGAAGAGATATTTGTTGATCCGGAGTTTGAGCTTATCCTTAGTGACTGCACCGTAAAGGTCTCTATAGACTTTTTAATAAAGGTCTCTGGCACAGACCTATTGATTATTCGCTGCTCACCCACCTCTATTGAATCGTGGGAGAGATACATAATCGCCTTTGCAAGGGTTGCAGGCCCTTATCAGATACCCTTCGGTGTTGTAACTGATGGTATAAAGGCAAGGATATTTGATACTATTAATGGCAGATTAATTGGTGAGAAGATTGAGGAGATCCCATCAAGGGAAGAACTCTTAAGATTTTCCAGAGACTTCTCAAGGAGATCCTTTCCGACTGTTACCTCGCCACTAAGTTCAGAAAGGCTCGAGAGGGAAAAGAGGATAGTCTATGCCTTTGAGGGTGTGAAGTGCACTGTTACCACTCCATCCGGTTCTTCGGAACATACCAGTGAATAAAGTTATGCCATATGCCAATTGGTGATGGCTCAACACCTTTGAATCTCCTGTGGAGGACTGGAAGTGCATCAGGCACATATAAAAATACTGTTGGCTGGTCTTCATGAAGTATTTCATGGATCCTGTGATAGATCCTTCTCCTTTTTTCTTTATCAAGGGTTGTCCTTCCTTCTACAAGAAGCCTATCCACCTCTGGATTGCTATAGGATATGAAATTAAATTCACCCTCACGGGTCTTTGAGGAATGCCAGATATCGTATATATCTGGGTCTCTTGAGAGGGCCCATCCCATGAGGACTGCCTCGAATCTCTTTTTATGAATAAACTGGTGTAAGAGGGTCTGCCATTCCATTACCCTTATATCCATCTCTATACCCACCCTTTTCAGGTCTTCTTTAATAATCTGGGCAGCCATCAATCTCTGGGTATTTCCCTGATTCACAAGGACTGTAAACCTGAAGGGTCTTCCATCCTTTCTCAATATTCCATCCTCACCCATCTTCCATCCACTCTCACTGAGGAGCTGAAGTGCCTTTTGGGGATCATAGGGATAGCCCTTCACCTCTTTATTGTATGCCCACGAATCCGGAGGGAATGGTCCTGTGCAGGGTCTTCCGTATCCAAGAAGGACACCCTTTATGAGCCTCTCCTTATTTATGGCATAGGCTATTGCCTGTCTTACCCTTTTGTCACGGAATCTTTCATCAAGGAGATTGAATCCCAGATAGGTATATCCAAAGGCAGGATAACGAAACCTTTGAAACCTCTTCAGGAATTCTTCAGAATCTGCCTTCAGTTTATACTGGGCAGGTGTGAGGCCCATGTAGTCAATACCTCCGAACTTGAGCTCAAGAAACATGGTGGTCATATCAGGTATTATCCTTGATATATATCTCTTTATATTCGGTCTTCCTTCAAAATAATTATCAAACCTCTCAAGCTCTATCCTCTGACCTGTGATCCATCTCTTGAATTTATAGGGACCTGTTCCCACAGGAGACCTGTTCAGCTCGCTTTTGGCGAGGTCTTTACCTTCCAGTAGATGGGCAGGGATAATGCCCATACCCCAGGACTCAAGGGCAGGTGCAAAGGGCTCTTTATAAAGAACCCTTACAGTATATTTATTCAGGGCCTCAACCTTCTCCACCGGCCCGTATATGCCGCTGTAGGGTGTGGGGTTTTTGGGGTCTGTAACGCTCTTGTATGTGAATATCACATCCCTTGAGGTGAATTCTGTGCCATCGTGCCAGAGGACACCTCTTCGAAGATGAAATATAATTTCCCTGCCTCCCTTTTTGATCTCCCATGACTCAGCCAGGTCACCCACAAGGTTTAAATCTTTATCGTATTTTGTGAGGCCGTTAAATATCAGACTGCTAATATCAGAGCTGGCACTATCAGAGGCAAAGAGTGGGAGGAGCATTCTTGCATCAGCGAGGGCTCCCACCCTTATGGATTCAGGATCATCTATCTCCCTCTGAACCTTACAACCACCAGAACTCAGAAGAAAGAGAAAGATTAGACAAAGGTTCAGAACTTGGTGGCGAAGTAACATCAGAACATCACACCAAACTCAAGGCCAAATCGTGTATTAGAAAGGTCTATCTTCTGATCGTATTCTGTGAATGAGTCCACCCACTGATATTTGATCTCAGCTCCTGCAAATATCCCAAAGCTTGCCCTGGGTGGTGTAAAGAAATACCTTCCTGATACAAAGGCCTGCCAGCCAAAGAGGTTTTTATTACCTCCCTCTCCATTGATGACATTGTAGCTTACACCACCACCTATGTTAAGGGCAAAGCCTGCCTCTCCCCTTGACTTTGCCCTTAATTTGAGATTCACCTCAATGGGTGTGAAGTCAATCCTCTTTTTTGGCTCGTCAATATTTACTGTGCCTATCTCAAAACCCAGAGCTGTATTGGGAGATGTATTGATATAACCAAAGACAGAGGCATAGAGCTCGTTGTCTCGGACATCCTCAAAGTTGATGCTTTGAAGCTTTACACCCAGCTCTCCCGCCTCCTGAGCCATCGCCCCTTTGGCTCCTAAGAAAGGAAGGGTGAGGATAAGGAATGCAAAAAAGGGAATAAAAGACCTCCTCATCAAGACCCCCCTCTTTTAAAGTCTTAGACCCCTCCGGGGTCTTTAAAATTGTATCTTAAAACAAAGGATTAAATCAAAT
>CAMTWD010000012.1:0-5241 GCA_947085365.1 uncultured Nitrospirota bacterium | reverse complement strand
GATTGAGCAATCCTGAATTTTCTACAGATGTGGTGGTCGCCAGGATTATTGTCTTCTGGTGGTGAGGTGACGGTTCTGCACTTAGTAGCGAAGTAACAGTTGAAATACCTATATCAGCAGATAGGATTAACACAAAGAGCAGAAGGGTCTTCACCAGTCTCATTTTTATCTCCTTATACAGGGATTGAGAGGAGATATTTCTTCATACCACAATTATAATGCTATCTCCAGAGGGATTTCAATCAAGCTTAGTGGCGAAGTAACAGTTGGTGGCGAGGTAACAGTTGGGATAGGGCTACTGATCTCATAACTTGACTCCAAAGTCGATGAATTGTTAAAGTAAATGAAAATAATTATCAATTACAAGAACGATGAAACGGCAGAGATATAGAAAAAGAAGGGGCGATATTGATGGAAGGATTGCCCTTGTGGGGAATCCCAATGTGGGCAAGAGTGTAATATTTGGGCTCCTCACTGGTAGATATGCCACTGTATCAAATTATCCTGGAACCACCATAGAGATCTCCTCGGCCATTGCCTCGATGAATGGGGGTCGCTATCTTATAATTGATACACCTGGAATAAATAATCTTGTCCCCATGAGTGAAGATGAAAAGGTTACAAGAGATATACTCCTTCTGGACAGACCTGATGCAATTATTCAGATTGTGGATGCAAAGAACCTAAAGAGAGGTCTCTTTATAACGGTACAGCTTGCTGAGATGGGTATACCCCTTGTGCTTGATCTGAACATGGTTGATGAGGCAAGAGACAGGGGTATTGTGGTTGATGAAAGGGCACTCTCTGAAGTCCTGAAGGCGCCGGTGGTAAGCACCATTGCTTCCCAGAAAAAGGGGCTTTCGGAATTGAGGTCAGTGGTATCAGATCCCCGTATTCCAGAAATAGTTATTGATTACGGCCCTATTATTGAAGGATCTATTAGAGAGATAGAAAGATTGTTGCCTGAGGCATCCATTTCGAAGAGGTCCCTTGCCTTGATGATACTTTCAGGGGATGAAAGCCTGAAGCCCTGGCTCAGGGCAAATCTTTCTGAAGAGATAATCGAAAGGATAGAGTCCCTGAGGGATCACTGTTCAGAGAGGCTCAGGACAGATCCAGGCTTGATAATTAATGCAAAGAGGCTTTCCATTGCTGAGGAGTTGAGCTCAAGGGCAATAAGAAGGGTATCTGTTGTGAGCGGTGGCCTTGCACACCTTATCGGTAATATAAGTATGCATCCTCTCTGGGGCATTCCTGTCTTAGCCCTGGTACTCTTTTTTATTTACGAATTTGTTGGAGTCTTTGGTGCAGGCACACTGGTGGATCTACTTGAGGAAGGACTTTTTGGGAGGTATCTGAATCCGATGTTTACAAGGGTTGTGGAGCTTCTCGTGCCCTTTGGGATTGTCCAGGAGGCCCTTGTGGGTGAATATGGGATCATTACCGTTGCCCTTACCTATGCAATTGGCATAATCCTTCCCATCACAACGACCTTCTTCATTGCCTTCTCCATCCTTGAGGATTGTGGCTATCTTCCGAGGCTTGCAATTATGTCAAACAGCCTCTTTAAGAGAATGGGTCTCAGTGGAAAGGCAGTTCTCCCTATGGTCCTTGGCCTTGGTTGTGGGACGATGGCTGTTATGACCACGAGGATATTAGAGACCACGAGGGAGAGGATATTGGCTGCCTTTCTCCTTGCCCTTGCTGTCCCCTGCTCAGCCCAGCTTGGAGTGATACTCGGGATGCTTGGAAGCCTCTCCTGGAAGGCAACACTTATATGGTTCTTTTCTGTCCTGGGGGTCCTTCTACTTATGGGAACAATAGCATCAAGGACCATCAAGGGTGAGAGTTCCGAGTTCTTCCTTGAAATACCTCCGATGAGGATGCCAGTTCTGGAGAATGTGGTTGTAAAGACCTTCAACAGGGTAGTCTGGTACCTTAAGGAGGCGGTTCCGCTCTTTATCCTTGGAACATTTATCCTCTTTCTCCTCCACAAGGTTTCCCTTCTTGAGACACTGAGAAGACTGGCATCACCTGTTGTGGTAAATATCCTCGGGCTTCCTGAAAAGACTACGGAGGCCTTTCTGCTCGGATTTTTAAGAAGGGATTATGGGGCAGCAGGTCTTTTTAAGCTTTCAGGGGAAGGACTTCTTGATCCTGTGCAGTCCTTAGTGAGTTTGATAACAATAACGCTCTTTGTCCCCTGTCTTGCCCATCTTTTGATGATGATAAAGGAATTTGGCCTGAGAATTGCTATTATAATTGTATCCGTTGTTTTTCCTACAGCAATAATCTTTGGAGGTCTGATAAATCTCCTTCTCAGGGCATTTAATATTTCCCTCTAATATAGGCTGAAGGCGGTAGGCTGAAGTTAAAAAATAATTTTTGTCTTTTTTCTTTTTTCTTCAGCCTTCAGCCTACGAGCCTTAAGCCTAATTTAGTGGCGAGGTAACAGTTGAGGATCACCCATTACTTTTTAACAAATTCCATAAATCCCTTCAAAACCTTCAATCCAAGGGATTGGCTCTTTTCAGGATGAAACTGGGTTGCCATTATATTATCCTTCCATATGGATGAGGTGAATACCTCACCATATTCTGTCTCTGAGGCAATCACATCCCTGTCCCCTGGAACCACATAATAGGAATGGACAAAATAAAAATAGCTTCCATCAGGTATATACTTAAAGAGAGGGGAGTCCTTTAATATCCTTATATTGTTCCAGCCCATGTGAGGGATCTTGAGGCTACTGTCCTGAAATCTGAATCTCTTTACCCTTCCATGAATAATACCCAGTCCCCTGTTGAGGCCAAACTCCTCTGATTCATCAAAGAGGATCTGGAGCCCAAGACATATGCCGAGATAGGGCTTCCCCTTTTCTATGGACCTGAGGAGGGGATCTATCAGGCCCCTTTCTTGAAGATTCCTCATGCAGTCAGGGAAGGCTCCAACCCCCGGAAGTACTATGGCCTCTGCCCTCTTTACATCTTCAGGATTGTCTGTAACAATTATCTCGGCTCCTATCTTGAGGAATGCCTTTGCTACACTCCTGAGATTCCCCATCCCGTAGTCAATAACTGCTATCATTCCTCTCTCCAGACAGTAATTGCTATGTCAGGACATATCTCAGCACAGAAAGCACAACCTGTGCAATCTTCGGGTTCTTTCACCTGAGCAATAAAATAGCCCATCTTGTTGAATTCCTTTCCTATTGCTATCACTGCCTTTGGACAGGCCTCCACACAATATCCACAACCCTTACATAGGTCTTGGTTTATCTCGATCTTGCCCTTTATCGCCTTCCTCACTGTTACTTCACCACCATCTTTTTTCATAACCTCCTCCTTACCTCGACTGTTACTTCACCACCATTGGTGGCGAGGTAACGGCACAGATTATCTGTATGCATTAAGAAGTTCTCTTGCGTGTCTCAGGGAGGCATCTGTTATCTTTCCGCTGAGCATCCTTGCTATCTCCTCCTCCCTCTCCTTTTCCGTAAGGCTCTTAATCCTTACCGAGACAGAATTCCTTTTTATAGTCTTCTCTACCTTTATATGATGATCTGCTGCAGAGGCTATCTGGGGAAGATGGGTTATGCATAATACCTGTCTCTTCCTCGAGAGCCTCTTCAGGCGCTGGGCTACCTTCTCGGCTGTGTATCCTCCAATACCTGCATCCACCTCATCAAAGATCAAGACCGGGACTCTGTCAACCTCAGCAAGGATCACCTTCAGACAGAGCATAAGCCTTGAGAGTTCTCCACCTGAGGCGATCTTTGAAATGGGCTTGGGTGGTTCTCCTGGATTTGCAGAGAACTCAAATTCTATACTGTCTATACCATCCTTTGATGGATGGTCAAGGGTCCTGAGATTTACCTTGAAGATGGCCTTCTCAAGACCAACTTCCTTTAATTCCCTTGCCATTGCCTCCTCAATCTTTTTGGCCACCTCTCTTCTCTTCTCAGAGAGGTTCTTGGCGATTCTCATAAGTTCCTCTTCCTTTTTCTTTAATCTCTCCCTCAACTCCGATAGCCGTTCATCAGAGGACTCAAGGGTCTTGAGCTCCTCTTCAGCCCTTTTCAGATAGAGGAGTATCTCTTCTACTCCTACCTCGCCACCTATGAACCCTCCATATTTCTTTTTCAATCTATCAATAAGATCGAGCCTTTCATTTACACGATCGAGTCTTGCAGGATCAACCTCGTACTTCTCCTTTAGCCTCATCAGTGCCTGCGCCGATTCTTCAAGGAGTGGTTTTGCCTGTGAGAGGAGTTCTACCACCTCTGATAAATCTGGATCTATATGCTGGAGATCCCTGAGCCTCTGGAGGCCCTTTGATAACCTGGCAAGACAGGAATCATCTGCTCCATAAATGGTTTCATAAGAGGCTGTAACAGATTCTGATAGTCTTGAGGCATTTTTTAAGATTGCATATTCCTGTTGGAGAAGCTCTTCCTCGCCGGGTTTTAGGGCTGCCTGTTGGATCTCCTTTATCTGGTACTGAAGAAGGTCCATCCTCTGGGCCTTGAATCTCAGTGCCTCCTCAAGACCTTCTATCTCTGACCTGAGTTCCGATACCTCTGAGTAGAGTCTTCTGTATTGCTCTCTAATAGGTTCGAGGCCTCCGTAGGCATCCAAGAGCTCAAGCTGAATATCCCTGTTCATGAGGCTTTGATGTTCTTGCTGGCTGTGAATATCCACGAGAAGACTTCCTATTTGAGCAAGGGTTGAGATACTTACAAGGTTGTCATTGATGTAAGCCTTGCTCTTTCCCTGAAAACTTATATGTCTCCTAAGTATTAGGCTGCCATCTGTCTGATAGATATCCTCGCTCAGTGGCGAGGTAAGAGTTTGTGGAAGGTCTATATCCCGGACATCAAAAAGGGCTTGGACAGAGCCTTCTTCCTCACCGTGTCTCAAGATCTCTGAACTCGCCCTCTGTCCCAAGGCAAGGCCCAGGGCATCTACTATTATGGACTTTCCTGCACCTGTCTCTCCAGTCAGGACATTAAGGCCTTCTTTAAAGGTGAGGGTGAGATTATCGATGATGGCAAGGTTTTTGATAATCAGCTCCTGGAGCATATAAAATTATAACCTATCAATCTCTGTTGTTCCTAATGTCAATGTCACACTTTATTACCAGTTTGAAATGTCACATTGAAGCACCTCTTCCAGGGATGATTCTCTGGAGGTTTCCATTGTCTCTTCTGTGTCTTCTTCCTGCTCTCAGTCTTCTTACATC
>CAMTWD010000011.1:0-11913 GCA_947085365.1 uncultured Nitrospirota bacterium | reverse complement strand
CACCACTATTACAATCAGTCCTGAAAAGATGTTAGAAAGCCCTGTTTTACCTCCAGCCTGAAGATTAACGGCTGTCCTTGAGAATGAACCGCTCACCGGATATGATTTGAAAAGCGAACCTATTAGATTTGCAGCGCCCTGACCTATAAGTTCCTGATTCACATCGATAGGCTCCTTCGTCTTTGCCGATACGGCTTTGACAATAGCGAATGCCTCCATAAATCCTACTATGGCAATGACTATGGCAGGACCTATTAAACGGGCTGTTGTCTCAAAATCAACGAGGGTCAAAGAAGGCAGTGGAAGTCCTCTCGGCATATCACCGACGGTTTTTACGCCGAGTTCACGCAAGTTTAAGAGATAGACCATTACCGTGGTCACCACAGACGCAACCATTGCTCCTGGGAAGTTTTTATGAATGTATGATCCTCCAATAATTATGGCAAGGGAAAAGACACCCACGGCGAATGTATAAGGATTTGTATGAATAATGTTTTTCCCTATCTCAATAAACATGGGTAAAATAAATTCGCTTCCCTTAACCTCTATGCCCAGGAGGTGCCTGATCTGTGTGGATGCTATTATGATGGCCGCTGCATTGGTAAAGCCGACTACTACAGGATGAGATACAAATCTCATAACGAATCCAAGTTTGAAAATACCCATTAAAAGTTGGATAATTCCAACCAGCAGCGCAAGCGTAATAGCCATATTAATGAATTCAGCTGTTCCTGGTTTTGCAAAGGGTATGATGGATGAAAAGGTCAAAAGACTTACCATGGCAACTGGGCCTGTGGCAAGAAGACTTGACCTTCCCCACAGAGCCGCTATTATGGGTGGAATGGCTGCGGCATAAAGGCCGTATATCGGCGGGAGTCCAGCTATCATGGCATAAGACATGGATTGAGGTATCAGCACTATAGCGATAGTAATACCTGCCAATAAATCACGACCGAAGTTTTCTTTTTTATAGCTTTTCAGCCATATGAGGAATGGGAAAAATTTCTGTAGATTGCCCATCTTCTGTCTCTCCTTTGATGCTTGAATAATTTATTAAATGTAAAATATAAACTAAACGCTGTATAAATAGCAAGATAGATGTGCTATAAAATTTAATTATAACGAATCAGCTAAGCACAATCAATACAAAACCTATAAACATTAAAATCGCTCCCAGCAGCCTCTCCCTTATCACCGACTCTTTAAAAAGCAGAAACCGTAAAATACTCCTATCAGCAGACTCAATCTCTTGACAGAAATCATATATGCAGTTCTTGCACCTAGGAGGTGCAGGTTTACCCATCCCTGAGACGGCGTCCTAACCGGAAAGAGAATTTTTCTTGACAAAGCAAGCGGGTTATTATATCTTTATATATGGTGAAAAGGCTACTAATAATCAGTCTTCTGCTTACCTTGCAGTTTGCCTGCACATCAAGGCCTTTTATAAAAGAGCCTTCGCCACCAAGCACTGGTAACCCGCCACAAAAGGAGGTTGGTGGCGAGGTAAGAAATCCCGCTGTTACCTCGCCACCAACTCAGGAGAAGATACCACCTCCTGAACCGGTCTCTGAAGACCTCTTCCCATTAAAGGAGATAAGGATAAATATTGTTGTGAGAAACTCACCCCTCAGGGATGTCCTTCATGTTATCTCAGAGGCAGGCAGTCTTAATCTTATTATTGAACACGGAGTAAATGCCGATACACCTGTTACAACATCCCTGAGGAATGTTACCCTCTATGAGGCCCTTGAAGCCCTTTTTGAGGGCCTTGATTATTTCTACGAGATAAAGAATAACATATTGAGAATAACGCCCACCCGCACAAGGGTCTATGAATTACCCCTTCCACCTGTCTCCCAGATACTGGATGTTGACCTTGGTGGTGATATCCTCGGAGGAATCCAGGCTCAGGGTCTTACGGCCCCCAATATTAAGGGGACTCTCTCCCAGAGGATTACCTCTGACAGAAAGGCCTTTGATTTCTGGGGTAGCCTCGAGGAGTCTTTAAAGATGATATTTGAGTCCTCCACAGCAACGGTAAAACCCTTTTTTACAATCAACCGAATAACTGGCACAGTCTTTGTAACAGCTGGCAAAAGGGACCTTGCCCAGGCTGAGAGATTCCTTAACAGACTTAAGGAGACACTTTCAAGGCAGGTGATGATAGAGGCAAGGATTGCAGAGGTTCAACTGGGTGATACCCTGAGATACGGGATTGACTGGACATTTCTTGATAGCTGGAGGGGTGTTGGAGAGGTGACCTTTGGTCAGACCGGTTTTAAGGACATAGTGGATATACCGAGATTCAATATTGGCGTGACCCGTGCTAATTTCAACTCCATCCTCCGTGCCCTCGAGACGCAAGGAAAGGTGAATGTCCTTTCAAATCCAAAGGTTAATATAATGAATGGACAGACAGCCCTTTTGAGTGTAGGGAGAAACTTTTCTTTTATATCAAGGGTGGAGACCACAACAACCACTACAGGTGCGGCACCCATAACAACCTTTACAGTAACCACCTCAAACCTTCTTTCAGGGATAATGCTTGGGGTGATCCCCTATGTCAATGAAGATGGAGAGATTTCTATGACTATCACCCCCATAATCTCTGACCTTGTATCCCTTGAAGAGAGGACCATAGGGGAGGCAGGTCAGAACATCATTCAGCTCTCCCTTCCTACGGTTGACCTCAGGGAGATGAGCACAATTGTAAAGGTAAGAAATGGCGAGACCATAATTATCGGAGGACTCATTCAGGAGAAGGACTCTGTGAAGGAAGACAGGGTCCCCCTTCTTGGCAGGATCCCCCTTCTTGGAGCCCTTTTTAAGGGTCACGAAAAGATTAAGGACAGAAAAGAGCTGGTTATAATGTTGAGACCTGTGGCAGTTCTACCAACTGTTACCTCGCCACCTACGGGTAGCCCTTCATCTTTCTGATTATGATGAAAAAGCTCCTTGGTGAGATTTTAAAGGAAAAGGGGCTCATTAATGAGGCAAGGCTACAGGTTGCCCTCAGGCATCAACAGGTAACGGGTCAGCTTCTTGGAGATATCCTGATAAGACTCGGCTTTGTTTCAGCCACTGATATAGCCCAGTGCCTTGCTGAACAGGCAGGTCTTGAGTTTATAGATATAATTAAATATCCCATATCAGAAGAGGCCCTCAGGGTAATACCAAAGTCAATGGCCCAGAGATTTAATTTCATACCCATAGAATATCGTAATGGCAGGCTCCTTATTGGGATCACCAATCCAGGGAATGTGGGGGCAATAGACGCTGTTACAAGACTTACGGGTAATAGACCTGATGTTGCTGTAGTGGATTCAGAATCCTTTCACGATGTCCTTGAACGGGTCTATTATTTTATGGAGAATCCTGTAAAGGAGAGGATAGAGGAGATAATAGTGCAGTTGAAAGGTCAGGAGACAGCACCTCCTGGGATCGTCTCAGCCCTTGTGGAGCTTTTAATAACAGAGGGAATGAGGAGAAAGGCAACAGATATACACATCTCAAGTTCTTATGATTCTGTAGATGTCTTTTATAGAATAGATGGGATACTTCAGCATGGTTTCTGCATTCCAAAGATAGCCCAGATACCCATGATATCCAGGATAAAGGTTCTGGCACGGCTTGATATTACTGAACAGAGGCTCCCTCAGGATGGATCATTCCTCTTTCAATTCCTTGACAGAAGCTATGAGATGCGCGTATCTGTTCTGCCCACAATCTATGGAGAGAATCTGGTTATAAGGGTTTTGGGCTTCAGCGGTGCACTGCTGAGACTCCAGAATCTCGGTTTTCAGGAAGGAGATATAAAAAAGCTGAAGATGCTTTTTTCAAAACCCCATGGAATGATAATAGTAGCGGGGCCTACAGGGAGCGGTAAGACCACAACCATATATGCTGCCATGAGGGAGATAAACCTCTTGGAAAGGAATGTCCTGAGCATTGAAGATCCTGTGGAATACAGGATGAGCTTTGTGAGGCAGGTGCAGGTGAATGAAAGGATAGGGCTCGATTTTGTGCTTGCAGGTAAGAGCTTTATGCGTCAGGACCCTGATGTGATATTCCTTGGGGAGATAAGGGATGAAGAGACAGCAAAGATTGCCATAAGGGCATCCATCACGGGTCACCTCGTCCTGAGCACCCTCCATACAAATGATGCTGTTACAGCTGTGCCAAGGCTTGTTGACCTTGGCGTTGATAGATTCCTCCTGAGCTCATCCATCCTCGGGGTAATTGCCCAGAGGCTTGTAAGGATCCTCTGTCCAAGGTGTAAAAAGGAGTATATACCTGATCGGCAGGTCCTTTCAGAGCTTCTGTCCTGGACATCAGACCCCCGGCTTCAGGAGGAGATAAAGAGGACAGTAAGACTCTATTCTTCCTCAGGATGTGACTACTGCCACAATACAGGCTATTCTGGAAGGACTGCCATTGGAGAGGTGATAATCTTTGACGATGAAATGAGGCAGATGGTAGCTGAGGCTGCACCTGTATCAGTGATGAAAGAGAGGGCAAAGGCAAAAGGTACCACCTTTATGAAGGATGATGGGATAAAAAAGGTCTTAAGCGGAGTCACATCCATTGAAGAGCTTTTAAGGGTTGTGGGATGATAACAGTTTAGTGGCGAAGTAACAGTTAGGGGCGAGGTAACAGTCGGGGGTACACAGGGGGGAACATTCGTTCCCCCCTGTGAGATCCCCGAGGTAACAGTTAAGTCAGGATTATGGAATTCCGCTATGAGGCAATTGACAGGGATGGTAACAGGATAAGCTCATCCATAGAGGCACCGGATGAGGATTCCTGCCTGCAGGCCCTTTCTGGTGCAGGACTCTATGTCCTTAAGATAAGAAGGACCCTAAGTCCACTTACCAGCTTAAAGAGGATACTCACCTTTAAAAGGATTAACAGGAAGACCCTTATTGAATTTTCAAATAACCTCTCTATAATGATAAGGGCAGGCATTCCCATTACAGAGGCACTGAGGGAGCTGACAGAATCTGAAAAGAATTACTTTTTCAAGGAGATACTGAGGTCAATAACATCAAATATTGAGCTCGGCTCAAACCTTTCTGATAGCCTTTACCCCTACAGGAGGCTCTTTCCTCCGGTATTTCTGAATCTCATAAAGGTGGGTGAGGAGACTGGAAGACTTGATGAGAGTCTCCGCGAGATAGCAGAACATTTAAGGAGAATAGAGGATCTTAATGCAGCCATAAAGAGGGCCATGATATACCCTCTCTTTGCAATTGTTGCCACACTGGGGGCAATGTTCTTCTGGCTGATCTATGTCCTCCCAAAGATCTTGCAGGTCTTTAAAGACCTTAAGATAACCCTTCCCTTCACAACAAGGGTATTGATGGCTGTAAGTGATTTTTTAAGGCAGTACTGGTTCCTTATACCCCTTGGGATTATCTCCTTCTTCTTTGCAATCAAGGTCCTCAGGGCAACAGAAAAGACAAGGCTCCTCCTTGATAAGCTCGTTCTCAAGCTTCCCATAATAAAACTCATTATTTATAACAAATTGCTCGCCCTCTTTTCCGAACAGATGAGAATCCTCGTAATCTCTGGGATCACCATAGACAGGATCTTTGACATGCTGATTGAGGTTATGGATAGCCTTCCTTTCAAAAGGGCAATACAGAGGATAAGGGATGATGTCCTCTCAGGTGGTAGCATTGCTGATGGCATCCAGAGGGAAAGGATCTTTCCACCCCTTATAGGAAGGATGATAAGGGTTGGGGAGACCACAGGAAATATGGATGAACAGCTAAAGTTCCTCTCAGACTTTTATCTTGCAAAACTTGACGATATATCCCAGAGGCTGAGTAAGATGATAGAGCCTGTTGTGATAGGGTTAATAGGAATTATGTTTGCCTTTATTATAGTGGGTCTTATTGGACCAATTTACGAGATAGTCTCATCACTCGGTAGGATCTAAATATGGCATATCTTGAATCCTTTGGTTTAAAGGAGGACCCCTTCAGGCTCACGCCTGATCCGGATTTCTTCTTCCCTGCTGAGACTCACAGACTTGGCCTTTCAAGCATTGAATACATAACAAGACAGAAGGAAGGCTTCTGCATCATCACAGGCGAGCCTGGCACAGGTAAGACCATACTTATAAGAAAGTTCCTTGAAGAATGGAGGGATAGGGCGGATATAGCCCTCATATTAACTCCACAGTTAAATGCAGAGGAACTATTTATTGCCATACTGGAAGACTTAGGTGTGAAATTTCATGGAAGGTCAAAACACGATGTCATAAAGACCCTGAGGGATTATCTTATTGAGAGGTCTTCTGCTGGAAGGCCTGTTTTGATAATAATTGATGAGGCCCAGGACCTTTCAGAGGATGCCCTCGAGGAGTTAAGACTTCTCTCAAACATAGAGACCTCTACTGAAAAACTCATCCAGATTGTCCTCGTAGGACAGCCAGAGCTAAGGGAGAGGCTTAAGGGTCACAAACTGAGGCAGTTAAATCAGAGGGTTTCTGTGCGACTGGAGCTGAAACCACTGAGTGCCCAGGAGACAAGGCAATATATAGATTTCAGACTCTCAAAGGCAGGGAAGGGTAGATTAGAATTCAGGGATTCTGCCATAAAGACCATTTACAGATATTCAAAGGGAATCCCAAGACTGATTAATCTGATAGCCTCTCGTTCGATCATGGCAGCGTGGCTTAAAGGAGACTCACGGGTGAGTAATTCTCATGTGAGGGATGCCCTCAAGAGTCTGGAGTTTGATACCCTCCGGAGTGAGAGGATTAGAAGGAGGATCCTCCTTGTGATCTTATTCCTTCTGGGCCTCATTGCCCTTTATATAAGGATCTTTTAATCCTATCCTCCTCATCCCTTCCCCTCCCCTTTTATCCCCGAGGGAAAGGAGTTTCTTATAAGATTCAAGGGCATTCTCAAATCTTCCTGCCTCTTCATATAAGAGGGCCAGATTATAAAGGGCTGTCCTGTTATGAGGTTCCTTAAGAAGGATCTCCTTAAGAAGGCCCTCAGCCCTTTCCCTATCCCC
The DNA here is from genome assembly GCA_947085365.1 of uncultured Nitrospirota bacterium. Taxonomy (GTDB): domain Bacteria; phylum Nitrospirota; class Thermodesulfovibrionia; order Thermodesulfovibrionales; family CALJEL01; genus CALJEL01. Next base: position 4,887 of record CAMTWD010000011.1, on the reverse strand, counting down.
TTTCATCATGAGGGCTACAGAAAGGTTTATCATGGATGGTATGTAATCCTTTTTAAGACTCAGAACCCTTTCACAATACTCCATTGCCTTCTCAGGGATTCCTGTCTTGATATAAAGATAGGCTATCTGATTCATTATTCTAATATCAGTTGGTTCGATCTTCAATGCCTCCTCGTAATATCTGATAGCCTCACGATACTCTCCTTTGAGTTCATGGGTATTTGCCCTGTAAAGAAGGTCCCTCTTTGCTATTATCCCCTTCTCAGGCCCCTTAACTGTCAGTTCGCCACTAAGTCCAGTTGAATCCTTCTCTGATAAAGAAGGCCTTTGGGAGCGAAGTAGCAGTTCAGGTTTTTGCTCATCTACCTTCCTTGGTGGCGAAGTAAGGGGTAATCCCTTTTTACTACCTTCTTTTCTTAAGGACCCAGTCTTTTCTTCTTTATTTTCTGCTTTAGTTACAATTGGTGGCGAAGTAACTGTTAGGGGTCGCACAGGGGGAAACAAAGTTTCCCCCTGTGTACCCCCAACTGTTGGTGGCGAAGTAGCAGGTGCTGTATCTTCTGAACCTGTAATCCCGGAAGGGCTGCTTACCTCTTTTTGTGGTGAGGTAACAGTCGGGGGTACCCCCGAGGTAACAGTGCCACTATGCGAAGAGGGCCTGCCCTGTTCTCTTGGTGGTGAAAGTGACAGTTCAGGGATAAGGTCCTTCGTGATTATTACTCCAGTAATAACTGAAAAGGCTATAAAACCTGAAATTAGATATAATCCAATCCTTCGATGGAACAGTGAGCCTCTTCGGTGGCGAAAGAAAGGGCTGGAGGACCTTTTTGTTACTATCTGCTCAAGTACAGGTGAGACCTCACCAGAAGAGGCACTCTTCTTTGTCTTGGAGAGGATTTCGTCAATAAGGCTCATCTCTTTTCTGTTTTCTGCCTTTGATCTTATTCAAGGTCTTATAAACCTTCCAGGAATACCTTATCTTTTTTGAGAGGCTCTTTGCATTATAACAACCAACGGCATCCCAGGTATATCCATATAAATCCATGCAGTTCCTCAGTATCCATGCACCCACCTTTACATTATAGCAGGGATCAGTAATAAGGGCATTCCTGTCAAGATTCAGGACTGGTATCCAGGAGGAATTTATCTGCATTAGCCCCAGGTCAGATGTCCCATTCTGGTTGATATTTATTGCCTCTGGATTCTCACCTGTTTCAGTAATAGCTATGGCCCTCAAAAGCTCTGGTGAGATATCATAGATCCTGCCCGCCTCTTCATAACAGAAGGCATAGCCCAGGTTATAAAGACCAAAGAGGAGAGGAATAAAAAGCACTGAAAGATAAAGGCCTGACATACCAGATCTCATGACAGATTATACCACGGACAACAGGGTAGATGCACTATTTTTGGCGAGGTGACAATAAGGTGGCCTAACAGTCGGTTATGGTATAATTTTTGAATATCTTAAATAAAATTACTGGCGAGGTAACAGTGGAAAGGCTTTCAAGAGAGGATGCCCTTGAACTCTACATGAGTGATACCTTCTTCACCTTGGGAAGGCTTGCAAATAAGGTCTCTGAGGAGAAGAACAGGGGATATGCCTATTTTATAAGAAATATCCATATAAACCCCACGAATATCTGTGTTAATAGGTGCAGATTCTGTGCCTTCAGCAAGTCAAAGGGAGAGAAGGGGGCCTTCAGCCTTACCATTGATGAGATACTCAAAAAGATTGACCAATATATATCGAGGGGTTACCGATTCTCCGAGGTTCATATTGTTGGAGGATTACATCCTGATTGGGGATTTGAAGAATATGTAAAGATAATCTCTTCTATAAAGGATGCCTTTCCTTTCATGAGCATTAAGGCCTACACTGCCACAGAAATTAATCATTTTTCAAAGATCTCAGGGCTCTCTGTAGAGGGGGTTCTTGAGATCTTAAAAGAGAAGGGTCTTGACCTTATGCCTGGTGGAGGGGCCGAGATATTTAATGAAGGGATCAGGGCACGGCTCTGTCCTGAAAAGATAAGTTCTGCAAGGTGGCTCCAGATAATGGAGATTGCCCACAGGATGGGGATAAGGTCAAATGCCACTATGCTCTATGGCCATATTGAGAGACCAGAAGACCGGATAGATCATCTCTTAAGACTGAGAGACCTTCAGGACAGGACAGGTGGTTTTCAGGCCTTTATCCCCCTTCCCTATCAGAGTAGGGATAAAAAGGAGGGAAAGAGTAGTATCGATGACCTCAAGACAATTGCCATAAGCAGGCTTGTTCTTGATAATTTTGATCATATAAAGGCCTACTGGGTTATGCTCGGCGAGGGGCTTGCCCAGATAGCCCTTCAGTGGGGTGCCGATGACCTTGAAGGCACAGTCGTGGAGGAGAAGATCTCTCATGCAGCAGGTGCCGTTACACCGCAGGGTCTTGATGAAAGCGAGCTTGTAACCTTGATTAAGAAGGCAGGAAAGATCCCAGCAGAGAGGGACAGTTTTTATAATATCATAAGGGAGTATAGAGATGAAATTTCTGGAGATAATTCGAGAAGGGCTTCAGGAGGTTAATAAAAACTATCAACTCATTATTCTTCATACACTCCTATTGATAGTGGCCTTTTTACTCTTTTTCTTTATTGTAGGTGTGCCACTCATAATCGTTGTTACAAAGATGGGACTGGAGCTTCCAGAGAATGGTCTTTCAGGATTAGTGGAGTTTTTTCCTGAAAGAGGGTGCAGCAGGTTACAGATACTTGATATTCACACTCGTGCTGAGTCTCCTGATATATCTTTTGATCGCCTCAGTAATGGTTATCTATACAATGGCTGCCACTGCAGGTATCCTTATGAGCTCCATTCGGAAGGAAGGAGGATACTCCTGGAGTCTTTTCAAATATTATGGAAAAAGACTCTTCACTAAATTCCTTGGATTCGCCTTCATAGGATTCTTGGTCTTCCTTGTCATCTCTTTTTTTGCAGGGGTCCTTGGCGGGCTTTCCAAGATTCCCGAACCCTCCAGCTTGGATTTTTGGAGGAGCTTTTTTGCAAATCTATTGGTGCTGTTGTCAGTGATTCTCTCCTTTGGGATTATTCTTCTCTTTATGGCGATATTTACCTATGGAGCTGGTTTTATCGTCCTGAGAGAGGAGGGTGTTATTCCTGCCCTTAGAGATGCTATAAATTTTTTAATCAGGTCTCCAGAAGGTTTTATCTTTTATATCCTCCTGAGTCTTGGCGGGATCATAATTACCCTGATTGCAGGGCTTTTCGGTATGATTTTTAAGGGTTTCTCCTTTGCCCTTTATCAACTGATCCTATCAGTGGTTCAGATATATGTGAATCTTCTGATCCTCTCTTCTGCCTTTGTTTATTTATATCGGTCCTTAGAGGTGAGGAGTGAGGCGTCAGAGATCAGAGGACCCTAAACCTTCAATTCTCCTGGCAGTGATTAACTCATCTTCTGAGGGCCCTTCCCTTATAAGGCTTACCTGAAATCGCCTTTCAAAGGCCTTTATTATTTCAGACTTCAAGTCTTCTTCCTCAGGTCTTTTGAGGCCCTCTTTCTCTAAGATTTCATAGAGTCCTGAAAGGCCTTCAGGAGTTATTCTGAATACCCCCTTCATGAGTTCTCTATCAATGAAATAGGGGAGACTTCCTTGCTGGAGAAATCCTTCTTTAAATCTTCTCTGGGCACTTCCAAGGATCTTTATTCCAAAGAGGCTCACCTCTCCATAAGAGGTTGACATAAAACAGAGGGGATTATGCCCATATCGTGCCCTCCTTTTTTCCTCCATCAAGACTGGCAGGCCAAGTCTTCTTAAGGCCTCCACAAAGCAGAGGGATATGGCCCTGTAGGTCTCATAGAGACCCTTTGAATTAAATATTCCATTATAAGGACTGCAAAAGCTGTAGGTGAGCTCTACTGTATGAAGGATTGCCCTTCCTCCTGTTGGTCTCTTTACAACAGGTATATTATGTCTTCTACAGAACTCAATCTCTATCTCTTTAAGGCCCTGAAAATAACCGAGGCTCACAGATGGGCCATTCCAAGAATAGAATCTCAGGGTTGGCAGTGATCTTTTTTTAATTACAGATTCCGCAATAGCCTGGTCAAGGGCCATATTAAAGGAGGCCTCTCCTGGGCCTGAATCAATGAGTCTCCACTTAGCCATTTGGTGGTGAAGTAACAGTTCAGAGGTCTCACAGGGGGAACACCGGGTCGCACAGGGGGAAACTTTGTTTCCCCCTGTGTACCCCACTAGTTCCCCCCTCTGTACCCCGAAGTAACAGTTCGGGTTTACTTCTTTCTTTCAAGGACTATCTTGTGTTTTATCAGGGATATCTCCTTTATCCTGCCCTCAAAGGTCTTCTGTTCACCAAAGAGATTTCTCAAAAATAGCTTCTCTCCTTCAGGGATGAGGATATCCACACCCTCAAGAAAGAGGACCTCTTTACCATCCTCATATACATAGGCATTTGCTTCACACATATTGACCTCCTTTGGTAGCGAAGTAACAGTTCAAAACCCTATTTCTTTCCTATATACTCCTTTACCATTGTAATAAGTTCTTCCACAAGATGGGGAAGGGGCTCCCTCCTCAAACCTGCAATCTGTACCCTTTCCTGATTAAGTGGGAGGAGAAACTTCGGACAGTCTGCCTTTGCTATTGCCTCTGCCATAAGGGGTGTCAGCTCTCCGAGCATACCATTGGCAAGGATTATACTCATTGTCCCTATTATCAGATCAACCCGTGATGAGTTAAATATTATGGCATTCTCTCCTGTGGCACCCCTGTTTGCCTTTGCCTTCATCATCTGAAAAGTAGCTGTGGAGTTTGTGCCAAGGGCTAAGATCTCGATCTCCTCACCAAATTCCTCTCTCAGTCT
>CAMTWD010000010.1:0-3446 GCA_947085365.1 uncultured Nitrospirota bacterium | reverse complement strand
GGGACCCCCTATCCTTTGGAGAGAGAATCCCTTATTTTCTTATTCCCTCTCCCCTTTGGGGAGGGTGAGGGGGACAGTCAAGGGAGAGGGGGCTATTGGGGAATTTCTATCTCTATTTTTCGGGCATAACCCATCAATTGAGTATTTTGGTATAATCTAACCATGAGGTGGCAGAGCCTTACAGCAAAGTTTATCCTCATAGGTTTAGGTTTTACTCTCTTTTTTTCTGTCTTCATCTACCAGGGATTCAGGTTTACCCATCACATATATGATGATGCCACAAGGATTAACCTTGCAGGTCAATTGAGATTCCGATCCTTTGAGATAGCATGGCTTTCAAACAGGATTGTTTATGAAGATGGATGGTGGCTCCTTGATGAGCTCAGGCAGGATATAAATACCTTTGAAGAGCTCCTCCTTTCACTTAAGGAGGGAAGTGAAAGATACCATGTAAGCCCCTTAAGATACAGTGATGCCATAACTGCCCTTGAGAGGATATCAGAGAGATGGCAAAAAGAGGTTAGACCCCTTGTTGATATAATCTTAAACCCTGAGGTCCCTCAAAAGGAAAAGATAAAGAGTCTTCAGTCCTTGAACAGCAAAGTTCATGGATTTGTCAATGAGATAGATGGATTCGTAAAAAGCCTCGAGAATCACTATATAAGGGAGATAAAGGAATTTGACAGGTTCAGAATAATCTCCCTTGCCTTCTTCATTCTGGCATCGGTGTTAACAGTTATATATCTTAAAAGGGAAATCCTGAATAGACTCTGGAGGCTTAAAGGCACAGTGGAGGAATTTGCAAGAGGAAGGCTTGATCTGAGGGTGGATATAAAGGGCAGTGATGAGATAGGAATCCTTGCCCGCTCCTTTAATAATATGGCAGACTCCCTTGAGGGTGCCATCTCAGAGATAAGGACACAATCTGAACAGGTTCACGGTCTCTTTGATGCATCAAATTCTATATTAAGGATAAAAAGACCTGAGGAACTCTACAGGGCAATATGCGAGAATAGCCTGAAGATACTGAATCTTAAGTTCGTATGGCTTGGCCTTAAGGAAAAGGATTTTAATGTCCGACCTGTTTCGTGGGCAGGTGATGAACAGGGCTATCTTTCAGAGATAAAGGTCACATGGGATGACTCCCCTACAGGCATGGGACCAACAGGTATGGCTATAAAGACAGGTAAACCCCGGGTGAGAGATGATCTTGAAGATCCTTCTTATAAGCCGTGGTCAGATAAGGCACTGAAAAGGGGATTTTTCTCATCAATGGCAGCTCCCCTCACTGGAATCAATGGAGAGGTAATAGGTGCCCTGAACCTCTATTCTGATAAGATGGGCTATTTTACTCCTGAAAGGGTAGAGATAATCCAGACCTTTGCAAATCAGGCAGGGGCACTCATAGAACTTGCCTGGATTATTGAAGAACTGGAGGAGAGGGTCTCAAAAAGGACAGAGGAACTTGAAATGGTCCTTGAGGAATTGAAGGCATTAAACAGAGAGCTTGAGCTCAGAAGGGCTGAAGCAGAGTTTGCAAGGCTTCAGGCAGAGAGTGCCAACAGGGCAAAGTCTGAATTTATTGCAAATATGAGCCATGAGTTAAGGACCCCCCTTACAGCCATAATGGGTTTTTCAGAGGTGCTCTTAAGGGAGATGTCCGGGACACTTAATGAAAAACAGAAGGAGCATATAAAAGATATCCTTGAAAGCGCCCAGCACCTTCTGAACCTTATAAATGATATGCTTGACCTCTCAAAGATTGAGGCAGGCAGGATGGAGCTTGAGCCTGAATGGTTTGATATCAATGAGCTTATTGAGGAATCATTGGTATTTTTCAAATATAAGGCATTAAAACATAATATAAAGATTGAGAAGGTTATTAAGGGAGATACAGGGAAACTCTATGCAGACAAAAGGAAGGTGAAGCAGGTTCTTGTAAATCTTTTGAGCAACGCCGTTAAATTTACTCCAGATGGAGGTTCTATAAAAATAGAGGTGGAGAGATCTCAGGATGAGGTGATCTTCTCTGTTGAGGACACAGGACCTGGAATATCAGAGGAAGACCAGAAGAGGCTCTTTAAACCCTTTGAACAGCTCGAGGGACCGCTCAGGAAAAGGGTTAAAGGAACCGGCCTTGGACTTTATTTTTCAAAGAAGCTTGTGGAGTTACATGGAGGAAGGATATGGGTAAGGAGCGAGCTGGGAAAGGGCAGTAGATTCAGTTTTTCCATACCTCTGGAGGTGAGATATGGAGAAGAAGATCCTCATAGTTGATGATGATGAGATGAATCTGAAGCTCCTCGGAGCAATCCTTTCAAGTTATGGCTATTTATATGAAACAGCAAGGGATGGCAAGGAGGCCCTTAAAAAGGCAGAGGAATTTATGCCAGACCTCATCTATCTTGACATAATGATGCCAGAGATGGACGGCTATGAGGTGCTGAAAAGACTGAGGAAGGATGAGAGATTCAGGCGTGTGCCTGTTGTGATGATAACAGCCCTTGCAGACAAAGACTCAAAATATCAGGGTCTTGAGCTGGGTGCTGATGACTTTCTTACGAAGCCCTTTGATGTAGCAGAGCTCGTCATAAAGACAAAGAACCTTCTCAGGGTAAAGGAATTCGAGGACTTCTTAAAAGAATACAATCAGAGGCTCTCCCAGGAGGTAAGACAAAGAACCGAGGAACTCAGAATGAGTTACTTAGATACTATCCAGAGGCTTACCATTATTGCTGAATACAAGGATGAAGAGACAGCGAATCACATAAGGCGTGTGGGACATTATTGTGCCCTTATGGCAAAGGAGCTTGGATGGTCTGAAGATAAGATTGACCATATAAGATACGCAGCTCCCATGCACGATATCGGAAAGGTGGCAATCCCTGCAGAGATCCTTCTTAAGCCCGCTAAACTCACACCTGAGGAATACGAGCTCATGAAGACCCATACACTGGTTGGTGCAAGGATACTCGGTGGCTCTCCTTCACCAGTTCTCAAGATGGCTGAGCGTATTGCCCTCACACACCATGAAAGATGGGATGGCTCAGGTTATCCTAAGGGGCTTAAGGGTGAGGAGATACCCGTTGAAGGCAGAATAATGATCCTTGCTGATCAGTATGACGCCCTCAGGTCAAGAAGACCCTACAGAGAATCCCTTCCCCATGATGAGGTATTCCGGATCATTACTGAGGGTGATGGCAGGACAATGCCAACGCATTTTGATCCCGTGATACTTCAGATCTTTAAGGAGAATCACAGGCTTTTTAATGAGATCTATGAGGAGCACAGGGATTGAGTCTTTAACTGTTGGGAGTACACAGGGGGAAACTTTGTTTCCCCCTGTGCGACCCCCAACTGTTACCTCAGCGGGCTCTAGGCCACCAATTTGTGATAGAATAAATTTAAAGGAGTAAGGAATGAAAGGTGGAAGAGGATTAGTTTTT
>CAMTWD010000009.1:0-50048 GCA_947085365.1 uncultured Nitrospirota bacterium | reverse complement strand
TGAGAGCTTCTCTTTGAAGTGAAGAATATTGAAGTAGATATTTTGTCCCAAGAAGTATTTTAAACTTAATGTGACATCTTAAATTAGTAATTAAGTGTGAGATTTTAAAATAGTAACCACATTAAAACCCAAAAGTATTGACAAAATATACCGTTTTGCTTTATATTTTTTACCTTAGAAAGAGCATTTTGCTCTGATAAATCCTTGAAGGGGGGTAGTGAATTGCATGCTTTAGGTATTCACTTATTAGTGGAGTTAAGAGACTGCAATCCAGAGATCCTCAAGAATCTCGCCGAGGTGCGGGATGCCCTTGTAACAGCTGCAAAAAGGGCAAATGCTACAATTATTGATGTATCCTTCCATGAGTTCAATCCATTCGGTATAAGCGGTATGGTGATTATTGCCGAATCTCACCTATCCATTCACACCTGGCCCGAATACGGTTATGCAGCTGTTGACATCTTTACCTGTGGAGATACCATTAAACCAGAGGTGGCTGCTGAATATCTCATCAAGAGATTTGAGTCCAGAAATCCGTCAATCGTGGAGATGAAGCGGGGAATTCTATCCTGGGATGGAAAGAGGCTTCCTCACAAGGTAACAGATGTTCAGCTGGAACTGATAACCTAAGAAGATTCAGCAGGGCGATAAGACCTTATTATTTCGCTAGGAAGGAGAATTTTTTCTTTCAAGTAGTCCAGCGGTAGCGAAGTAATAGTGTGTTTAATGGTCTTATGCCCTGCTGAGACTTCTTTATTTTATCGTTAAATTCCTCAAGAAGTCTTGTCTTTCAGTACAGCAATCCCTGGTAGCTCCTTCCCTTCCAAAAGCTGAAGGGCTGCTCCACCACCTGTAGAGATAAAGGAGATGCTATCAGAGACACCAGCCCTGTGCACAGCAAGGTCTGTATCTCCACCACCAACAATTGTAAGGGCATAGGCATCAGCTACTGCCCTTGCCACAGCAAAAGTCCCCCTTGAAAAGGCATCTATCTCGAAGACACCCATAGGTCCATTCCATATAATAGTCTTTGCATCCTGTATAACCTCAGAAAAGAGTCTTGAAGAGGCAGGCCCTATATCAAGGGCCTTCCAGCCCTTTGGGATCTCCTGCACAGGCACTATCTTTGTCTCAGCACCTTTTTCAATAGATTGGGCTATCACACAGTCTACAGGAAGATAGAACTTGACCCTGCTCTCCTTCAATCTATTCATTATCCTCACAGCAAGGTCTATCATATCCTCTTCAACAAGGGAGTCACCCACCTCATATCCCATAGCCTTTATAAATGTAAAGGCCATGCCACCTCCTACTATCACCTTATCCACCTTCTGGGCAAGGTTCTCAAGAACGCCTATCTTACCAGAGACCTTTGCTCCCCCGAGTATCGCCACAAAGGGCCTCACGGGTGACTCCACCGCACCCTTCAGGTATTGTATCTCCTTTCTCATCAGGAAACCAGCTGCCCCTGGAATATATTTAGGAACGCCTACTATTGAGGCATGGGCTCTATGGGCTGTTCCGAAGGCATCATTTACATAATAATCAGCGAGACTGGCAAGGGCCTTAGCAAAATTATCATCATTCTTCTCCTCCCCTGGATGAAATCTCAGGTTCTCAAGGAGGATAACATCACCCTTACCCATTGCCTTTACAGCCCTCTCAACATCCCCTCCTATGCAATCATCAAGAAAGAGGACCTCTTTATTAAGAAGCCTGCTCAATCTCTTGGCAACAGGTCTCAGACTGTATCTTGGATCAACCTTCCCTTTTGGCCTTCCAAGATGAGATGCCAGGATAACCTTTGCGCCCTCATCTATCGCATAATTGATAGTAGGAAGGGTAGAACGGATTCTCCTGTCATCAGTAATATTCTGATTATCGTCAAGGGGCACATTGAAATCAGCCCTGATGAAGACCCTTTTGTCTTTTATGTTAAGATCCTCAATAGAAAGTTTGTTAAGGACATTCATTGGAGTAATATCGTTCCTTGCCATCTCTCCCCCTTATTTTAAAAGATAAAGTATAAGGTCTTTGAGCCTGTTGCTGTAACCCCATTCATTATCATACCAGGCAAAGACCTTGACAAGCCTCTTTTCAATTACAGAGGTAAGGGTTGCATCCACGATAGCAGAATGGGGGTTCCCGTTCAGATCTGAAGAGACAAGGGGTTCCTCAGAATACTGGATTATACCCTTCAAGGCCCCCTCCGCTGCCCTTCTTAATGCTGAATTTACTTCCTCTACTGTAACATCCCTGCTAAGTTCAGCAACAAGGTCAACAAGTGATACATTCGCAGTGGGAACCCTGATAGCTACACCATCAAGCTTGCCCTTAAGCTCTGGCAGGACGAGTCCCACAGCCTTTGCAGCACCTGTGGTGGTGGGGATCATATTAATGGCCGCTGCACGGGCCCTTCTCAAGTCCTTATGGGGAAGGTCAAGAATCCTCTGATCATTTGTATAGGAGTGGATGGTTGTCATAAAACCCTTAATTATCCCGAACTCCTTGTGAAGCACCTTCGCTACTGGGGCAAGGCAGTTTGTTGTGCAGGAGGCATTGGAGATTATCCTGTGAGATCTTTTATCAATCATCTCCTCATTAACTCCCAGGCATACTGTAACATCGGGATCCTTTGCTGGAGCCGAGATGATCACATATCTCACGCTTCCCCTCAAGTGCTTTGAGGCACCAGCCCTGTCAGTAAATCTTCCTGTGGATTCAAGGACTATATCTACACCAAGCTCCTCCCAAGGAATCTTCTCTGGGTCTGTCTGAGCAAAGACCTTTATAGACCTTCCATTCACAATAATACTATCATCTGAATGACTGATCTCGCCCTTAAAGATTCCGTGAACTGAATCGTACTTCAGCAAATGGGCAAGTGTCTTTGAATCTGTAAGGTCATTGATTGCCACTATCTCAAAATCTGTGTCCCCACAACTTGCCCTGAAAAAAGTTCTTCCAATCCTTCCGAATCCATTGATCCCGATCTTGACAGCCATAATTACACCTCCTGATTCATTTTGGGTATCATAAATCTGATACCGTTTCATTTTTCCTAACCGCTTTTATCCAAACTTATCCATTTAGTTAAATTTCTGAACTTCAAAGTGGAGATCTCCACCACTTTAATATAAGCCATGAGAGTTAAAAGAGAAAACACTGTAAGAGGAGCCTTAAAGTGGGCGAGCCCCCGACGAAACGGAATCCTGCCGGGATTACCCTCAGTCATATAGACCACAGGTTTTGTCCCGCCCACTATATCTTTATTGTTCTTTTTCAAAAGCTGGTTCAAAGCCTTTATCCCTATGTTGACTGAGGCATTGTAGTCTCTATCAAATTTTTCACCACAGTGAGAGCAGACAAAAGTTAGTCCATCTGGTTTTGTCTCTTTACCACAACTATGGCAAATTGTGGAGTTTTTATAGCTGGATACTGTAATAAACCTTAAACCATGTTTTTTTGCTTTGTATTCAAGTTTTGTTTCAACTTTGCTGTAGAACCACTCTGAAAAGTGTCTTCTGAATTTAGAGTTTCTCCATGAAGGTAAGTTTTTAAATTTTAGATTCTCTATAGCTATGTGAGTGCAACCGTAAATTTTTGCCAGTGTTATAATTTCATTTGTAAAAATCTCTAAAATCCCTTTTCTGAGGTTTTTTACTTTGTACCACTTCAGTTTCTGTTCCTGAAATAGATGATTTAATCTCACTTTAAGAAGATCCCTGTGGGTTTTACTGATTGTATATGTTAACTGAAACCTTATGTTGTCAATTTTAGCTTCTAAATGGCTTATTTCAGTTAAGATTCGTTCTATCTTTTTTATCAGTCTGGTGGCCTTAAAGAAAACAGGTCTGGAATATCCCTCTTTATCTACTATCACTGCTACTGCAAGCCTGGTCTCTGATGGACTTAAATCTGTTGAAAAAACTCTTAAAACAGTTGTATCCAGGGATTTCAATTTAAATTCTACTGGTATTACCAATTTGTAAATAGTAAATCCACTTTTTAAAGTGATTTTTTTAATTAGCGGAGCTTGAACCTGTCCCCCAGTAAGCAGAGCCACTTTTAAGTTGTCAGGGATAAAATGTCTTACTTTAATCCACTTCCATGTGCCTCTATCGGGAACTTTAATTTTGAAAATGACCAGATTCTTCTGAAGATCTACGATCAGTCTTTTGAACTGCCCTGTTTTTATATTATCATCAGCAGTTGTGATCACAACATTGCCATCAAAAGAAGGTCTTGTAACTTTGAAGTAATCTGCTATCAATGCATCTTTTTTCATTAACCTCTGAATCTGCCTCTGGACATTTAAAACCATTAAGGTGCTTTCACCTAATCGCTGAGCTATAACCTTAGAGTCCTCCTGGACTCTGACTTCAGGGTCCTTTACTATGTAGTCAAATATCTTTTTTCTGTTACCCTGGGTTCTGATGATCTCTCCAGTTTGCTCTAAGATGTTTCTTAAAACACGGCTTGGCAAATATCCCAGGTTTATCCCAGTATTTGGAAACAATGACTTCAATACTGCACAGGCTGACTGTTTCTGTTGTTTGTCTTGCCCTAAAAGGTTAAAAATTGCTTCATTCCAGAATACCTCAAGACAAGTCCTAACTCCATGTTTAAATACTATAAAAAGTCTATCAAGCTGACAGTATATCCTCTGAGGTAAGGTTAACTCGTAAGACAGAATCAAATTATTGTTAGATTTACTCTTTTTAGCCATTATGCATATATTACTCATAATTGCTTTAACTCTTTAATCTTCTGTTAGCCTCACCTATGGGAATTAATCTTTCGCATATAGATAAGCATAATAAGGCTTAGTTAAAATGTCAAGAAGCTGTTGATACCCCTTTAAATGAGTATTCAAAGAGATTTAAGACCACACCTGTCTTGAGCTTTGGATAAAAATAGGTGGACTTCGGAGGCATCCTCAGGGACGAAAGGGCAACTATCTCCACCTCCTCTATCTTTGTAGGATTAAGAAAGAAACCCGCTCCATGCCCATTGTCAACCATCTCAATAACCCTCTCTGGATTCATCTCATAGGAAATATCCCTTATACCAAGGAGCTTCTCAAATATAAGGCTGTGAAGAATCGTCACATCAAGGTATCTCAGTGCTGGATGATAATCCGATAGATCCCTGCCAAGATGCTTAAGGATATAGAAAGTCTTATCTGTATAAAGGCCGAAGGTATGATCGTGCCCCCTGATCTTTTTCAGCAGGGTCCTCACATCCCTTGACCTTACAGGCCTTATATCGAAATAATCCCTCAACCTTTCAGGCCATCCATCAGGTAGATCCTTCACAACCCTGTGGGTTGGAAGTATGGTCAACCCCTCCTCAGCCATGTTTGCCAGAAACATCATTACATAGTCATAGGGTTCTGAACCATCCTGATGGGGATTTAAAAGGGACATCTCCTTCTTATATTCAAGGGCTGTCTCGTATCTGTGGTGCCCGTCAGCAATGAATATGGGCTTGTCAGAAAGCTCCCTCCTGATGGTCTCTACCTCTGCTGGGGAGGATATCTCCCAGAGGGTATGACTTACTCCTTCCTCATCAGTAAAACTGAAAAAAGGGGACACCTTTCTGAGGTTATGAAGTATCCTGGATGTCTCTTTCTCCACGCTTCTGTAGAGGGCAAATATGGGACTAATATTCCCCTTACAGAGCCTCATAAGCATTAGCCTGTCTGTCTTTGGCTTTGAATGAGTCGCCTCATGGGGATGGATATTCCCCTTTCCAAATTCCTCTATCCTGACAAGACCTATTATCCCAGAAAGCCTCTTTCTTTTTCCATCAATCTTATACTCCAATTGGTATCCATAAAAGGCAGGCCTTTCTGCCTCGATCAGCACACCAGAGGAAAGCCATTCTTTCAGGAGATCACGGGCCCTTGTATATTTATTGAAACCCTCATTATCCCCAGGATAATCTCTTCCAAAATCCACATGAAGTATATTGTGGGGATTTTTATTATAAAGCCTCTCCCTCTCCGATTCCGAGACTACATCGTAGGGTGGCGCAACCACATCCGCCATATTAATACGATCGGGATTAAATAAAATTGCCCTGAAAGGCCTTACATCAGCCATCTCTCTTCCTTTATACCCCCGACTACTGTCTCGCCACTAAAGGAATCTTCTTTGACAGAATCAAATCGGTGGTGAATGTAACAGTTGAGGCCTCTCAAGACCCCAAGCCCAATTTATGATACCATATATCCTTTTGTGCTTCAATATTTTTTTAAACCCGGGAGTTGTTGCCGCACTGTTACTTCGCCACCGAAACAGTAAGGCCCCACATTTATAATTATAAAGTTTTATGAATCAATAAAAATTTTTATTTCTAAATCCCCTCCTAAAAACTTGACTTCAGACCACCCGATGGGTATTATATTTTCATTTGAAATCTCACGAGAGGAGGTCGCTCTGGAAGCACCTGTCCTGATAGAGATTGAAGGGATACCTGCCTATGTAACCTATTCATGGGTTGCCATGGCAATAATAATCGCCGTTGCCCTCATTATAAGATCATCTCTCAAGCTTGTGCCAACAGGATTGCAGAATCTTGTAGAGATTATCATCGAAGAGCTCAAGAAACTTGCAGAAGAGAATATAGGTCATCACTGGGCACCAAGATTCTTTCCCCTGATAGGCACACTGGGACTCTATATCCTTGTATGCAATTTCATGGGTCTTATACCCGGTTTTGAATCTCCAACGAGTAATATAAATACAACGGCATCCATGGCAGTTCCTGTATTTCTTGCCACCCATTATTATGGAATAAAGGTGCACGGAATAAAATATATAAATCACTTTCTTGGTCCCATAAGAAGCATCTGGGCCCTTCCTCTTATGGTTATGATGTTTGTGATAGAGGTGATAGGTCATTTAGCAAGACCTGTAACCCTCTCTGTCAGGTTATTCGGTAATATGATTGCAAAACACAAGATCCTTATAATCCTTGCCCTTCTTACACCCTGGATAGTCCCTGTGGCAATACTTGGACTTGGAGTCCTTGTCAGTGTTATACAGGCCTTTGTCTTTGTCCTCTTAACGACCCTCTATCTCGCTGGTGCTGTTGAGGAGGCCCATTAAAAAGGCTTAAGTCTTAGGCTTGAGACTAATAAAAATGAAGGAAAGGAGGTAGGACAATGAAGAAAATAGCAACCCTAACAATCATGGTAATTGCATTTCTTTATGTAATGGTCCCCCTTGCCTTTGCTGAAGAAGGTGCAGCACCTTCTGAGGCAAAGCTCAAGTACTATGCCATGGCAGCCCTTGGATCTGCCATCGGTATAGGTCTTGCAGCCCTTGGAACAGGCATTGGAATGGGAATAGGCCTCAGCAGGGCCTGTGAGGGCGTGGCAAGGAATCCAGGGGTATCAGGAAAGATCATGACCACCCTTATTATTGGTCTTGCCATGATTGAGTCTCTCGCAATCTATGCCCTTGTGGTGGTCCTGATTATCCTGTTTGCAAATCCCTTCAAGATATAATCCCATAACAAAGATGGGACGAAGTAACAATTTGGGTGGTAAGGTAAGAGTGGGAGACGGCACTGTCCGTCTCCCTTCTCTTTATGGTATACTAATTTATGTCTGAAGAAGATCGACTCTATAAAGAGTCCATTGAGATTATAAGAAAAAACATCCAGAATGGCGTCTCCTTTGATATCGCCTGTGAGGCAATTTCTGTAAAGGACGAAGGGCTTCGCAAGATTATTGTTGATGATGCCCTAAAGATTGAGATAGCAGAACTGCACTACGGCAAGAACATGCCTCTACCAGAGGTAGCAAGAAGGCTCGATGTCTCCATGGAGAGGATACTGAAGGCAAACGAGGAGATGCTGGAGGATGTAATGAAGACCTTCCATCACATTCCTATTATCCCGTCACCAATAGATCCTGAATCAACAACACACTGACTTTTTGGTGGTGAGGTAACAGTTGCCAGTGGCGAGGTAACAGTGGGTGGCGAGGTAACAGTAAGGAAGGTTACACTATTTGCCCTGAGCACCTGTCCTGTATGTAAAAAGGTAAAGAAATTTCTTGATGAGAATCAGATTCCCCATGAGGTCATAGAGGTTGATACCCTTGACAGCGGAGAGCAGTGGCTTATGACAAAGGAACTTCAAAAATACAATCCCCAGCAGACATATCCAACACTTGTTATAGCTGATGTGATAAAGGGTTATGATCCAGAACTCTTAAAAAAGAGACTCCTGGGACATGACTCCTGAAGCCCTCTACGAAATCTTAAAAAAATATGCTGAGAGTCAGGGTATTGAACTTAACAATGATAGGGAATTCACCCTTGACATCATAAGAGGCCTTTTAATAAATGAAGAGCGTTACGGCTACAGATCCTGTCCCTGCAGGCTTGCCACAGGTGTAAAAGAAAAGGATGAAGATATAATATGTCCCTGTAAATACAGGGATGAAGACATTAAAGAATACGGAAGCTGTTACTGCTATCTCTATGTTTCGAGGGAATGGAATGAAGGCAAAATACCTCACAGGGTCGTCCCAGAAAGAAGGCCTTTGAGGAGGTGATAGCATGACTCAAGAGGAGTTAAACATATTCAGTATGCAGAAGCTGAAGGATATTAAAAGGAGACCAGATATCCTCTCCAATATCAAATTTGATGCCTCCATTCCACTGATCATGAAACCAAGATTCCAGATGTCAAAAGAGGAGCTTGAGGAATTACAAAAGATGATAGGTTATGTCTTCTATATAGAAACAGCAGGAGAAAAACCAACACTCATGTTAATGAAGGTGAACAAAAGTGACATAGCAGACACCGTTGGGATAATAGAAGAGATACCTGAGGAACTTCTGAAGAGGGCCATAGAAAACCCAGTTCATCCCCCTGTTCACGGGATGTACGGGATAACAGAAGAGATAAAGGACTGGCTGAAAAAGGAGCTAAATCTATAGTGCTTGAAAGATGTAACCGCATATGTGGGGGGATGGAGGGCTGTTTTATAAATAATAAAAAACAGATAGAATGCCTCTCTGACCTTTTGATAAATAAGACATTTGGCGCATCGGAAATCCTCCAGCAGATACTGAGAGAAACAGAGAACCCAGAACTCGCCATCAGAATCAAAGAAGCAGTGAGGGGTCTTTATGAAATCATGAACTGGATAAAATATATCCAGATAGCCCATGACCTCAGACTCTCCTTCAAACCAACTGTTACCTCGGGGGTCTCACAGGGGGGAACGAATGTTCCCCCCTGTGTACCCCCGACTGTTACCTCGCCACTAAGTACTGTTACTTCTCCACTAACTCAATACCAGGAAAAGAGAAAGGAAATCCGCTATCCCCTTCCAGAAATCCTTCAAAGATACATCGAACTCATTATTGATGCTGAAGGGAGGATATTAAATGGTCATATTACAAATCTCAGCCAGCATGGTCTCCAATTCATTACAGATCAAGCCCTTCAACCGGGCAGTCTTTACAATATCAGACTTTCGTCAAGAAGGGCAGGCAATCAAACCGTTATAAAGGTAAGGATTGCCTACTGCATAAAAAAAGACCAAAACTATATCTGCGGTGCTTCAATAATTGATATGCCCGATGACCTATCGTTCAACTTCTTCAGATATGTTGTAGAACTCATCAATACTACCTCACAAATTCCTTAGGCATCACTCTTTACCACGCCTATTAAACCGACTGTTACCTCGGGGGTCTCACAGGGGGGAACTTTGTTTCCCCCTGTGTACCCCCGACTGTTACCTCGCGACTGAGTAACTGTTACTTCACCAGTAAGTGAGGTTTTCTATTTCTCTTTAAGGAGCCTTGGCTTAAGGGTTTCTTCGATCATCAAAATATATTTTACAAGGTCAAACCCAAATTTCATCAGCTCAATATCATCATTCTTAAGTGCCTGAAACCTCTCATCAGGAATCTCAAAATACTCAACAAATCCACTCTCTGTAATAAACCTTCTGAATCGGTCAAGATCAAAACAGGCCATGTAGTAAAGGGACTGTTTCCTTGGTTCGAGGATACTACCAGGGAGGTTCTTCCTTAACTGTATAAGTCTCCAGGGCATATTCAATTCATCGTAAATCTCCACCCCTTGGTCCTCTCTCCATTCCCTGATACTCCATTCCTGATCTTCAAAAAAACCCTTGCAATGATCCTCAGAGAGGAAAAAATAGAAGTCTTCTGCAACGGGCCTTTCACCTCTTAAGGTCTTGATCACACCCTGACCAACGGGATAATATCTACAATTGACAGGTCTGGCATCATAAATGGTGCATCCATCAGGGCTGACAAAGGGGCATCTCCTTTCCTCATCATCAAGCATCCTCAGAAAGACAAAGGGATGGGATGTCTTCTCATCTATGGTGGTATAGGTATATCTCTCAAGAAATTCTGTAGAGGAAATCCTTAACCTCTTTTTAAGAACCACTATATCATAGGGTGTAAGCATTATATCGATATTGCTACAGCATCTTGTAAAACAGCTAATGCCCTTATGGCATCTAAAGCGAAACCTTGTATCAAGGTTGTATCTAACGGGATGAACATGAGACATATTAAGCTTCATTTAAAACCTCCGAACGTTTGTTACTTCGCCACTTAGGGGAACAAAGGTGTTTACCCCTTTTGAAAACAAAAAATAGGGCTGACCTTTTAGGTCAGCCCCTTTTACTTTGCCACTTTAGAGACCTGCTTATTTAATCAAAGGAACAATGAGTAAGGCAACTATATTTACAACCTTTATCATGGGGTTGATTGCAGGGCCTGCCGTATCCTTATAGGGATCACCAACGGTGTCACCTGTAACAGCAGCCTTATGGGCCTCTGACTTCTTTCCGCCGTAGGCACCGTCCTCTATATACTTCTTTGCATTATCCCAGGCTCCTCCACCACTTGTCATGGCAATTGCCAGGAAGAGTCCGGTAACAATACTTCCGATAAGCACACCTCCAAGGGCCTCTTTACCGATAAGGAATCCCACAAGGATAGGAACAACCACAGGAAGAAGTGCTGGAATCATCATCTCCTTTATCGCAGACTTTGTAACAATGTCAACACATCTACCATATTCAGGTCTTGCCGTTCCTTCCATGATTCCCTTGATCTCCCTGAACTGTCTCCTCACTTCCTCAACGACACTACCAGCGGCCTTTCCAACAGACTCCATAAGCATAGCCCCAAATAAATAGGGCAGGAGTCCACCTATAAAGAGACCAACGAGAACCTTTGGATTGGAAAGCTCAAAGACGAGGGCCTCACCAAAGGCCCTTGAATACTCTGCAAAGAGCACCAGTGCCGCAAGACCAGCAGACCCGATAGCATATCCCTTTGTTACAGCCTTTGTGGTATTACCAACAGCATCAAGGGGATCTGTAACAGCCCTCACCTCCTTTGGAAGCTCTGCCATCTCCGCTATACCACCAGCGTTATCTGTTATTGGTCCGTAGGAGTCTATGGATACTACTATTCCTGTCATGGAAAGCATTGATACAGCAGAAAGGGCTATGGCAAAAAGCCCTGACCCAGGATCTCCACTGAAACCGCCTCCGAGGGAATAGGCCCAGAGGATTGCACCTGAGATGGCAAGGACTGGAAGGGCAGTAGACTTCATACTCACAGCAAGACCAGCGATAATATTCGTGGCATGTCCCGTCTGGCTTTCTGCTGCAATATGTCTGACAGGGGCGAAGTTCTTGGATGTGAAGTACTCAGTAATCATCACGATCAACCCAGTAAGGACGAGCCCTATAAGGGCAGTGGTGAATATCTTTACTGGGGTGAATACGCCAGCATCAACCTCAGGAAGAGAAAGGAACCACTGACTTGCAAAGTAAAAGCCAATAGCAGCAAGGATACCCGATGCTGCAAGTCCCTTATAAAGGGCTCCCATAATATACTGGCTCTTGCCGAGTCTTACAAAGAATGTCCCAAGGATAGAGGCAATTATGGATATAGCACCAATCAGGAGCGGAAATGCCACCCATGCACTCTCTGCACCAAAGATGGTCTTTGCAAGAAGCATACCTGCCACAACTGTAACAACATATGTCTCATAAAGGTCAGCAGCCATCCCTGCACAGTCACCAACATTGTCACCCACATTGTCAGCAATAACAGCAGGGTTCCTTGGATCATCCTCTGGAATGCCAGCCTCAACCTTACCTACAAGGTCAGCTCCCACATCAGCTGCCTTTGTATAAATACCTCCAGCTATACGGGCAAAGACACTCATAAGGGAGCAACCAAAACCAAGACCCACAAGGGCATGAAAGGCCTTCTCCACATCAGGCTCAATACCCCGGACGATCAAATAGTATCCAGCAATACTGAGTATGGCAAGACCCACAACCATCATGCCTGTAACAGACCCACCACGGAAGGCAAGCTTAAGGGCAGGATCAAGTCCCTTGCGAGCAGCTTCTGCAGTCCTGACATTGCTTCTTACAGTAACCATCATACCTATGTAACCTGCAAGGGCCGATCCACAGGCACCGATCAGAAAGCCAATAGCAGTCCATATCCCAAGACCTGCAATGATGATCAAAAGGAATATCACGGCACCTGCTATTGCAACTGTCCTGTACTCACGACTCAAAAAGGCCTGAGCACCTTCTCTCACGGCATCGGAGATTGCCCTCATCCTCTCAGTGCCACTGGGCTGTTTAAGAACCCACTGGGCAGTGAGCAGTGCAAAGGCAACTCCAATGACCCCACTCAAAAGGGCAATGATAAAAATGGTGTTCATCTCCCTTACCTCCTTTTTGATTAATTTATGGTTTTAATGACCATGCCAGCTCAGCTGTCATCAAAAACTGTTACCTCGCCACTAAGACTGTTACTTCGCCACTGAATTACCTTAAACTCCCTCAGAAATATATTCCTTCAGATAATGCACCTCTGCCTCAAGCTTACCCACAAGGCTATTGACCACATCCCTCATGGATATTATCCCTATAACCTTCCCACCCTCAACAACAGGAAGGTGTCTTATCTTCAGTTTATTCATGATGCCCATGGCTGTATTGAGGTCATCATCAGGTTTTACAACAACAAGGTCCACTGTCATTATATCCTTTACCCTCAGCCCCTCAAAATTCTTACCAGCCTTTACCCATGCCCTTAAGGCATCCCTTTCAGTAAAAAGTCCTAAGGGCTTCCCTGACTCATCAAGGATCATAACTGCCCCGATATTCCTGTCCACCATCTTTTCTATTGCCTTTGCCACAGGTGTATCAGGATGAACACCTATGAGCTCAGAACCCTTTTCCTTCAAAAGCTCTCGAATTGTCAACTTGCCTTCCTCTCAGTAATGAGTTCCTTTGAAACTATACCATTGTGCCTTGCAAAGACCATTGCAGTTGTCCTGTAGACCATATGGGCCATCTTAGAAAATGGCGCATAGGCAAAAAGGAAGAAGACGAATACAAGATGAATAAAGTATACAGGATAGGCAAGGCTTGCCACATTCAGCAACCTCAATACCTGTGAGAGTATCCCTGTTACTGTAATAACATATATCACAACTATCAGGAGCCAGTCGAAGTAACTTCCAATCCCTGCCTTTGGTGCATTTATCAACCTGAATAGAACTATAAGGGTTATGCCGATTATAAGGGAAAGGGCACTTATATTCCCCACTATCTTTACAGGATCATAAAGGGGATAGGGAGACTCACCAAAATGGAATATTCCAAAGGGCTGGATACCAAATATCTCATATCCATAAAGATAGACCACTACCCAGGAGGTTGTAATAAAGAGCCCCACAAAGCCATAGAAGGTGAGGAGGTGGCTAATAGACCTTGCCCTCGTGAGATTACACCTCGAAAACTGTTTGTGAAGGAGGATCTCCTTAAGGGTATTTATAAAGGTGGCAGTCAAGCTCTGGGACTTAGGCTCATATCCTCCGGACTTGAGGGTATTCCAGTATCTTTTTACACCCATTATAAATGAGGCCACGGCAAAGGCCGCAGCAGCAATGAATATAGGGTCAATCACTGTGTTTATAGGCATGAATTTAGAATAGACGATACTTCCATCCTCACCCCTTGGTATGGAGTCGGGATTAAAGGGATTTCCATTAGCCCCAATAAGGAAGAGGATGACCGGAACTGCAAAGAGGAATATTAAATAAAGGGGGCTATTAACAAGGTTGCCAAGAAACCTCGGCCAGGAATGCTCTTTAATAGCAAGTCTTCTTATTGCAGCAAGGACCTCTCCTGGCTTTGCACCCCTCGGACAGTAGGCAGTGCAGTCACTGCACTGATGACAGAGCCATATATCAGGATTTGAGAATAATCTCTCCTTAAGACCCCACTGGGCATAAAGCATCTCCTTCCTTGGGAAGGGCCTGTTGTCCTGCGTTACATTGCATACCACTGTGCAGGTGGAGCATTGATAGCACTTCTTCAGGTCTTTTCCACCAGCCTTTATAACCTCCTTCACAAAATTCAGATCGGGTTTTATAACCTCAGCCATTCATGACCTCCTTTTAAATAAAAGTTCAATCAGAAACCTTTATATGGATTTGGACCGAGTTCATTTATCTTCTCAACAAACTCATTTATAATCTCAGGAAGTCTGTTGTAATCCGTTATGGATAGCTGAACCATCCTCACCCTCTCTGACTCAAGCTGAAGCCTTCCAAGGGTCTCCTGAACCTTTCCAAGCCTGTAATTGGCAAGCTCACTTCCTTTAACAAAGTGGCACTGATAATCCTCACCAAATTTACATCCAAGGAGTATCGCACCATCTATCCCCCTTGAGAGGGCATCGGCAATCCATACAAGGTTCATCGAGCCAAGACACCTCAAAGGTATTATCCTGAGATTTGGTGGTAGTTTGAGCCTGTTAATGCCTGCTGTATCCAGTGCTGGATAGGCATCGTTCTCGCAAACAAAGGCAAGCATCATAAGACCCTCTTCAGGCACCTCTATAGACTTAATCATGCTTGATATCATATCAACACTGTAGTCCTTGAATGAGACAATCCTTTCAGGACAGGCTCCAAGACAGGTAGCACAACGCCTACACCTGTTAGGCTTGTAATAAGGTATACCCTTTTCATCCTCATCAATAGCACCAAAAGGACACTCCTCTGTACAGCGCTTACAGGCTGTGCATCTCAGAAGCAATGCATCAGGATAGGTCATATCCCATGCCCTTGGATGAACTGCTATTCCCTTTGCCACATGCTCCACTGCCTGGATAGCCTTCAGGGCTGCTCCTGCTGCATCATCCTGCGCCTCCTGAATTGTCATGGGCTGTCTCACACATCCTGCAGCATAAATACCAGTCCTTCGTGTCTCATACTGGAAGCATATAAAGTTTGAGTCAGCAAAACCATAGCTACCCTTTTCGATAAAGGGTGGGATCTCGGGACCCTGTCTGTAATTAAGATTCAGGATAAATTCAGGTCTTGGTGTTGATTCTATGTAGGCCTTCTTTGCCTCATCACCTTTTAGAGAGGCCTCCCTCAATCCTTCAAGATATTCCTGAGACTCCCTCGTAGTAGGAACCATTCCTACAGCAAGGACAACAAGATCGGCCTCGACCTTCACCTTTTCTTCCATAAAGATGGTGCTTTCAGCCTCTACATAGAGCCTTCCATTCTCCTCAGATACACCTGTTACCTCTCCTTTTGTAAGCATTATACCAGGATCATTCTGTATCTCTTTATAAAATAATTCATGCTGACCAGGTGTCCTCATATCCTTATATATGATAAAGGCAAGACCATCCTCTACTAACTCCCTCACATATTTAGCCTGTTTCAGGGAAGTAGCACAGCAGTAAGAGGAACAGTAAGGAAGATGATCTGGATCTCTTGAACCAGCGCACTGAACAAAGGCAACCCTCTTGATCTCCTTCCCATCAGATGGCCTCAGAAGTTTTCCCTTCTTTGCCATCTCCTCAAATTCTATATTTGTAACCACATCCCTGTACCTTCCATATCCAAGATGTCCCAGCCTTGTTGCATCATAAGGCCTCCATCCCACTGCCAAGACAATTGCTCCAATGCGGATCACCTCTTCTTTACCATTAACCTGAATTGTTACATCCCACATCCCTGGCTGACCATCGGTCTTCAGCACCTTTGCTGGTTTAAATACCTGTATATTGGGATGGGACTCTACCTCCTTTATAAGTGAATACACCGTTGGGTCTACAAGCCTGTAAGGTGATGTCCTTGTGACCTGCTTATAAAGCCGCCTTGCAAATCCTCCAAGCTCTGCCTCCTTCTCTACCAGATATACCTTATAGCCTGCCTTTGCTGCCTCAAGGGCTGCTGTCAACCCTGTAACACCACCACCTATAACGAGTATGGTCTTTACTGTATCCTGAATATACGGATCAGGAAGGTCTGACTTCTGGACCTTTACCATACCCATCCTGAGATAATCCTCTGCTGCAGCCTGAGTAAGCTCATCCTTCGGTTCAAGACTCCAGGCAACGAGCTCCCTTATGTTCACCCTCTCCACAATTGAACCAGGAAAATCAAAGACCTCATATTTAACCCTCGGAGAACAGGCTGCGATGACTATCGTGTTAATCCCTTCATTCTTCATGTCATTCTTTATAATCTCCACACCCTCAGGACTGCAGAAGGCAGGATGTCTCTTGACAGGGAAATTCCTCACAGTCTTCTCAAGCTTCTCTGTATTGATTGCATCACTTATTCCGCAACCCTCACATATATATACGGCTATCTTCTTCTCCATTATTTACCTCCTACTATCCGCTGTATTGCCTTTAATGCTGCACCTGTGGCATCCTGCACAGACTTTGCCACATCAAAGGGATTCTTTGCACAACCTGCAGCAAGAATACCACTGTCCTCAGGTACAGCAAATCCCTGCTCATTAAATGTTATAGGTACCGGAGGCCTCATAGTCTTTGCTGAAGGTTCCATTCCCGTTGCAAGCACAAGCATATCAACCCTCTGCCTTATAAGCTTGCCTGAGAGCATATCCTCTGCCTCAACAATCACATCGTCACCCTCTGCCTGGGCAACCCTTGCAACCTTTCCCTTTATAAGTGTGGCATTTGGATTATCCTTTACCTTCCAGAAGAATTGCTCATATCTTCCAGGTGTCCTTATGTCTATGTAGAAGATGTAGACCTTTGCATCAGGATTCTGCTCCCACAGATACAGGGCCTGTTTCATGGAGGCCATACAGCATATATAGGAGCAGAAGTGCAGATGATTCTCATCCCTTGAGCCAGCACACTGAACAAATCCTATGGTCTGGACAGGTTTTCCATCAGAGGGCCTCACGATCCTTCCCTTTGTGGGGCCATTCTGGGCAGCCAGCCTCTCCATCATCATATTCGTAATAACATTCTTTACAGTTCCAAAACCAAGATTATCAATCCTTGTGGCATCGTAGGGGTTCCATCCGGTCGTTAAGACAATAGCACCAGCCTTTATATTAATACTCTCAGGTTTCTCCTCTAAATTAATTGCATCGTATTTACAGGCATCTTTACATCTTGCACAGGAGGGACCCTTACAGTATTTATCATCAATAATATATCTAAAAGGAAAGGCCTGATCAAAGGGTAGATAGGCTGCCTTTGTCTTTGAAAGGCCAAAGTTAAATTCATCAGGTCTCTCCTCAGGACAGACCTCTGCACAGGCATTACAACCTGTGCACTTCTCATTCACATATCTTGGTCTTATCTTTATGGTGACATCGTAATTGCCCGGTCCACCTGATACCTTCTCAACCTCAGCCATTGTATAAAAGGTGATGCTGGGATTTGTCCTTATCCTTCTGTAGTTTATCTCAAGGCCACAGAGGGGAGGACAGAGCTTAGGAAAATATTTGTTTAACTGGGCTACCCTTCCACCAAGGTAAGGA
Source organism: uncultured Nitrospirota bacterium (assembly GCA_947085365.1). Lineage (GTDB taxonomy): Bacteria > Nitrospirota > Thermodesulfovibrionia > Thermodesulfovibrionales > CALJEL01 > CALJEL01. The sequence goes on along the minus strand of CAMTWD010000009.1, from coordinate 32,161 downwards.
TTCCGTTCAATTATCACCACATTGTATCCTGCCTCAGCAGCGTCTATCCCTGCTGTAAGACCGCTCATTCCGCCACCTATTATAAGGATAGTTTTATTGTCTGACATCTACGACCTCCTTCGTCTTCTGACACCTTGATAGTAAGTCTGAAAATGGAGGCTACACTCGGTAGCCTCCACCTTCTGACCTACTAAGATCTAAGCATCAGGGAAAGATCTGGACGTAAGGCTCTTTCCTGAAGGTCCACTCATCCTTTTCAGCATCGTATTTTGCAATTGTGAAGCACTTCCAGTTCTCGTCATCGATGAAGTCCTTGTCAGCCCTGTAGTAGTATCCAGGATACCTGGTATCCTCCCTGAAGAGTATTGATCTTGCGTGGGCCTCAGCAGCAATCACCCTGTGATAGTTCTCCCAGCACCTGAGGAGCTCATGGAGGTTGGATGCAGCAAGCCTGTTAGCATCCTCCTTGAGGAGCTGAAGCCTCCTCAAGCCTTCCTGGATCATAGTAGCACTGGTCTTGAACCATGTATTGACACCACCGAAGTACTCGTCAGCGATCTTCATGAGCCTCTTCTGGAACTGGTCAGGCTTAATAAAGTAAGGATTCACGCTGATATAATGTGGTGATGTCGTGTAGGTCTTGTACTTCTCATAGACCTCAAAGGGCAGGTACATCTCAGCAATAAGCTCATCAATATTCTCCCTTGGTGTTGGGACGAAATCAGGATTGTCAAGGATGTAGGCAATAGCGGCCTTTCCGGCAATCCTGCCCTCTGCATGTGAACCAGAGGAGAACTTGTGACCTGAGGCACCGCAGGTATCACCAGCCATAAAGAGGCCATTTACAGTGGACATCCTGTTATAACCCCAGTGCCAGTGGGCTGGTGCACCGGGTATATCACCAGGACCACTTACCCAGAACCCTGCACAACCTGCATGGGATCCGAGGAGATAGGGCTCTGAAGGAATGATCTCGGAAGGGACCTTATCAGGCTCAATATTATTTGCTGCCCACATTCCAGCCTGACCAATAGTCATGTCAAGGAAGTCCTCCCATGCCTCTGCCTCAAGGTGTTTCACCTTCTTCATTCCCTCTTTCTCACCGAGCTTCTCTATCATCTGCTTGCTGATCGCTGCCATCGCCTCATTTGTCCACATCATAATGGGGCCCTTACCACGAATCATTGCCTCCATCATGAAGTGGTTTCTGATGGCGGTCCCCATGTAATCAACATATTTGCCATATTTCTTCTTTGCCTCTGCAATATATTCCTGATTGGCACAATAGTCTTCTCTCATTGAATCCGTCGCCTTTGCCTTAAAGAAGAGGAACCATGCCCCAACAGGTCCATAACCATCCTTGAACCTTGCTGGAACGAACCTGTTTTCCATCTGCACAAGCTCTGCACCCGCCCAGGCACCCATGGCATATCCTGAGCCTGCGTTCCAGACAGGGAACCATGTCCTTCCCATTCCCTCACCAACGGAACGGGGCCTGAAGACATTAACGCATCCACCAGGGACAAGAAGGATCGCCTTTGCCTTAAATACATAGGCCTTATTCTCCCTGACGCTGAAGCCTATGGCACCACAGACTGTATTGGGCCTATTCTTATCCATGAGAAGCTTTGTTATAAAGACCCTCTCAAAGAGATTCTGGGGAACCCCTGTCACCTGCCTGTTTAACTCAAGGGCCTTCTTTGCAGCCTCAGCGACTATTACCTTGTAGGACTCACCATTTATCATGATCTGCCACTTACCAGACCTGACAACAAGCTTCTCCCTCTCCTCATCACTCTTACAATCCTTAAGAAGGGGCTTTCCAGCATCCCTTGCCTGGAATCCGTCAAGGGAGAATCCGTCATCACCCTTCTTCCATATAGGAAGACCCCATTCCTCGAACTTGTGCACTGAATCATCCACATGCCTTCCGAGGTCATATACAAGGTCTTCCCTGATTATGCCCATAAGGTCATTCCTGACATACTTGACATAATCCTCTATCTTGTTTCCACCCATATAGGTGTTTATAGCGCTGAGACCCATGGCAACTGCACCACTGCGGTCTGTTGCTGCCTTATCAACCATTGTTACCCTTATCTTCTTTGGATTTGCCCAAACAACTGCCTCATAAGCAGCACCACAGGCAGCCATTCCACCACCAATTATAAGAAAGTCTGTCTCTACAGTAACGACCTCTGGTCTCTGACAATACGAAAATGTGCAGGTCTCTTTTTCCATTGTTACACCTCCTTAGATTTTAAGCCTTCCTGGCTTCATAATTGAAAAAGCCAGGCTGTTTGATCTTTGAATAGTCTGGCTCTGGAGCTCCCTTATAGGGATCAATCGAACCCTCTGGTGTAAGCCTTATGGGGAACTTGAACCTCTTGATAACACCATTTCTGAATTTGATTGTCCACATTATGGAGTCAGAACCCCTCATAGGATAGACACTGCCCCCAAGGGGGATGTAGTCTGCGTAGCCCCTTACCTCAACCGCCTGCTGCGGACATATCTTCACGCAGTTGTAGCACTCCCAGCACTGCTCTGGCTCCTGATTGTAGGCCTTCATCTTTTCCCTGTCAAGGGTCATCAGATCGTGAGGGCAGATGTACTGGCATGCTGTCTTATCCTGGGCCTTACAGCCATCACACTTTTCCGTAATTACATAACTTGGCATAGCCCTTTTCCTCCTTGTTTATTATTTTAAAGGCCTCAACGAGGCCAACTGTTACCTCGCCACTAAACTAACTATGCACTCTTTAAAGCTGCATCAACTACTTCAGGTCCAAGGCTTCTCAGCTCAAGAACCTTTTCAAAGAGTTTATCCTTAAAGGCCCTTGGCAGTAGCTCTATACTGCGGGTTGTGGAAAGATCACACTTTGAACCAGGAAATCTCTTAAGAAGCTCATCCTTCTGCGTCTCGTTTGCATGGACCTCCAGCCTCTTCAGTCCTGCAAAGGCCTCTACTGCCTTCTCAGCAAGGCCTGCCTGCTGGAGCTTTGCAAACCTCTCCTCATTAATCCAGATGTAGATTGGAAATGTCTCTGCCATATTACACCTCCATTGGTGGAACTGTCATTACTTCATTTCTTTCTTTAAGGTATCTGTCATCCACAAAGGGGTTACCAAATCCATATTCTTCGGCAGCCATCATGACTGTATCAAAGACCTCAGGCCTCATTATAAGCCTTGTGGGTTTGACTCCATCAAGAAGGATGCTCCTTAAGAGGCTACCGCTGAACTTCTGGGGTTTGTGTCCGCATAATCCCTCATAGGTAACCTCTCCACAGCTCGGGCAATACCACCATTCGAGGGTGAGAACAGATTTTATACCAAGGGGAGGGATCTTCTTAAATATCTCATGGGCAGCATACTTATCATAGTAATCACCCACTCCAGCGTGGTCACGACCAAACATGTGATGGGTGCATCCTATATTCTTTCTCACTATGGCATGGAATACCGCCTCCTTTGGACCCGCATATCTCATATCCCAGAGGAGTATTGATACCATATGGGTTCCCTGCTTGAAATATCCATGTTCTCCAAGGGCTGCATGGCTCAGGACTATTGCCTCATCAATATAGTCTCCCTTGCGCTTCTCTCCCACAACACAGTTTACAAGGACACCACACTCATTGGTCTCCACATCAGCCTTGGCCTCAAACCATGCACCTTTCATGAGCCATTCATGACCCGTGTGGGGAACATTCCTGGTCTGGTGGGCCACTACATGCTTCCAGCCAAGCTCCTTAAACTTCTTTCTTGACTGAGCTGGTGGATACCAGAATTTATCAAAGGGAGGATTGATCCTCGGAGGATTTATAAGGGAGATCCTGCCACCAATAAATTTATCCTTATACTGGTAGGTCCTCTTGACACCAGGATGTTTTTCATCATCAGTGCCATAGACACTTACTGCCATGAGCCTCTTATCAAAGGAATAGATCTCCTCAACCTCCAAGGTTGCAAAGGGCTGGTTCTGGTATTTGAGAAGAAGGATGTCTCCTTCCTTGATCCCCATTGACCTAATCTCCTCATCGGAAAGGTCAAATACTATCGGAATGCTCCAGACATAACCACTGGAGAGTGTCATCTTTTTACAGATGCTTGCCACATCGGCCTCTTTCATGAATCCATCAACAGGTGAGAAGAATCCGTAGGCTATACTCACTATCTCTCTTGCATGCTGATCCCTTATATCCAGGGCGACCTTTGCCTTATTTGCAAGCCTCTTTGCCTTTTCCCTATCCTCAATAACCCTGTTTACCGGTCTTCCACCATGAGGGCTAAGGGAATTGTCAACCTTTGCTGTAACCCTTTTTCTGGCCTTAGCAGAGGTCTTTTTCTTTGCTGCTCTCTTCTTAGCCATAGATTTACCCCCTTTTCTCTAAGATTGAGATTATCTTATTAAATATATCCTCTATACTGCCTGTTCCAGGAACAGACCTGAGTATCCCTTTTTCCCTGTAATAATCTATAACAGGAGCTGTCTGGGCCTCATAGACCTCAAGCCTTTTACGGATGGTCTCCTCTTTATCATCATCCCTCTGAAAAAGCTCTCCACCACACCTGTCGCAGACCCCATCCTTCTGGGGGGGTGAAAAATAGATATTGTACATCTGCCCGCAGCTTTTGCAGGTCCTTCTTCCAGTAAGCCTCTTCATGAGTTCATCAAAAGGCACATCTATACTGATGGCATAATCAAGAGGGGAGTTTAGTTCTTTCAGCATATCATCCAGTGCCTTTGCCTGAGCCACATTCCTGGGGAATCCATCAAGGATATAGCCTTTCTGACAGTCAGGCTCCTTTAACCTCTCTCTTATAATTCCTATCACTACACTATCAGGCACAAGCTCCCCCCTATCCATATAAGATTTTGCCTCTTTACCAAGTGGGGTTCCATCACTCACAGCCTTTCTGAGGATATCACCTGTGGAGATCTGGGGAATAGAATACCTTTCAATAAGTCTTTTTGCCTGGGTACCTTTACCTGCTCCAGGTGCACCTAAGAAGACAAGCCTCATGGATTCCTCCAAAAACTTAAAGTGAGACACAAAAATCAATCTACTATAAGACTCTTACACTTTTAAGTCAAATTCTTTTTTTTGATGTGGTAATAAATTTTGCTTATTGTTTTAACGAACAACCTCATGGAAGATCCCGATCTTTCTGAATCTTTTATACCTCTCCTCCAAGAGTTCTGCCACAGGCTTCTGGGATAGCTCCTGAATACTCGATATTATCAAACGTTCCATTTCTGATGCCACAGACCGAACATCCCTGTGGGCACCTCCGAGGGGCTCTGGTATAATCCCATCAATAATCTTATAATCCAGAAGGTCTTTTGCAGTAAGCTTCAGGGCCTCAGCAGCCCTGGCATAATCCTCCTCGGTGAGGTCTCCATCCTTTTTCCACAGTATGGCAGCACATCCCTCAGGAGAGATCACAGAATATACAGCATTTTCCAGCATATATATCCTGTCAGCCACGCTCAGTGCCAGGGCCCCTCCGCTACCACCCTCTCCAATTACTATTGAGACAATGGGAACCCTGAGTCTTGCCATCACCATAAGGTTTGTAGCAATGGCCTCTGCCTGTCCCCTCTCTTCAGCTCCTATGCCTGGATAGGCACCAGGCGTATCGATGAAGGTTACCACAGGCATCTTGAATCTTTCAGCAAGTCTCATCAATCTCAAGGCCTTTCTATACCCTTCGGGATGGGGCTGACCAAAATTTCTGAATATCCTCTCCTTTGTGGTCCTGCCCTTCTGGTGTCCTATGATCATTACAGACCTCTCTCCTATGTAGCAGGGGCCTCCCACAATAGCTGGATCATCTCCAAAAAGCCTGTCTCCATGAAGCTCAACAAAATCCCGTGCGATAAGATTTATGTAATCAAGGGTATAAGGCCTCTCAGGATGTCTTGCCAGAAGGGTCTTCTGCCAGGGTGTGAGATTGGAATATATCTCCTTTCTGAGTTTTTCTACCTTCTTTTGAAGCTCTGCAAGTTCCTTTGAAAGGTCAATCTCCCTGCCATCAGAAAAGACCCTCAATTCCTCTATCTTTAGTTCAAGTTCCTGGATGGGTTTTTCAAAGTCAAAATAATAACTCAACAGATCACCTCCACACTGTTTCTACCCAGTAATTCCTGAATCCTTTTTATAACCCTAAAATCAGGATTCACCCTGAATCTACTCTGAATACTCACGGTGCAATCAGGCATGAGAAGTTCGATATAGAGGGGGAGACCCTCTCCGTAACTGTTACCTTCACCACCGTTTACCCCTACAACTGTTGCTTCACCACTCGAGTCTTCTCTAATTATCTCTATCAGCCTCATGAGGTCTTCTTTTCTGGTCTTAAAGAGTTCGAGGTGGATATTCAATCTCGAGCACCTATTAAGACCATTCCTTATAAAGGTCTCCAAGTCCCAGAGCTCTTCTGCTATGATCTTCAGGCCCTTTTCTGAAAGGTCCGCCTTACCCCTTATAACAACGAGGGAGCCCTTTTCAAGTATGCTCATAGAAGCCTTGTAAAGCTCTGGGAAGACCACCATCTCAACAGTACCAAATTCATCCTCCAGTGTCACGAAGGCCATAAGTTCATTCCTTTCCCTTGTCCTGTGTCTTTTTATATCCAGTACCAGACCTGCAATGAAGCAAACAGTGCTTGGTGGCGAGGTAACAGTTGAAGATCTATCAATACCTAAACCCTCTTCCCCATTACTTTGCCATCCGAGGAGATCCTCGTTATATTGCCCTTCCTCATCTGTTACCTTCACCACCGACAGGGGCGAAGTAACACTCTCTATCCCCATCACCTTTGTCTTTAACTCCTCTATCTCCTTTACACCAAATATCCTGAGGATCTCTCTGAAGGGCTGAAGGGGATGACCAGAGATATAAAAACCGAGTGCCTCCTTTTCATAGGCAAGATTTATAGCCTGATTCCATTCAAATTTCTTTTCAAGTTGTAGGGTATCAGGGCTGAATCCGATTGGTGGCGAAGGTACCAGTGAGAAATCCTTTTTATTTTCTGACCCCTCCTCAACCGCATCAAACATGCTCGGCTGTATCCTGCTCTTTCTGCTTCTGGGCGATTCAAGGATCTGGAGGGCCTCCTGCCTCGAAATCCCGAAGGAATCAAAGGCGCCAGCCTTTATAAGTGCCTCAATAACCTTTTTGCTGAGGCGCCTTCTCCCTGTTACTTCGGGGGTACACAGGGGGGAACATTCGTTCCCCCCTGTGAGACCCCCTGTTACTTCGCCACTATCGGTGGTGAGGGAACAATTGGTAGGATCATCCACCATCCTTTTTAAAAAATCCTCTAAGGACTCAAAAGGCCTCTTATCCCTTTCCTCTGTGATGGCGGAAATTGCCCCTACACCCACACCCTTTACTGCCTTTAAGCCAAATCTTATCGCACCATCTTCAATAGTAAATTCAGCGCTACTCTTATTAATATCAGGAGGTAATATCCTTACTCCCATCGCATCGCATTCATTTATAAGCCTTATGATCTTTTCAGTCTTGTTAACCTCTGCACTAAGAGAGGCAGCCATAAACTCCACAGGATAGTGCGTCTTAAGATAGGCGGTCTGATAGGCAAGAAGGGCATAGGCAGCTGAATGGGATTTATTGAATCCGTAATTACCAAAATATTCAATCAGCCCGAAAAGCCTACTGGCAACCTCCTCTGAATAGCCACGCTCCAAGGCACCCCTAATAAACTTCTCCTTCATCTCCTCCATAAGAATAGGATCCTTCTTTGAGATAGCCCTCCGGAGGAGATCAGCCTGACCCATGGAGAATCCTGCAATAACATTGGAGATCCTCATTACCTGTTCCTGATAGAGAATCACACCATAGGTCTCATCAAGGATATCCTTAAGTTCTGGCAGGTCGTATTCTACAGGGACAAGGCCTTTCTTTCTTTTTATAAAATCATCAACCATCCCACTTCCTAAGGGGCCAGGTCTGTAAAGTGCCACAAGGGCAATAAGGTCATCAAATCTATCAGGTTGCAACTTCATAAGAAGCTCCCTCATCCCAGAACCCTCAAGCTGAAAGATGCCTGCAGTCCTTCCCTCAGAGAGCAACCTGTATGTCTCTTTATCGTCAAGGGGGATCTGGTTCAGATCAAAATCCCTCTCTTTTTCTTTTATATATTTCACTGTCCTATCGATTATAGTGAGGGTATCAAGCCCTAAGAAATCAAATTTTATAAGCCCCACCTTCTCAAGGGCCTCAAGGTCAAACTGTGTCGTTATCGTCTCGTCGCCTTTAGAACCCTTGTAAAGGGCAGTATATTCCGTAAGTGGCTCAGGTGCTATTACCACACCAGCAGCATGCACTGAGGCATGCCTCTTGAGACCTTCAAGCTTCATGGCTATATCAATAAGCCCTTTCACCTTGGGGTCTTTTTCATAGGATTCTTTAAGTGGAGGTGAAAGCTCAAGGGCGGTCTTCAGATTTATCTCCTTAGTAGCACTCACTGGAATAAGCTTTGCAATCCTGTCCACCTCCTGATAGGGCATACCGAGCACCCTTCCTGTATCCCTTACAGCAGCCCTTGATGCCATGGTCCCAAAGGTAATTATCTGTGCCACCTGATCTACACCGTATTTCTCCTGGACATATCTTATTACTTCCTCACGCCTGTCCCTGCAGAAATCCACATCTATGTCAGGCATACTTACCCGCTCAGGATTGAGAAATCTCTCAAAAAGGAGGGAATACCTTATAGGGTCAATCTCTGTAATGCCCAGTGCCCATGCCACAAGGCTTCCTGCAGCAGAACCCCTTCCAGGCCCCACTGGTATATCCCTCTCCTTAGCAAATCTTATGAAATCCCATACTATAAGAAAATAAGAGGAATATCCCATCTTCTTTATCATCTGGAGCTCCCCATGAAGCCTCTTGCGATAATTCTCGGGTATCTCCTTATCCCTGAACCTCCTCTTGAGCCCCTCTATCGAAATCCTTTCAAGAAAGACCTCGGGGGGACTTCCATCAGGTGTGCTGAATTCAGGCAGAAGGGGTTTGCCGAGTTCGAGGGTAAGATTGCACCTCTCGGCTATCCGAACTGTATTCCTTATTGCCTCTGGAACTGAGCTAAACTCCGCCATCATCTCATCAGGAGACTTAAAATAAAACTCATCTGTCGGGAATCTCATCCTGTCGGTGTCATTAATGGTCTTATTTGTCTGGATGCAGAGCAATATCTCGTGAGCCTTTGCATCTTCTCTTCTCAGATAATGGCAATCATTGGTTGCCACTACACCCACATGAATCTCCTCCGCCAGTAGGGCGAGCCTCTTGTTGAGCTCCTCCTGTTCTGGAATACCATTTGCCTGAAGCTCAATGTAAAAATTTTCAGGTCCAAAGAGATTTTTATAATAAAGGGCCCTTCTGCGAGCTCCATCTATATCGCCTTTCAATAAAAGAAGGGGTATCTCTCCCTTCATACAGGAAGAGAGGGCTATGAGCCCTCCGGAATATTGTTCCAAAAGGTCGTTGTCTATCCTGGGCTTATAGTAAAAGCCCTCAAGATGGGCAAGGGTCAGAAGCCTCATGAGATTTTTGTATCCTGAGATGTCCTTTGCAAGAAGAATCAGATGATAGGCATTCTCACCACACTTAGTGGCGAGGTAACAGTTGGAATCTTTTGTGCTTCCTCTCTCAGTATGTTTTTTAAATCTACTCTCAGGTGCAACATATACCTCGGCTCCTATGATGGGTTTAATGCCAGCCTTTGATACCTTCTCATAAAACTCTATAGCACCAAAGATATTTCCATGATCTGTAATGGCAAGGGCGGGAAGGCGGAATTCTGAAGCCACCTTCACAAGTTCATCTATCTTTATTGCTCCATCAAGAAGGCTGTATTCTGTGTGTAGGTGTAGGGGAACATACTCAGAATGGCTTCGCATAGGAATATCCTACTACAGCAAGACCACTCAGGGCAAGCCTCCAGTTACCTCCTACGAGAAATTGAAGGGCTTGAAAGAGACCTTCTTAAGCGAGCCATGAAGAATCTCAAAGGATGTTGGGAAGGCTTCTTGGCCTCAGTTATAAAACCTTCTGGTACAGGTGGCAGGCTCTCAACAAGGAGAAGGTCTAAAGAGAGACGGGCTTACAGGAATAACCTTCTGTTAGATAAGAGTACCTCTTTTTAAATTCCTGGGGGGTAAGGCCTGTTACCTTTGCAAGCCTCTTGAGCATCTCACCCCTGAAGTCTTCTTCCTCAAGCCTTATCATATACATCCTGCCAACAATATAATTTTCTGAATGGATATCCACGAGCCTGGGACTTATCCTTCCCTCTTCATCAGTAATCTGACTGAAGGGAATCTCCCTCACCCTCCCCTCTTCAAAACAGATTATAGAACCCTTTCCACCTTCAAGAAGGAATTTCACAGCCCCAAAGCCAAGGTTTCTCGTGTATTCCACATCAAAGGGGATCGGTGGGGCTGCCCTCAGTTCGTATCCAATATTCTTGTCAACGATCGTGGTCTTTATGGAATATTCCTCAAGGATCTTCTTCACCTCATGTTTAAGGACCCTGCCGAGCTGTATCTCTGAAAGCCTTATCCTTCCTGTTTCATCCTTTTCAAGATATTCATATCTCATGAGTTCATCTCTATCAAGTTTTTCAGCAATCCCCTCTGCAAGGATTGCCACTCCATAGGGTCGATTCATGGCAAACCTCTTGATGATCGAGCCTGCAAGGATTTCTGCAACCTTTCTCAGAGGAACAACCTTTTCAGGAAATTCCTCAGGTATAAGGGTTATAGTTGCACCTGAGGCCTTACCTATTCCAAGGGCAAGATGACCTGAATGTCTTCCCATCGTGGTTATAAAATACCATCGCTGCATCGTCCTTGCATCTTCCATTATATTCTTTACAATCTCCACACCCCAGTGTCTTGCTGTTTCATAGCCAAAGGTGGGTATACCTCCTGGAAGGGGTATATCATTATCAATAGTCTTTGGTACATGGACAACAGAGAGCCATTCAGCAGACTTCTGGATCCAGTTTGCCATGAAGGCCGTGCCCTCTCCCCCTATCGTTATGAGGTATCTGATCTTCATCGCCTTAAGGGTTTTAAGAAGGGTCTTGAACCTTTCCTTTACCTTATCAGGATAATCCCTTGATGTGCCAAGGATTGAACCCCCGGTGGTATGGATCCTGGAGACATCATCAATCTTCAGTTCAATAAATACACTTCTGTCTCCATTAAAGAGGCCTTTAAATCCACCCTTTATTCCGAAGACCCTGAATCCCTTATTTATGGCCTCTATAGTGGCAGAGCTTATGACTCCATTTATTCCAGGGGCAGGGCCTCCACCAACAACTATTCCGAAATAACCTTTATTCCTGCTCATTACTGTTACCTCGCCACTGAGGTAAGGGTCTTCACAAGTTCTTTTGTATCAACAACCTTCAGTTTTTTAAAGAGTAATCCGAATCTTTCTGAAAGCTCCTCTCTCAGAGAGGCCCTCGTCTCCTCAGGCAGATCCCACCACCTCTTTTTAAGGGCACCAAACCCTTTTTTCCTTATCTTATAGATAAACTGTTCTTCTGTCTCGCCCTCTTTTCTTTCTGAGCTAAACTCCCTTTTCAGATACTCATATACCTCCTTCCTGAAGGAATCCGGAAGGGCCCTGCTTTCATAGATTATATTCTGAAAACCTGTGGCAAGATGGATCTCTGCCGTCCCTACCTGAGGAAAGATATCAAAGGCCTCCTCTGGCAATGTGGATGCTCCGTGTTGAACTGCTCCAGCAAGTCCGTATTCCCTCCTTGCAATCTCTGAAAGGGTTCTCAGTGTCTCAAAATCAATATTTACCTCCTTTAAGGTTCCGTCAGGAAGGACAACCCCTCCATGGCTCGTGCCTGTCTGGACACTTATCTTACTCAGTCCATCTTTACCTTTAAAGACCTTCTTAAAACCATCCAGATAGGCCCTCAATTCCTCAGGTGTGCTATTTTTGTGTCCGATCTCTCCGATCTCTCCACCAATGGATATAGTTACACCTTCTGGCTGAGAAGACCTTATGTATTCAGCAAAAAGTGCTGTGTATTCAAAGTTCAGTCTCTGCTGTTCCTCTATCTCTTCCTTTGATAGATCAACAAGGGTGGAGGTATCTATATCTATATTGTAAAACTCTGCCTCTATTGCCTCCTTGATCAATCCCTTGAGATAATTTACCTCAGCTTCAGGATCCTTTTCAAAATTCCTTTTAACAATCTGGAAGTGATCTCCCTGAAGAAAGACAGGACCACGAAATCCCTCTCTGAGGGCTGCAGCCAAGATTACCGCACAATATTCAAGGGGCCTCTGTTTTGTATACCCTATCTCTGAACGGGCAATCTCAAAGATAAAGGCCCCCACATTAAGTTCCATAGCCTTTTTAAAAACCGCCCTTGCAAAATCATAGGTGAGTCCCCTTATGTTTATAGCAGGAATGGTAAATCCTGGGTAGCTCTCTGCCATCTTCTTGTAAAGGGGATATATAGATGATGGTATTATGCCCTCTGCCTTTGCCTCCTCCTTCAATTGAAGAAGGGCCCTTCTCTTTTTCTCATCATCCTCAAGGAATATTGCCTCATAAACCCTCTGATCAATTAGTGGCGAACTAATAGGGGAACTCATTTTTCTTCTCCCTCAAGTCTTTTATGATCCCCAACTGTTACCTCGCCACTGTTACCTTCGCCACTGATGAGTGGGGATTCAATGCTTATATCCCTTACAAATTCAGGGCAATGCAGAGACCTGCCTGAAAGAGAAAACTTCTTCTGGCAGTTCTGCCTCCAGGCACATATGGCACAGGCCTCTATCTTCTGCATATTGCCTCCTACTGTTACCTCGCCACTGGGCTTGGTGGCGAAGCAACAGTGCCAAACCTCATTCTTACCTCGCCATCCTTTTATGCCTATGATACCATGAAAGGATGGTCTCAATGTTGTGGAGGATACTCTCTTTTGAATTCATTATATAAAGGTGATAATCCTTGTGAAATATCTCCCTTTCAACCCGTTCGAGTCCTTCTCCGATCTCCTCTTCAAACATGGGCACTATCTTGTCCTTCATCCTCAATTCTGTATCCATGAAGAATATGCTTATCTCGGGTTTCAGGAGCTCTACCCTCTTTAAAAAGGCCTTAATCTCCTCCTGGTATATCTGCTTTGGGGGAGAGGATTTTACCTCCGCATAGAGTACTGAGCCGTTAAATTTTGCTATCACATCAAAGTCTCCCCCTACTGTTATCTCACCAATGTCTTGAAAGGTCCTCTTCTCAGTATCTTTAAATCTTACTCCCCAGGTAGCCTCCATAAAGAATTCCCTCTTTAAGAGCTCGGCAAAAAACCATTCAAGGGTCTCACCAAAGCTCCTGACAGGTCTTCTCAGAAAGAATCTATTCTTCCCTGACCTCTCAATCAGCCCTATCTCCTCAAGATAGGAGATGTATTGGGCCGTCACCTCTTCTGTAGCATATCTTGTTACATCCTCAAGGGAAAAACCCTTCTGGTATTTTATTACATCTCTCAGGAAGAGTCTGAAGGAATACTTCTGGAGTCTCTGGTAATACTGGTCAATATAATGAGGATCTGGTAAAAGGAGGTCTTCTGAAGGTTCTTTCTTATAAATCCTGAGCCCCCTCTTTCTGAGAAGGGCCTCGAGGCTGGGGGAGATATCCCTCAAGACCTTCCTGAGTCTTTTAATCTCCTCCTTTAATCTGGCAATCTCTACTGTTACTTTGCCACCCACTGTTACCTCGCCACTAAATTAGGCTTAAGGCTTTAGGCTGAAGGCTGAAGAAAAGAGACAAAGACAGGATTATTGTTTTTTTCTTCAGCCTACTGCCTTCAACCTCATTTACCTCGCCACCAACTTACTCCGCCACAAATCAGTCATCGGGGATCAGCTTCACAATAACCCGCCTGTGCCTTGGGCCATCAAATTCACAGAAATATATAGCCTGCCATGTTCCAAGGACAAGCCTTCCGTCTTCAATAAAGACAGACTTATCCACTCCCACAATTGTGGATTTTATATGGGCATCGGCATTTCCCTCCCTGTGTTGATAATTCAGATCCTGAGGGATAAGTCTGCTGAGCATACCCTGTATGTCCCGCTGAACAGAGGGATCAGCTCCTTCATTTATTGTAATTGCTGCTGTGGTGTGGGGCACGAATAGATAGCATATACCGTTTTTTATGCCTGCTTCATCAATTATCTTCTGGATTTCAGCAGTAATATCAATAAACTCTGTCCTCGCCTTACTCCTCACTGTGATGTTCTTTATCTTCATCTGGTTATCCTCCCTCAATAATTAGGCTTAAGGCTGAAGGCGATAGGCTGAAGTTTAAAAATAATTTTTGTCTTTTTTCTTCAGCCTTAAGCCTTCAGCCTAATTTATATCCTATCTTCCTTAGGAATTCCCTTCTCTTTCTCTTATCCTCAGGGCCTTCAACTCCCTTTGGTGGAAAGCCATCAATAACACCTATTATACCCCTACCCTGGGAGGTCTCACAGACGATAACCTCAAGGGGATTGGCAGTGGCACAGAATATCCTGCAGACCTCCGGACAGGCCTTTATCTGATTCAGGATATTTATTGGATAGGCCCTTCTCAAAAGGATACAAAATATATGACCAGCCCCTATATCCTGAAGAATCTTCACACAGGCATTTATAAGCTCATCATTATTGCCCTCTGTTCTTATAAGACAGGGGCCTGAGGCCTCTGTGAAGGCTATACCAAATTCGGCTCCCGGTACTGTGGTGGCAATCACTTCATAAAGATCTTCAGCGGTCTTAATAAAGTGGGTCTGTCCGAGGATTATGTTACAGCCCTCGGGAATACCTATCTTGACTGTTTTAAGTTCCATAAAGCCCTCCTCGCCACTAAGTTAAGCTTTGATGCTATAATGAATAGTAAAAACAATGGTCTTCCTCATCTGCATAGGAAAATCCCCTAAGAGAGGCCCACTCTACCTCGCCCAGTGGCGAGGTAACAGTCTGAGCCTTCCTATTATTTTACTCCTTTCAGGCCTTTTTATTCTATACATGACAGGATCAGGTCTTGCTGCAGAGATAGGTTCTCTTGATGTGAGGATTAATGGCGATGAACTTGTTGTTTCTACCTCTGTAATCCTTGATGAGTCTTTCGTCAAGGAAGCAAAGAACGGTGTTCAGAAGGAGCTCATCTTTTATATAGACCTCTTCAAGGTCTGGAGGAATTGGGCTGATGAGTATGTATTTGGAAATTCTATTGAAAGAAAGATAGTAGGAGATGTTATTAAAGGTGAATACATCCTCCATTCCTACGATAGAAACAGAAGGCGTATTATTGAAAAAAGGTATAAGAGTTTTGAATCCATGCTAAAGGAGATGAGGGAGATAAAGTCCCTCCCCCTCTTAAATATCAAGGGGCTTGCCCCAGGGGATTATTATATAAAAGTCACTGTGGAGTCAAGGCTCAGGAGGCTTCCTCCTGTGGTGGGGTATCTTCTGTTTTTTGTCCCTGAAAAGGAGTTTTCTGTATCGAGGGAGTCCCCTGTATTCAGAATAGGCGGAGAATGAGGTGGCGAGGTAAGAATGAGGTTCTATAAACTTCTACTGATACTGCCTCTTCTTGCCATATTTGTGGGGGTCAATATATTTCTTTTTACGAGATTCATTAAACTCGGTAATGAACCCCTTTATGCAATGCTCTTTCTCTTAGGAATAAATCTCAATCTCCTTGCCCTTCTGATCCTCCTATTTTATGTGGGTAAGAATATCCTGAGGCTTTTTATTGATAGAAAAAGGAATGTACCAGGTCATAAGTTCAGGATACAGCTTGTCAGTATCTTTCTGATCCTTATCCTTTTACCAAGTATATTTCTCTTTGCCCTGGGAAGTGGCCTTGTAACAGGTTATATTGAAAAATGGCTAACACCTCAAAGCCTGAGCTCCCTTGAGAATACCTTAAGGCTGGCAAAGATATATTATGAAGAGAAGAAGGAGTATCTCCTTTCTGAGGCAAAAAGGAGGGCTCGATACCTTTCTACTTCTAAGGGTATCATGTCAGTGGCAGAAGTAACAGGTGAGGAGGGTAAAGAAGATATCAAATGGGAAATCCTTGATCTCACAACTGCTTCATCCGCCACCAATACAGATGAACTTACAAAGGAGGCCTTCTTAAAGGGTGAGGCATCAGATGTATTTAAGTCTCCAGAGGGAGAATATATAAGGGCTGCCGTAAGGGTTAAGAATCCTCAACTGTTACATTCGCCACCAAATAGTGATGGCCCTGTATATATTCTCAAGGGTTCTTTAAAGGTTCAAGAGGATATTCCACTAATAGTTGAAAATCTCAAAAAGGATTATGAAGAGCTTTCCTTAAAACTTAAGTGGAAATTCCCTCTTAGAGTAAATTTTGTTATGACCTTTGGCTTTTTTACCCTCCTTATTATAATGCTTGCACTCTGGGCAGCCCTGAGGATTTCAAAGAAGATTACAGAACCGGTGAGGGAATTGACAGAGGCAACAATGAAGGTAGCCTCAGGAAACCTTGATGTAAGGATAATTCCTGAGGAGAACAGGAATGATGAGATTGGTTATCTTATCGAGAATTTTAATACGATGGTTGGCCAATTAAGAGAAGGCAAGAAGCGCCTGCAGGAATCCTATATGGAGGCCGAGGCACAGAGGATAAGACTCTCAAGTATCCTTGAGAACATCAATACAGGCGTACTCTTTATTGATGGCTCAGGCACGATCCTCTCCATGAATAGGGCTGCAGAAAGGATCCTTTCTGTAGATGCCGCAGGGTTTGTGGGTAGATCCTACAGGGAACTTCTTGAATCGATTGGATCTGAAGAACTGGAAAACCTTATAAAAGGGATAAGGATTAAGGAATTGAGAGGGATTGAGAAAGAGATAAGGATTAATATTAAAGAGAGATCTCTTATACTCAGGGTGTTTATAACAGCCTTGAGGAGGGAGGAAACTGGTTCCTCTATTATTGGATTGCTGGTAGTCTTTGATGATATTACTGACCTCGTGAATGCCCAGAGGGCAATGGCATGGCAGGAGATTGCCTCAAGGATTGCCCACGAGGTGAAAAATCCCCTTACCCCTATAAAACTCTCTACAGAGAGGCTTATAAAGAAATGGCAGAATAAAGAAAGTGATTTTGATGAGGTCTTTGAAAGTTCCACTAAAACAATAATAAAAGAGGTGGAGAGTTTAAGAAGACTCGTTTCGGACTTTTCGCAATTTGGCAGGATGCCCCAGATAAAAAAGAGGCCTGTGGATATGCGGGATATCCTTAGGGATGTATATAATCTTTACATGGGTTTCAAAGAGATAAACATTCATCTCAGTCTTCCTGACGAGGCGGTGGTGGCAGAGGTGGACCCTGAGCAGATCAAGAGGGTTTTCATAAATATTATGGATAATTCTATTGAGGCAATCACCTTCGCCACCGAAACTGTTACTTTCGCCACCCACAGCAATGAGGCCAGAGGAAATATATACATATCCCTCTCCCAACTTAATGGCGAAAAGATAATCGTCTCTATAGCTGATGATGGTCCGGGTATACCTGACGAAATAAAAGATAAGTTATTCATGCCCCATTTCACAACAAAAAAAGGTGGTTCTGGGCTGGGTCTTGCCATTGCCCAGAGGATTGTAACAGAGCACAGGGGTTTTATAAAGGTAAAGGATAACACCCCCAGAGGGGCCATATTTGTTATTGAGTTGCCAGAAAGGTAACAATTAATTGAGCTAAGGAGAAGGATGTCTTATCTCATACTTGTTATAGATGACGAGGAGGGTATAAGGGAGAGCCTCAAGGGAATCCTTGAGGACGAAGGATACGAGGTAATAACAGCAGAGGATGCTGAAGAAGGTTTAGAACACCTTGATTCTGCTGACCTTGTGCTTCTTGATATATGGCTTCCAAAGATGGATGGGATAGAGGCACTGAGGATAATGAGGGATAGAAGGCCGGAGGTCCCGGTGATCATGATATCAGGCCACGGAACAATAGAGCTGGCAGTAAAGGCATCAAAACTGGGTGCCTACGACTTTCTTGAAAAGCCCCTATCTCTTGAAAGGGTCTTAATAACTGTCAAAAGGGCAATTGAGATGGCAAATCTTGAAGGGGCCCTTAAGTCCCTTAAAGAGGATGCCACAAAGAGGTATAAACTCATTGGAGAATCTCCAGCTATAAGAGAGCTCAGGTCCAAGATAGACCTTGTGGCTTCATCCAACAGTATAGTCCTCATAACTGGTGAAAGTGGCTCAGGAAAGGAGCTCGTGGCAAGGCTGATCCATGAAAGGAGTCCAAGACGGAGTGGGCCCTTTGTGGAGGTCAACTGTGCTGCCATTCCAAAGGAGCTTATAGAGAGTGAATTGTTTGGCCACGAAAAAGGGGCCTTTACTGGAGCCGTCGAGAGGAAAAAGGGGAAATTTGAACTTGCTGATGGAGGAACACTCTTCCTTGATGAGGTTGGTGATATGTCCATGGATGCCCAGGCAAAGGTTCTGAGGGCCATAGAGACAAGGGAGTTTCAGAGGGTTGGTGGAAGCAAGAATATAAAGGTGGATGTAAGGATTATAGCTGCTACGAATAAAGACCTCCAAGAGGAGGTGAGAAAGGGAAACTTTAGGGAGGATCTATTCTATAGACTAAATGTCATACCACTGAGGGTCCCTCCACTCAGGGAAAGGAAGGAGGATATACCTTTACTTGTAAGGCACTTCCTTGAGCTTATAGCTGCTGAATATGGAAAGACCCCAAAGGCTATATCAGAGGATGCCCTTAAGTCTTTATCCACCTACGACTGGCCTGGAAATGTAAGGGAATTGAGGAATCTTGTAGAGAGGCTTGTAATAATGTGCCAAAAGGGGGTGATTACAGCCTCTGACCTCAAAACAGGTCTCTTTACTGTTACCTCACCACCAACTGTTACCTCGCCACTATGCCAGGAATCGAGTCTCTTCAACTGTTACTTTCGCCACCAACATCAATCCTATCTTGAATTTAAGACCCTTAAAGAGGCCAGAGATGCCCTTGAAAGGGACTTTATTATCAAAAGGCTCCAGGAAAACAACTGGAATATCTCAAAAACGGCTGAGGCAATAGGTCTTGAAAGAACAGCCCTTTATAGAAAGTTAAAGCAGCTTGGGATCAGGCTCAGTCCTTATAGCACGGAAAACACCTTTAACCCTTAACCTCGCCAACTGTTACTTTCGCCACCAAACTAAGCGTAGGCTGAAGAAAAAGAAAAGAGGCCTTTAATTATCTCTTCCACCAAGTCTTCAATTGTTGCCCTTTGAGGCATTATGGAGACAGAAAGGCCATACCTTTCTATTGCCTTCTTTGTTACAGGACCTATAGCGGCAATCCTTATATCCCTTAAGAATTCAATGCCACCAATGAGCTCAATGAAGTTTTTAAAACCTGCACCACTTGTAAAGACCGCTACTGTTATCCTTCCCTCTTTTAAGAATCTCCTGATCCTCTTTGCATGGGTCTCAGGTTTCTGAGACCTGTAGGCCACTGGTGTATCTATCTCTCCTCCAAGGGCCCTAATCTCTTCAGGAAAGACCTCCCTGGCATTTTCTGCCCTCGGAAGGAGGATCCTCACTCCCTTTAAACTACCTTTATATAAATCCTTGAAGGCAGAGACAAGACCCTCTGCCCTGAATTCTTCAGGCACAAGATCTACCAGAATCCCATATCGTCTTAACTCTGAGGCTGTGGAACTACCGACAGCACATATCTTTAATCCATTAAGTGCCCTTACATCCCTACCTTTCTGGAGAAGCCTTTCCATAAAATAATTGACTCCATTAACACTTGTAAAGACAATCCAGTTATAGGTCTCGATTCCATCTATCGCTTTATCAAGGTCGCCCCAGTCCTCTGGCGGAACGATCTCGATAGTGGGGAATTCTATGAGTTCTGCACCGAGGAGTTCAAGCCTTTCATATTCAGAGGAGACCTTCCCTGTAATCAATATCCTGTGACCGAAGAGGGGCTTCTTCTCATACCACTGAAGGAACCTCCTTAATTCCACGACCCTGCCCACAATAAATATAGCAGGTGGTTTTACATCATTTAGTCTCACAATCTCGGGAATATTCCTGAGGGTTCCTGTAAAGGTTATCTGGTCTGCCCTGGTTCCCCACCTTATAAGTGCTGCTGGTGTATCGGGGTCTTTTCCATTTATAATTAATCTTTCAGTAATTGCCTCGAGATTCCTTACAGCCATCAAAAAGACAAGGGTCCCATCCAGTTCTGCAAGGGCCTTCCAGTTTATAGTGCTTTCTGGTTTTGTGGCATCCTCATTACCCGTAATAACTGTGAATAGAGAGGAGTAGTTTCTATGGGTGAGGGGTATACCTGCATAGGCAGGCACTGCAATTGCTGAACTTATACCAGGAATAATCTCAAAGGGTATTCCCTCTCTGGCAAGTACCTCTGCCTCTTCAGCACCCCTTCCGAATACAAAGGGGTCACCACCCTTGAGCCTGCAGACAACCTTGCCTTCTTTTGCCTTCTCAATAAGGATACGATTGATCTCCTCCTGTGAGAGTTCATGATGGCCACCCCTCTTACCAGCATAGATGAATTCTGCATCATGTTTAATATAATTCAGTATCTGGGCATTTATGTGGAAGTCATAAACAACCACATCTGCCCTCTGAAGAGACCTGAGACCCTTCACTGTAAGAAGCCCGATGTCCCCAGGTCCTGCTCCAACTATATATACCATTCCCTTCATAGAGATCCTGCCCCGGTCCTGTAGATCTCTTCAAGGATCTCCCGTGCCCCCTTATCAAGAAGGTCCTCAGCAAGTTCCCTCCCTGCCTTTTCTGCCACTGTTATTTTGTCATCTGGAAGGTCCCCACTCCAAGGCTCCATATCTATCTCAATATGTCCTCGAATTACCCTCTCTCCTGATACAGAACCCACAAGCCCATCCATTATAAGGCGAAATCTTCCGTCTAACCTCTGCAATCTGGCATGGGCAGCGATTGGAACCTGACAGCCACCTTCAAGCCTCTTTAAAAAGGCCCTCTCGGCCATTACGGTAATAAAGGTCTCCTGATCATTTAGAGGGGCTATAAGGGAATTTATATAGGGATCGTCTATCCTGCATTCTACTCCTATTGCTCCCTGACCAATTGCAGGAAGGCTTATTTCAAAAGAAAGGACCTCTGTTATCCTATCCTCCCAGCCAAGTCTTTTCACCCCTGCTACGGCGAGGATCATTCCATCAAACTGACCTTCATCGAGTTTTCTGAATCTTGTATCAAGATTTCCTCTCAACTGGAGAATCTTGATATCCGGTCTAAGGCTCCTGAGCTGGCACGCCCTTCTGAGACTGCTCGTGCCTATTACAGCACCTTCTGGAAGGTCTTTAAAGGCCTTTATAGTTTCAGAATATCTCTTTCCGATTATAAAGGCATCCCTGGGATCTTCCCTGGGCAGGATTGCACCAATCCGTAGACCATCAGGTATAATGGTTGGAACATCCTTCATGCTGTGGACAGCAAGATCAATCTCTCTTCTTAAAAGTGCCTCTTCTATCTCCTTCACAAAGAGACCTTTACCCCCCACCTTTGCAAGGGGGACATCAAGGATCTTGTCACCTGTGGTCTTTATCCTTTTCAGTTCTATCTCGAGTTCAGGTGAATGTTTCAATATCTCTGACCTTACGAGTTCAGCCTGCCAGAGGGCAAGTTTTGATCCACGGGTTCCTATGACGATCTTTCTTTTCTTCATGGATTCTCCTTTCATTACTCATCCATATCCTCATCAAGGGAGTAGAGCCTTTTTATGGTAGCAATCAGGATCTCTCTATCTTCTGAATCAGATTTGAGGGCAACTGTAGGGGGATGGATCAGTTTGTTCACAATTGTATTGGCAAGTTGTATCACTGCCTTTTTCTCTTTTTCATCGAGCGAGGGGAATCTATTAAAGAAGTCTTTAAGCTCTTCCTCCTTTATATCCTCTGCCCATTTCCGTAAGGCAATAATCGTAGGGACAGAGTCAAGGGATGAGAGCCACCTCTGAAACTTTTCCACCTCCTCTTTTATTATCTCCTCTGCAAGGGCAGCCTCTTTCTGCCTCTCCATGCGATTAGAATCCACCACACCCTGCAGGTCATCAATATCATAAAGATAGACATTTTCTATCTCATTGATGGAGGGATCAATATTCCTTGGAACAGAGATGTCTATGAGGAATACTGGCCTCTGCTTTCTCTCCTTCATAATCCGATTCATCTCTTCTTTTGTCAGCACATAACCTGGTGCACCTGTTGAGCAGATTACGATATCTGTATGAACGAGCTCCCGGGGGAAGTCTTCAAATCTTATAGCCCTTCCATTGAATTCCTTAGCAAGCTCACAACCCCTTTCGTATGTCCTGTTTGCCACAGTTACAGACCTTACACCATTTGATATGAGGTGCCTTGCTGCAAGCTCTGCCATCTCACCAGCTCCAAGAAGCATGAAGCTCTTGGTGGAAAGATCCTCAAATATCTTTTTTGCCAGCTCCACAGCAGCATAGCTTATGGATACGGCATTCTCCGCAATCTTTGTCTCTGTCCTCACCCTTTTTGCAGCAGAGATTGCCTTTTTTACAAGGGTATTAAGTATAAGACCTGTTGTCTTTTTATTTAAGGCAAACTGGAAGGCCTCCTTTACCTGTCCGAGGATCTGGGGTTCACCAACCACCATGGAATCAAGACTGGAGGCAACCCTGAAGAGATGTCTTGCTGCCTCGAGGTCATTCAATATGTAAATCCCCTTTTCAAGACTCTCTTGAGGGATGTTGTGAAACCCTGCAAGGAATTTAATGACCTCCGGGCTAACATCTTTACTGGAATGGTAATATAACTCAACCCTGTTACAGGTGGAGATGATAAATACCTCCTTTATACCTGGAAGATTGTAAAGCCTCCTCAAGCCCTCCTCAAGCTTTGGGCCATTAAAGGCAAGTTTTTCCCTTACCTCTATATCAGCTGTTTTATGATTCAGGCCTATTACGGTAATCACGGTTTCCTTTTAGAATTTGTGATATGTCTTAAAGATCAGACTTACTCCAAAAAATGTGAAGATCACCATTGCAAAACCCATGATACTTAAAAGGGCTGCCCTCCTTCCCCTCCAGCCCGAGATGAGGCGGGCGTGAAGGAGTAATGCATAAATAAACCATGTTATAAGTGACCAGGTCTCTTTTGGATCCCACCTCCAGTATGTTCCGAAGGCTGTCTCAGACCATACAGCACCTGTAATGATTGCAAGGCTCAACAGTGGAAAGCCCAAGGTGATCATCCTGTAATTGATCTCATCAAGGGTTTGAAGACTTGGTAATCTCGAGAAGATTCCTGATGGATGTTTGGACTTGAGATAATGCTCCTGGATAAGATACATTATGCCGATAACAAAGGAAAGGGCAAAGGCAGCGTTACCTACAAAGGCAAGGATTGTATGGACAGGTAACCAGTAACTCTGTAATATAGGATTAAGAGGCCTCAGCTCCCTGGGAAGCATGGAGGATGAGAGCATGAGCAGAAATACAAGGGGCATTACAAAGCATCCCAGAAGTCCTGGTCTGTATCTTGCCTGCAGGAAAAAGAAGAGCAAAAGCACTGACCACGCATAAAAGGAAGATGCCTCGTGAAGGTTCGTAATTGGTAGATAACCACCCTGGATGTATCTCATGATGATGGAGAGGGTATGAAATATAAAGCCAGCACCAGCAATATAGATAACAGGTTTTGAGGTCGCCCGTGAGCCCATCCAGAGTTCCACGATACTCACTATGGCCCCGGCAAAATAAAATGTCAAGGCAATCTCAAATAATATGAGCCCCATCCCTTAAATTAAAAACATCCCAGTTCACAATCTGTAATCTTGATGCCCAAGGCATCAGCCATTTCACCGATATCCCTGTAGTTAAGGCCGTGGCTCTCAGCAATAAGCCTGGCAACCCTACAGGGAATCCTTTTATTTACAGCCTTTTTAATAAGCTCTTCTTTTGCAGAAAGCCTCTTCTCAATAAGATCCCTCGCATCCCTCATCGCCCTTTCCATATCTGGACCCTTTACGATTATATGGGCCTTTATCCTTACCTTTTCTGCTGATGACTTGGCAGACCCCTTCTCTCCCTCTACAAATACTACAACATCAGGAGTTAAAAACTCAATTGGGGTATTGCCTTCAATGATAACTCCCCTACAAGAAGAGAGCCTCTTTAAGCCCTTGAAGAGGGCCTCTTTAAGTCCTTCGGGATGGCCCTGTAGCCAGAGGACCTTCTCAGCACCTGCCTCAAGGTATCTTGCAGTATCCTTACCATGAATCTTAAGTATATCAGACCTGGAGACGATTGTGGAGGAGAATGCCGTCTTTGTGTACTTTATAACCCCCCATCCCTTTCCAAGGAGTCTCAGAAGACCTGTTCCGAAGGTAGTCTTTCCACAACCACTATAGCCTCCACCAATAAGGACAATGAACATATTATTGATTAAATATCCCTGTGCTCAGATACCTGTCACCCCTGTCGGGCAGGATTACCACCAATCTCTTTCCCTTACCGAGCCGTTTTGCAACCCTGAGGGCAGCCCAGAGGGCTGCACCTGAAGAGATCCCCGCAAGAATCCCTTCAACCCTTGCAAGTCTTCTGGAGGTCTCCTCAGCATCCTCATCTGTTACAGGGATAATCTCATCATATATCTTTGTATTAAGGACGCCAGGAAAAAATCCGGCTCCGATACCAGCGATCCTGTGTCTTCCTGGATTACCCCCTGAAAGTACTGGTGAGCCAGCAGGCTCTACTGCCACAATCAGTACATCCCTCCTCCTTTCTTTAAAGACCTCTCCCACACCAGTAATTGTGCCTCCTGTACCAACACCAGCAACAAAGGCGTCGGGCACACCTCCAAGGTCATTAATGATCTCTAAGGCGGTTGTCTTTCTATGGGCATCAGGATTAGCAGGGTTCTCAAATTGCTGGGGCATAAAATAGTCTCTGTTTTTAAGATATATCTCCTCTGCCTTTTCCAGAGCTCCAAGCATACCGCGCTCTGCTGGTGTTAATATCAACTCTGCTCCATAGGCTGTAAAGATCTGCCGCCTTTCAATGGACATGCTTTCGGGCATGGTAAGAATGAGTCTATAGCCCTTTACAGCACAGACAAGGGCAAGGCCAATCCCTGTATTCCCACTGGTGGGTTCAATGATTGTCCCGCCAGGCTGAAGCCTCCCTTCCCTTTCAGCCCATTCAATCATATTGAGGGCAATCCTGTCTTTTACAGAGCCGCCAGGATTAAATCCCTCCAGTTTTGCATAGACCTCAGCCCCATCAGGATCAGGAAGTCTTCTGAGCCTTACAAGGGGTGTGTTGCCTATGAGTCTTAATATATCAGGGTATATCCTCACCTATTCTCCCTTTATAACATCCATCTTCATATATGGCCTGAGGGCTTCTGGGACAATAACAGTCCCGTCTTTCTGCTGATAATTTTCGAGGATTGCCACTACAGTCCTTCCTATGGCAAGACCCGAACCATTGAGGGTATGGACAAATTCTGTTCCCTTCTTCCCTGTCCTCCTGAAGCGGATATCTGCCCTTCTTGCCTGATAGGATTCAAAATTGGAACAGGAGGATATCTCCCTGTACCTCTGCTGACCCGGAAGCCATACCTCTATGTCGTAGGTCTTTGCTGCTGAAAATCCAAGATCTCCTGTGCAGAGACAGACGACCCTGTAGGGGAGATTCAATCTCTGGAGTATCTCTTCCGCATCCCTTGTAAGACTCTCCAGCTCATCATAGGAGTCTTCTGGTTTCACAAACTTCACAAGCTCTACTTTATTGAACTGATGCTGTCTAATAAGACCCCTCACATCCTTTCCATAAGAACCGGCCTCTCTCCTGAAACAGGGTGTATAGGCAGTGTAATAGAGGGGAAGGTCTTCTTCCCTCAGGATCTCTTCCCTGTGGATATTCGTTACGGGAACCTCTGCTGTGGGAATAAGGTAGAGCTCTGGATCCACTGTCCTGAACAATTCCACCTCAAACTTAGGAAGCTGTCCTGTCCCTGTCATTGTCTTTCTATTCACAAGAAGGGGAGGGAATATCTCTTTATACCCCTTTGATGTATGGATATCGAGCATAAAATTTATAAGTGCCCTCTCGAGTCGTGCACCAGCTCCCTTCATTATACTGAATCTCGTCTGGGCAATCCTTGTAGCCCTCTCAAGATCTATAATCCCGAGGATCTCTCCAATCTCCCAGTGATTCAGGGGCTGAAAATCAAACTCCCTTGGTTCACCCCATCTCCTTATCTCTACATTTTCTGTCTCATCCTTTCCTACAGGAACAGAAGGGTGAGGGATATTGGGGATATTAAGGAGCAGATCAGCCAATTCATCATCAAGCCTTCTCAGATCCTCATCAAGGGCAGTAATCTTATCGGAGACCTCCTTTGCCTCCTCCAGTTTTTGATTGATAAGGGCATCTGCACTTAATGGTGAGGCAACATCGGGGGCAACTGTTACTTCACCACTAAGTAAGGTAACAGTTGTTGCCCTTTTTGCCTTTAACTCTGATATCTCCTTAGAGATGATATTTCTCCTCTGCCTGAGGAGCTCTACATTTTTTAAAATCTCCATCCTCCTGGCATCAATCTCCAGGAATCTCTCGAGGAGATTGGTTTCATATCCCCTGTTTATGAGGGCCCTTCTCACAACATCAGGATTCTCTCTTATGAATCTTGGGTCAAGCATGTTATATTAAAATAACAAAATATATGCCAAAAGACAATAGAACTACAAAGAGATTTTTAAGAAGTGTATTCGTTAGGCTCTATACCACCTTTGGACCACAGCACTGGTGGCCTGCCGAATCCCCCTTTGAGGTTGCAGTGGGGGCAATACTGACCCAGAATACAAACTGGAAGAATGTGGAGAAGGCAATAAATAATCTAAAAGAGAGGGGGCTCCTTTCACCCGAGAGATTATACCACCTCGATAAGGATAGCCTTGCAAGGCTCATCAGGCCTGCTGGGTATTTCAATATAAAGGCAGAGAGACTCAAGTCCTTTATAAAATTTCTTATTGAGGAATTCGATGGTAAAATGGAGAATATGCATTCCTGCGATCTTCAATATCTCAGAAGCAGACTCCTCCATGTTGACGGGATAGGACCAGAAACAGCAGACTCCATCCTTCTTTATGCCCTCAACAGACCGATCTTTGTTGTTGACGCCTACACAAAGAGATTTCTCATAAGACATGGAATAATTGAGAGCAAGGCTGATTATTCAGAGATACAGAGTCTCTTTCATCATGCCATCGAACCTGATCCAGCTATATACAATGAATACCATGCCCTACTGGTGAGACTTGGAAAGGAGTTCTGTAAACCCAAACCATTGTGTGAAGACTGTCCTGTAAAACCCATAGGAAAGTAAATTAGGAGTTGGCGATGAATGCTACATTGAAGAGAAAGGTAAAGAGGGTAAGACTGAAGGAGAAGGATGTTATCTTTGAAGAGATGGAAGACCCTGTTGCTGTGGAGAAGGCCCTGAGGATAAAGGTTAATGGCAGGGATCTATTGAGGCTCTATTGCACACCTCTGATGGTGAGGGAGCTCGTGGTGGGACTTCTCCTTACAGAGGAGATTATTAAAGGCTCCTGGTGTGCTGAGAGGATGGAGATAGTTTACGGAGAGGAGATAGTGGTGGATGTGGTATCTGAACTTAGTGGCGAGGTAACAGCACTTGGTGGCGAGGTAACAATTACCTCTGGTTGTGCAGGAGGGGTTACCTTTGAGAAAAAGGAGATCAGGGATGTAGGATACAAGGACTTAAGGGTTAGGCCTGAAGTATTGAAGAATCTATTCAATGAATTCCAGATGAGGTCAGATCTATATAAATCCACAGGTTGTATCCACAGTGCAGCCCTTTCTGATGGAAGGATATTGATTGCCTTTGCTGAGGATATAGGAAGACACAATGCTATAGATAAGGTTATCGGGTATGCAGTCCTTGAGGATATAAAACTCGGCGGTAAGATAATGTTTGCCAGTGGAAGACTCTCTTCTGAGATGATCAGTAAGTGTGCACGATGGTCAATACCCCTTGTGGTCTCTAGGACGGCTCCCACAACAAGGGCACTCGACATCGCCGAAAAGGCTGGCATGACAGTTGTAGGATTTATGAGAGGGGATAGATTTAATATCTATACCCATCCTGAAAGGATTCTATAACTCTATATTGTATTTTTTTAATCTATACCTGAAGGATCGGAAGGAGAGACCCAGCAGTCTTGCTGCCTCTACCTTTGTATTACCTGTGAGCTTGAGTGCCTTTATTATGTACTCCTTTTCAATCTCCTCTACAAGCCTGTCAAGATTTATGCCCTCTGGAGTTAATTCAGGAATCAGGGTCTTTTTCTTTGCATCCATTACAATCTCAGGAGGAAGATCCTTTACAGTTATCTCGTCAGATTGACTCAGCAGGCAGACCCTCTCTATGACATTTTCCAGTTCCCTCACATTCCCCCTCCAGGAATAATCTTTCAGGGCCTCAAGGGCCTCCTCTGTCAATCTCTTTGAGGGAGCATACTTCTTTATAAAATGCCCTGCCAGAAGGGGTATATCCTCTCTTCTTTCCCTCAGAGGTGGAATATGAACAGGTATAACATTCAATCGGTAATAGAGATCCTCCCTGAATCTTCCCTCTTCTATCTCCTTTTTAAGATCCTTATTTGTAGCAGCAATGATCCTCACATCCACCTTTATATCTGTGACTCCTCCAACCCTTCTGAATGTGCCGTTCTCTATCACCCTGAGAAGCTTTGCCTGAAGGCTCAGGGGCATATCTCCCACCTCATCGAGGAATATGGTTCCTCCATCGGCGATCTCGAAGAGTCCCTGTTTGTTATAATGGGCATCTGTGAAGGCACCCTTCATGTGTCCAAAAAGCTCACTCTCTAAGAGGCCCTCTGGAAAGGCTGCACAGTTGATGGCAACGAACTCCTTCCCTGCCCTGTTACTCAATCTGTGGAGTGTCCTGGCAATGAGTTCCTTACCCACACCACTTTCTCCAGTGATAAGGACATTGGAACTCGTCTGGGCAATCTTCGGAAGGGTATCCATTAATGCCTTCATCTTTTCGCTTGTATAAATGATCTCACACAACCACTGCTGAGGTTTAAGCCTCTCAGAAAGGAGAGAAAGCCTTGAAGTAAATCTTCTCCTTTCCAGAGCCCTTTTGACGACGACCCTAATCTCTTCTATCTTGAAGGGTTTCTCTATGTAATCATAGGCACCGAGCCTTATGGCCTCAATGGCAGACTCTGTTGTTCCGTAGGCAGTGATCATTATTACTACTGTATGGGGAGAGATCTCTTTTATCTTTTTGAGAACCTCAAAACCGTCTGCACCGGGCATCTTTATGTCTGTAATAACGAGGTCATAGATGTCCCTTTCAAGCATCCCCATTGCCTCAAGGCCATCTTTTGCAGAGAAGGTCTGGTAACCCTC
Source organism: uncultured Nitrospirota bacterium (assembly GCA_947085365.1). Lineage (GTDB taxonomy): Bacteria > Nitrospirota > Thermodesulfovibrionia > Thermodesulfovibrionales > CALJEL01 > CALJEL01. The sequence goes on along the minus strand of CAMTWD010000009.1, from coordinate 2,588 downwards.
CTCCTGAAGGAATATCTCGAGGACATCCCTCATCCCCTTTTCATCCTCTGCAATCAGGATCTTTGCACTCATATTATCTCCCTCTGGTCTCGCCACCAAATTAGGCTTAAGGCTTTAGGCTGAAGGCTGAAGATAGGCTTAAGGCTGAAGAAAAAACAAAAATTATTTTTTAACTTCAGCCTACTGCCTTCAGCCTATTTTGTCTTTAACTTCAGCCTATCGCCTTCAGCCTTCAGCCTCATTTACTTCGCCACCATTGGTATCATTACATCAAATACAGTCCCTTCTGGAGAACTCCTTACTGATATTTTACCATGATGTTCCTCTATGATCTTATAGGCAATGGAGAGGCCGAGTCCGCTGCCATCCTCTTTTGTGGAGTAAAAGGGATAGAAGATCTTATCAATGTCTTCTTCCCTTATTCCTGGACCTGAATCCTTAAAGGATACGGTAACAAATTCTCCCTCCCTCTGGATGGATATATTGAGTCTCTTTGCGAATGGCTGGTTCTCTAAGGCCTCAAGGGCATTATAACCAAGATTTAAGAATACCTGTTTGAGCTGTGCCTCATCTCCTGATATCAGCATCCCTTCACCTGTCAGTTCGCCACTAAGTTCAGGTGAAAGGTCTCGTTCAATCATTACTCCCTCAGCCTTTGGTGAGCTCCGGAGGATGAATATTACCTCATCAATAAGATCTATCAGATTGAAATTCTTAATGCGCAGAGGAGATGGTTTCGCATAAATGAGAAAGTCTGTTATTATCTTATTGAGTCTCTCCATCTCCTTGAGGGCAATCTCCATAAGCCTCTTTTTCTGTTCAGGGGATATCCTGTCTTCCATAAGGATCTCAATAGAACCCTTCAGAGATGCTAAGGGGTTTCTTATCTCATGGGCAATATTGCGGGAAAGCTCACCTATGGCAGCAAGCTTCTCCCTCCTCTTTGCATCCTCCTCTGCTTTTTTGATCTCTGTAAGGTCCTGAAAGACTCCAATCAATCCAACAGTTACTCCGCCACTACGGGAGGTATCGTGATGTCTGAGTTTATTAATGGTTATTCCTATGAACTTCTCACCACCCTTTACCCTTATACTCCCCTCGGTCCTGATACGAAGCTCAGGGGTCTCAAGGGAATTTCTCAGAAAAGGAAAGATATCGTAGATAGACTTCCCTATTGCCTCTTTCCTGGGTATCTCTGTAATCAGCTCTGCGCAACTATTAAAGGCGATTATCTTCCCCTCACCATTGGTTGTAACGATGCCACTGGGGACATTCTCCACAATAATGGTATTCAATGCCCTGAGCTCTGAAAGATCATGCTCTGTGCTTTTTAGTCTTTGGTAGGTCATCTGAAGCCTGCTCGTTAGATAACCTGAAAGATACGCTACAAGATAGAGACTTGATATATGGATAAAGATGTTATAGAGAAAATGATAGACTTTTAAAGATGGATCAAAGGCAAGGGGGATCACTTTGTAAAATTGAAGGTCTATCAGAAGGCCGTATAAAAGGCTGAGGATTGTGGCGATGATAAACCCTCCAGTCCTTCCTATCACGATACTACCAGCTATAACATTCAGAATCATGAGAAAGGTAAACCAGCTCTCCACTCCCCCTGTCATGAATATAAGGGCTATTATGAAGAGGGAGTCGATGATGAGCTGGAGATAGGCAAAGGCCTTGAGGTTTTTAATATATGGGAGGATCAGGAGATAAATAAAACTGAGGATAAATATGCTAAGAACCAGATATTTTATCATATGATGGTAGGGCAGGGGCGATGGGTGTAGCTTTAAAAGAAGGAAAGAGCCCAGAAGAAGTATTGTAAAACCTATTCTGAAGAATATAAGGGCCTTAACCTTTGTCACTTTATAAGGGCTATGAGTCTGAATATAGGTAGATACATGGCTACAACCACGAAACCCACGGTGCCCCCAAGAAATACCATCAGCATTGGTTCCATCATGGCTGTCAGGTTTGAGACAGCTGCATCAACCTCATCATCGTAAAAGTCAGCTATCTTTGAGAGCATCTGGTCAAGGGCTCCTGTCTGTTCACCCACGGCAATCATATGGGTTACCATGGGCGGAAAGACACCTGATTTCATCAGGGGTTCAGCCAAGGTCTTACCCTCTGAGACAGCCTTTTTTACATCCCTCACTGCATATTCTATAACCTTGTTACCTGCTGTCTTGGATGTGATCTCCAAGGCATCAAGAAGGGGAACCCCACTTCCCACAAGTGTGCCCAGTGTCCTCGTAAACTTCGCCACAGCCACCTTTCTGATGAGGATGCCAAATACAGGCAGCTTAAGAAAAAGGGAATCCGTTATATATCTGCCCTTTTCTGTTCTTCTAAATCTCGTAAAGGCAACAACAGAGAGTATAATAAAGAAGAGTATTAAAAGACCACCTTTTCCAGCAAGAAAGTGACTTATATTTATTACTATCTTGGTTGGAAGGGGGAGTGTGCCTCCCATCTGGGTAAACATCTTTGCAAATGTGGGGACGACAAAGATCATTATGATTGCCACAACAATTACAGCAATACTCGTGACCACAGCAGGATAGACCATGGCACCCTTGACC
>CAMTWD010000008.1:0-4999 GCA_947085365.1 uncultured Nitrospirota bacterium | reverse complement strand
GTGTATGTGCTTGTGCGTGCTTCTTTCTTGCCTCTTCTATAACAGCAGTATCTACGCCAACAGCCCTCGCCTCAATGAACTTGTTGATGAGCTGTGTGAGCCAGAACTCAGCCTTTCTTGCCTTGCCTTTCAGGTGGGTAACTGCACTGTCTATCACATAGTTTGCCTTTGTTTCATTCCAGTCAGGGTGGCATTTTAGGCATGCCTCTTTAATGTAGTTCCTGGGATTTGTCTGCCAGTGTGAGGTGTAATATCCTGCTGGAGTGCTGTAATACTTTGAGGCTGTTGTTGGAGTTACCGGTTTAACCTGCTTATACTTCGGCATATGGCAGTCCTTACATTCTGCTCCTGCCCTTTCATGTTTGCTCCCCCAGAAGGTCTCAACCTCTGGATGCTGGAACTTTGTGAGCATAGCACCAGTAATACCATGCCTGAAGTCTCTGAACTTGAAGACCTCCTCTGTCTTTTTGTCATAATCCCATACATTTGTCCACTGAAAGAGGTTTGCCCTCCTGTCAGCCATACCAACAGGCGTTCCTGTGGGAAACTCAAGTCCTGGGTTGCAGTTATACTCAACATGGCACTGAGCACACATCAAGACAGAGTGGGGCTTGTTAAGTATGCCGATTGCCCTATAGGGAGTTCCATCTCTGTTAAAGACTACCTTAGTCATTGTTATCCGCTTGCTCTTTTCCTTGTCATATGGATATGTCCCTTCTCCCCTGTCAACGACTGCCTCTATAAGGGCGTCCCTAATTACCCTTGGCTGTGCTGAGTGTGGGTCATGGCATGCAAAACAGGCAAATGTATGGTTCACATGTTTTGCCATCTCATAGACCTTTGATGTCCTATCCCATTTTGCCCTTGGGTGTTTGTCACCCATATATGCCCAGTCAAGGATATGGTCAGAAGTCTTACAGAACAGACAGACAGGATTAGCAAATGCACCTGTGCCGTGTAAGAACGACCTATGGGCATCTACTCCCCTGGCTTGAGGTATCTCCTCAAGGACATCCCATGCCTTAATGTCTCCATGCCTTGCATAAAACGCCCATCCCTCTTTTGGCTGGAATCTTCCACCATAGGCCCTGTCAACAAGGAGATGGTCAATTAGCGCAAATGCATGGGACCTCTGCATGCTGTGTTCTCTTGTAAAGCCATGGGGCATCATGAGATAATCCCATGATGGGTTTGGAGACTTGCCTGTTAAGAGGGACTTCTCCATCCTTGCAGTCCTCTTCCAGTTCATTGTAAAGAAGCTCTCATACTGCTCCTTGTGGCAGACTCCACATGCCTTGTGGTCCGTCCTTGTGCCTGGTCTTTCCTTCACATTTGCAAGATGCTTATCCAGGCCGGTATGACAGTTTACACAGTTTACCTTTGCATGTTTTCCCGTTGCGTGAAAATCTTTAATCTGTTCATGGCATGCGTAGCATGTCTCTACCTTTACAGGCTTCTGTGCTGGAGGAGCTGTCTTCTGGGCAGAGGCGCTTGCTGTAAAGTAGACCCCTACAGTGATGGCAATGGCAATTGCAATTAAAAGGTAAAACCTCCTCATTTAGAACCTCCTCTGAGGATTCTCTTATAATGCCCAAAGGGCACCTAAAAGATCATATCATTAAACAAAGTAAAATTACAGTTAAGAGGTGTTAATTTTCTGTTAAATTTTTGGAGAGAACGAAGGGGAAGGTCTTCTTATCTTTTCTGAACCCAGTAAGGGCTTGTTATATCCTCAAAGGCAGAAAGGGCTGCTAAGGAGCCCTGAGATACCGCCACAACAATCTGTTTCACCCCTCCTGTTACATCACCTGCTGCATAGACATAGGGCATGGAGGTCCTCATGTGACTATCCACCACTATATAGCCCTGATCATCAAGCCTAAGCCCGAGCATACGGGCAATACTGTTGTTGGGCTCATAACCGATTGCAATGAACACTCCCTCTATCTCCATTTCCCTTATGTTCTTATCAATGTTATTTCTGATCTTCACTGCCCTTACTATCTTATCACCAAGGATCTCCACCACCTCTGAATTCCATAATACCTCTATACCTGCCTCTTTGAGGCTCTCCTGTAATCTCGATTCAGCCCTGAATTGATCCCTCCTGTGCACAATGGTAACCCTTGCACCAAGTGAGTGGAGATAGAGGGCAAAGGTTAGGGCAGTATTGCCACCTCCCACAACAATAACCTTCTTACCATCCTTAAAGAGATACCCATCACACTCAGCACAATAACTCACTCCCCTTCCATAAAATCTCTTCTCTCCTGGAACATCCAGTCTCTTATTGGAGGCACCAGTGGCAATTATTATTGCCTTTGAGATATATGTGGCATGGTCTGTCTTTATACGAAATCCCCCATCCTCCCGAATAATCTCCTTCACATCCTCTCCCACATGAATCTCTGAATATTGCAATGCGTGCTGGGCAAGGAGATCCATAAGCGTCTTGCCTGGTATCCTTGAAAATCCAGGATAATTCTCCACAACAGGGGTGAGGGCCACCTGACCACCTATTGACCTCCTCTCGATAACAACTGTCTTTAAGCCAGCCCTCTCAGCATATATAGCTGCTGTTAAACCTGCAGGCCCTGCACCGATTATCACCACATCCCTCCTCATGGGCTGAGAAGATATCTCTGTAGATTCAAATCTCACACCCTCTGCTGGTGATTCAGGTCTCAGAAGGGAGGATATAAAATCATCCTCTCCCTGAACCCCTGGTGCAGTGAGGATATCATTTATATAGGTCTGGGGAACGGAGATTATCCCGAGCTCTTCTGCAATATCCCTGTTTTCATATATCTCTATCACCTCAACGCTCACAAGGTCCCTTCTCAGGACAGCAGCACTGATAGCATAACTCACCTGCTGGGGACAGTATGGACAGAGGGGACTTACATATACCTTTATATGCCTGGGTTCCTTCAGTTCACTTAATCTCTTAATAGACCTCTCAGAGAAGAGGGTGGTCCCTGTGGAGGTCATGATTATGCCCATTATAAGGGAACGACCCTCCTCACCAACAGGAGCACCTGTAAAACGAATGCTATATCTGTCTGGAGAGAGAAGAATCGTAGGAGACCTCAGGACATTCCTCTGGCGGGCTTTTTCATCTCCTATTTTATAAAAGACAGGTTTTATCTTCTCGGATAATTCTCCAAGGACACCAATCAATTCCTTCGTGGCATTGTTGAAGGCATCATTCACACCATCCTTCGTAAAGACCTCAATGAGGACATCATCCCTTAGATCCCTGAAGGCATCCCTCAGAACCCTCTTTATATCATCTGTGATAAGCTCCTTCTGTGGCATAGATTATTTTAACATGAGATAGGTAGTCCTGATTTAGGTTATAATAATCTAAGTTATGGAAAAGATCGGCCTGATCACAGGACTGTTCAGCCTTGCCTTCATCCTTAATCTGTCCTCAGGTTATCTCAGAGGAGATGCAAAGAGGTTTTCTCTGAGATGGTTTCTCTTTATCCACCTTCCCATTCCCTTTATTGCCCTTGCAAGGATATTCTCCCACATAGAGATACGATATATCCCACTATTACTTTTTTCATCTATCCTTGGCCAGATAATTGGCAACAGGCTCAGATTCTGATGGTGGCTGTTGTTCCTAATGTCAATGTCACACTTTATTACCAGTTTGAAATGTCACATTGAAGCACCTCTTCCAGGGATGATTCTCTGGAGGTTTCCATTGTCTCTTCTGTGTCTTCTTCCTGCTCTCAGTCTTCTTACATCTAAGAGAGTCATATTCTACTCCTGACAGATAGGACACCTTCTTGCCTTCATACAGTAGGGTTATCTTCCCATCTCGGTGTTCACATACCTCTATCCATTTGCCAGCAAAACTTCTCACCCCATTGCTCGGCACCAACTGGTAAAACCGCCCCTGATACCTTATCACATTGTCCTTACCTGCCTTCCTCCAGTACCTCTTCGTAAATACCAACTCAAGGTCAACCCCAGGCTCCACCGGCCTGTACACACTCTCCACCTCTAAAGTGTACCTGCTGTTGTACCATGGCAAAAACTCCTCCTCTAAAAATCTATTAGCCTCCTCGTATCTCTTTATCCCCTTTAGCCTCATCTCCTTTATCAACCTGTCCTGGAAAAATCCAAATAGCCTCTCTATTCGCCCCTTGGCCTGCGGTGAGTGAGCATTTATCATCTCTATGTTCAACTCCTTCAAGGCCCTCTGTATCTGTGTATCCCCCTGCTCAGCACTTACATTGTAGTGCAATCCACCGTGCCTTGTAGTCTTAAAATGAGAGGCCCTGTCCACATACAGTGCCATAAACTTGCCCCTCCGCCTTATATACTCCTTTATTACCTCCATATTCGCCCAGACCGTCTCCTTCGGATAAAACCTCCCATATACATAACTATCTGCATCGTCTATCATCCCCACAAACCACCACGGCTCCTCTACATCCTCTATCCACCTGTGTTCTGAGGAGTCCATCTGGACCAACATCCCTGCCTTCGGCATCCTCCTCCGCCTCCTGTACACCCTCCTCCTCTTCTTAGGTTCATGCTGTCCTGCCTCTATCAGTATCTTCCTCAGTGTCTCATAACTCAACTGGATGCCATGATTGTCCAGAAGTTTATCCTTGAAATGTAGTATGTTTAAATCTTTGTATATCTGCCTTCTTAACTGTAGTATCTGTTCTTTTATTTCCTCGGTTATCTTAAGATTTGGGGGTCTGGAAGGAATTTTTCTTATTAGTCCTTCAATGCCTGAAACCAAAAATCTCTTCTTCAGCCTCAGGGCCTGCCTGTAACTGAGTCCCATCAGCTCTGCTGCCTCCTTCAGTGTAAGCCTTCTTTCAACCACATCCCTTAACAATACATACCTCTTCAATTCAACCTCCCTAATACATGCTCTCTTCATCCTTCCATACCCTCCTGTAGAGTTTTTCTCCTCTACAGGAGAATATATTTACCAAATGTGACATTTCAAATTAGTAATTAACTGTGACAT
>CAMTWD010000007.1:0-7016 GCA_947085365.1 uncultured Nitrospirota bacterium | reverse complement strand
TGACACTCTTTCCCTCCACGACGCTCTTCCGATCTTATACCCCTGCAGACCCTGTAAAGATTGAACCAGGCACAGCCTTAGAAAAGGCCAAGAAGGGCCTTTCAGATATTACAGGAGCAAAACCACCAAAGGACTGGGAGATCTCTGGTGCCCTTCCCCATATTATTGCCCGATGGGACATAAACTATGGTCACTACCTTGCAGACAGCGGTCGCTATGAAGAGGCCCTCTATATATTCCAGATCGCCCTTGACCTCTCTGATAATCCTGAAATAAGGGCAGAGGCAAGACTGGAAAGGGGCGCTGTCTATTCCAGATTCATGAGAAATCCTGAGGCTGCCCTTGCCGAGTATCTCCTCATACTTGAAGAATATCCTGAGGTTCCCCAGACAGAGACAGCCCTGTATCTTACAGGCATGACATTATATGAGCTCGGTTTTAAGAAACAGGCAAGGGAAAGGCTCCTACAGTACAAAAAGAAATATCCTGAGGGAAAGCACATAACAAATGTGGAGACACTCCTGAAGTTCACAGAGTAATCAGTTATTAGTGGCGAGGTAACAGTGTGGCGGGGTAACAGTTGCTCTCAGCGCTAACCTTAATTCCTGATAGGACGCAGGGTCCTGAAGACTTTTTCATCAAGGAACTGTTACTTCGCCCCTATACAGAATTTGCAAAATGAAAGGGAAGTTTTACATAACTATAATCCTCGGACTTGCATCCGCCATCCTCATCTCATCTCTTTATCTCCTTAAGATCGATTTTATAAATACCTTAGACCTTAAATTAAGGGATGCCCGATTCAGGTTCAGGGGAGAGATTGAACCTGACAGAAGGGTTATTATCGTAGCCATAGACTCAAAGAGCATAGATGAGCTTGGCAGGTGGCCCTGGGATAGAAGAATCCTTGCAAGGCTGATTGAAACTCTTAAACCTGCATCCACTGTAGCACTGGATATTGTATTTTCAGAATACTCCAAACCTCTGGAGGACAGAAGACTCGCAGAGGTTATAAATAATTCAGGGAATATTGTTTCAGGATATTTTTTCAGAGAGGAAGAGACCTCTATAGATCCTGCCTCGCTCTCGATCCTGAGGGATTCAAGGGTTAAGCTGATCAAGACTAAAGGTGAGATAAAAGGTCTGCCCGTAACGGAATTTCTCAGTGCAGAACTCAACATCCCCATGATAAGGACCCCTATGGGATTTTTCAATGTAATACCCGATCAGGATGGAATGTATAGAAGGGCAAATCTCCTCCTGCTTTATGATGGTGATCTGTATCCCTCTCTGAGTCTTGAGGCAGTAAGGTCCTACTATAAGAGGCCCTTAATACTCGAGATTGAGGAATACGGAATAAGGGGTATCAGGATTGGAGAGAGGTTGATCCCAGCAGATGAAGGTGGAAGACTCACCATTAATTATTATGGTAAGGGTGGCACCATCAGAACCATCCCAGCAGTGGATGTAATAAATAAAAGGATTCAAGAAAAGGAGTTTCGTGACTCCATAGTGTTTATAGGTGCTACAGAAACAGGAATTGCCGATATCCGCAACACTCCCTTCGATCCTGTTATGCCAGGTGTGGAGATCCATGCCACAGTGGCATCAAATTTATTAAAAGGAGACTTTCTGATATACAATGCATGGGTAGCTGGGCTTGATCTCCTATTTATTGTAATACCCGTCCTGATCCTCTCCATAATCCTTGCAAGGGTATCGAGGACAGTAACCTCCATCTTTTTCTTTGTTCTGATCATGTTCTCCACCTATGCCCTCAACATCTTTATATTCAAGAGATACCTCCTGAATCTCTCTATGATCTACCCACTTCTAACACTCTCCATCTTCTATATCTCCTCTGAGGCCTACAGAAACCTTATTATGGAAAAGAAGAGCAGATTTCTCAAAAAGGCCTTTTCCAGTTATGTCTCACCAGAGCTGGTCAATATCATCATGAAGAATCCTGAGACACTTAGACTTGGAGGAGAGAAGAGGGAGATAACGGTGCTCTTTTCAGACATAAGAGACTTCACTACCATCTCAGAGGGACTTTCACCTGAAAGGCTTGTAAGACTCCTTAATAATTACCTTGATCCCATGACGAGGATTGTCCTTAAGCATGGAGGGATGCTCGACAAATATATTGGAGATGCCATAATGGCAATATACAACGCACCTGTTGAGATCCCTGACCACCCTTTAAAGGCAGTCCTTACAGGCCTTGAGATGCTCAAGGAATTGAGGGGCCTTAACGAGAAATTTAAAAGAGAGGGATTTCCTGAAATCATGATAGGTATCGGAATAAATACAGGAGAGGCAATCACAGGGAATATGGGAACGGATACACGACTTGACTATACTGCTAATTGGAGACACAGTAAATCTTGCCTCAAGACTTGAAGGACTTAATAAGATCTACGGGACAAAGATCATTATAAGCTCATCCACATACGAAAGACTCATCACTGCACTTAGTGGCGAAGTAACGGTCGGGGGTACACAGGGGGGAACGAATGTTCCCCCCTGTGAGACCCCCGAAGTAACGGTCTCATCAACTGTTACCTTAGCCCCCGATTCACATCAAAGAAGGTTACATTTCAGGGAACTTGATCTGATAAGGGTAAAGGGCAAACAGCAACCTGTAACGATTTATGAGGTCTTAGAAGATGGACCATATTTAATGGATATGATTCGTAATTTCCAAAAGGCCCTTTATCTTTACAGAGAGAGGAGATTTAAAGAGGCTGGGGATATCTTTAATGAATTGTATGATAGATTTAATGACCCTGCCTCAAAGGTCTTCCTTGAGCGTTGCAGGATATACCTCTTAGATCCTCCACCTGAGGGATGGGATGGAGTCTATGTTGCAAAGGAGAAATAATAAAAAGGGCCATGCCTTACTGTTACTTCGCCACTAAGTTTGGCATGGCCCTTTTTTAATTCATTGGTGAGGGAATGACAATTAGTACATGTCACCCATACCAGCGTGAGGCATCTTTGACTTCTCTTCCTCAGGTATCTCGGTGACCATCACCTCAGTTGTGAGCATCAGACCTGCCACGCTTGCAGCATTCACAAGGGCGAGCCTTGTCACCTTTGTTGGGTCAATTATCCCAGCCTTCATCATATCAGTATATTCTTCCTTCTGGGCATCAAATCCATAATTTATATCCTTTGAGGCCTTTACCTTTTCCACAACAACAGAGCCATCCAGTCCTGCATTCTGGACTATGTTCTTTATGGGTTCCTCAAGGGCCTTCTTAACAATCTCCACTCCAATCTGCCTGTCACCCTCGAGTTTCAGTTTTTCAAGGGCAGGTATGCATCTAAGGAGTGCCACTCCACCACCAGGAACAATTCCCTCCTCAACAGCAGCCCTTGTAGCATGGAGGGCATCCTCAACCCTTGCCTTCTTCTCCTTCATCTCGGTCTCAGTAGGAGCTCCAACCCTTATAACAGCCACACCACCAGCAAGTTTTGCAAGACGCTCCTGGAGTTTTTCCCTGTCATAGTCTGAGGTTGTCTCCTCAATCTGGGTCTTTATCTGTTTTATCCTTCCCTGAATCTTCTGTGGATCTCCCGCTCCTTCAACTATGGTAGTATTCTCCTTATCCACCACAATCTTCTTTGCCCTTCCAAGGTCAGAGAGCTTTATGTTCTCGAGCTTGATTCCCAGATCCTCTGTAATAGCTGTTCCACCTGTAAGTATCGCTATGTCCTCCAGCATTGCCTTTCTCCTTTCGCCAAATCCAGGGGCCTTAACAGCACATACTTGGAGTGTTCCACGGAGTTTATTCACCACGAGGGTTGCCAGTGCCTCACCCTCCACATCCTCTGCAATTATGAGAAGGGGTTTACCCATCTTTGCAATGTTTTCAAGAAGGGGTATCAGATCCTTCATTGAAGATATCTTCTTTTCATGGAGGAGGATAAAGACATCCTCATAGACGCACTCCATCCTCTCAGGATCTGTAATGAAGTAAGGAGAGATGTATCCCCTGTCAAACTGCATTCCTTCCACAACATCCAATGTGGTGGCAAGTCCCTTTGCTTCCTCAACAGTGATTACCCCATCCTTCCCCACCTTATCCATGGCATCAGCTATGAGATTACCTATCTCAGGGTCGTTATTGGCTGATATGGTACCAACCTGGGCTATCTCCTTCTTGTCCTGAACAGGCTTGCTTATCTTCTTTAATTCTTCCACAACTACCTCAACAGCCTTATCAATACCCCTCTTCAGCTCCATGGGGTTTGCACCGGCAACAACATGCTTCATACCCTCCTTATATATGGAATAGGCGAGTACTGTAGCTGTTGTAGTTCCATCACCGGCTGTATCAGAGGTCTTGCTTGCCACCTCCCTTACGAGCTGGGCTCCCATATTCTCAAAGGGATCCTTGAGCTCAATCTCCTTTGCAACAGTCACTCCATCCTTTGTTATAAGGGGACTGCCGAATTTCCTATCAATTATTACATTCCTTCCTTGAGGGCCGAGCGTTGCCCTTACAGCATTTGTAAGGATAGTAACTCCATTAAGTATCTTCTGCCTTGCATGTTCATTAAATATAAGCTGTTTTGCTGCCATAGCTATCAACCTCCTTTATTCTTCCAATATCCCAAGGATATCCTCTTCTTTGATAATCAGGTATTCCTGATTATCCAGGGTTATCTTTGTCCCTGAATATTTGTCAAAAAGCACGGTATTTCCTACCTTGACCTCCTTTACCTCAGGACCTACTGCCTCCACAATACCCTTCTGTGGTTTCTCCTTTGCTGTGTCAGGCACATAAAGTCCACCTGGTGTCTTTTCCATCTCCTCTGAATACCTGATGAATACCCTCTCTTTAAGGGGTTTAAACTTCATAGGCTCCACTCCTTTCTTTTGAATTTAAGATTTCTCCGGCCTCACAAGGTGAGGGCCTCACTCTCCTTATTAGCACTCATTAATGGTGAGTGCTAATAATATATTAAGAGATCGAGGCTTTTATCAAGGATGATAAAGGAGGTAAAAGGAGAATTTTAGAAGAATATAGGCAAAAAGTTCTTTTTTTCTCCTGTTTTTTTAAAATTTCATACCAATTTTCTTACTTTCTATAAAGGCCTCCGTCTCCTCCCTGAAATAATCAGCTCGTGCCCTTACCTCTGGTGGAATCCTGCTTTCGTATAACTTAAGCCCCTCTTTTAACTCCTCCTGAAAGGTCTCATAGAATGTCCCATTTTTAATAGCCTCTTCAAATTTCTTCCTGTTATAAAAATAGATATCAGAAAGAATGGTTCTCACAAGCCTCCTCGCCTTCTCCTCCATCTCATCTTCAGTAGGAGCTCCAACTGTTACCTCGCCACCAGGCACTGTTACCTCGCCACTAGGAACTGTTGGGGGTACACAGGGGGGAACGAATGTTCCCCCCTGTGAGACCCCCACTGTTACCTCGCCACTCAGTTCGGTTTGAGGCTTCTTTTCAGGAGGTGCCTTGACAGTTACCTTACTGAGTGGCGAGGTAACAGTTGGTATGGCCTTCTCTGTGGGAGGGATAAAACTGTCGAATCCCTTCGGAATCTCTCTTTTGGTAATATCTTCCCTTGGTGGAGAGGTAATAGTTCCAGGGTCTGCCTCCTTCCCACCTTCCTTTAAGGATTCAATCTTCTGAATCAAGAGTTCCTTCACCTCATGGTCTTCTATGATATCGTCAGCCCCATAGGTTGATGCAGGAGGTCTCCTGAATCGTCTTTTGTCATAAACAGATGCCACAAGAATCACCTTTATATCTTTCGTATACTCTATCTCCTTAAGCTTCCTGCATACATCAAATCCATACTCCTTTGGAAGGGCGACATCAAGGACTGCTACAAAGGGAAGTTCCTTGGAGGCCTTCACGATAGCCTCAATACCATCCTGCGAAAGGATTGGTGTATAACCTGCAGCCCTCACCAGCTCCTCCATCTCCCTCAGAAGCTTACTCTCACTATGGGCTATGAGAACCTTTGTTCTATCGAGGGTCTCCTTTTTTGCCTCAGCAGTAGGTGGTTTCACAAAGATTGCTGTTGAACACTTAGGACATCTCACCCTTGCTCCCTGCGGTGGAATCCTTGTATCGTCAATCCTCAAATGGGCCTTACACTGGGGGCATGTAACTACCATCTATAATACCTCCTCTTTGGTAGAAATATCCTTATTGTAACCAATCCAAACAAAAAACCTCCAATATGGGCAAACCAGGCAACCCCTCCATGCTGTGCAAAGGCCGCGGTAACAAGACCATTTATTATCTGTATAATAGCCCAAAACCCAATAACTATCAAGGCAGGTATCCTTACCACCTGGATGAAAAATCCGAAAAATACAAGGGTATGAACCCTTGCATGGGGATAAAGGAGAAGATATCCTCCAAGAACAGCCGAGATCGCACCACTTGCTCCTATCATTGGTATATTTGAGGATGCCCCCTCTAAAAGGGCATGACTGTAAGCTGCAAAGATCCCACCAAGGATATAAAATAGAAGAAATCTGAAATGTCCAAGGCTGTCTTCCACATTATTGCCAAATATCCAGAGATACAACATATTGCCTGCAAGGTGAAAGAGTCCACCGTGTAAAAACATGGAGGTAAAAAGGGTAAGCAGAGGATGAATGGGCTGGGAAGATTCAAAGGTGAGGAGGGCTGAAGGGATGGCACCGTAAAGAAGAGCAAATCGCTCGGTATTCCCTGTAAATGCCTGAAGGATGTATATCCCTGTGTTCAGAACTATGATAGTCACGGTGAAGAAGGGAAAACTATAGGTAGGATTGTCATCCTTATAGGGTATCACCTTTTCTCCTCAACTGTTACCTCGCCACCAACTGTTACTTCGCCACCCACTGTTACTTCGCCACTAAACCCTCTAATTGCATTTCCCTATTTTACCATATCCATAAGGGTGAGGCCCTTTTATTGTTCTCCTTTAGAAATGAGATAGAAATTTCCCAATAGTCCACTCTCCCTTGACGGCCCCCTCACCCTCGCCCTCTCCCC
>CAMTWD010000006.1:0-4969 GCA_947085365.1 uncultured Nitrospirota bacterium | reverse complement strand
ACTTCGCCACTAAGTATCGTTCTGTCAGATAAAAGAAAGGGTTGAAAAAGCCTTTGATTTTGTAGGACTCATTAATAAAAAAGTCAGAATGCCCTAAGGGGCAAGCATGATGCCCCATCAGCAAAAAGGTGGAAAACTCTCCCTTTTCCTTAAAAATGGAAAAATCGAGATGCACTCTAAACCTTTTAGTGGCGAGGTAACAGTGATGTAAATCCTTTGAGGACTTCTTCTAAGCCATCAGTCCTTCCCTCTCTAAAGGTGAGAATGATCCTCTGTCTGATCAGGTCAAGCCTCCTGTAGGCCTTCTCTCTTATCTCCTCAATAAGATCTAAATCCTCTGCCTCCCTTATCTCAAGTATCTCAGGACAGAGAACAGCCCTGTATTCGGCCATAAAATCCAGATACAGCCTGAGGCCCTCTCTGTCTTTTTTATCAATTGCCCTTTTTATGGGACCATACTGAGAGGTGTCAGAGATTAGATCCTTCAAGGATCTCAACATAAGTTCGGACTTTCTATCCTTTACCCTTGCGAGAATCTCATTCCATTCCGGTGTCTCCTCCACTGCCTCTGCAATCTCATGATACAGGAGCATCTCCGAATACCTCTCTGCCATAAGCTCAAGCCTTTTCTCAAAAAGTTCATCAGGAGAGTCCTCTACCCTTAAACCATATTTGAGAAATATTTCCCTTATCCTTCTGTCATCTTTTGCCTTAAGGGCAAAGAGCCTCTCCCACAGCATCGCCTTTAAGGGTTCAAGCCTTATAAAGATACACCTTCCCTGAAGCATCGCCGATGATGAAAAGAGATCCCTCACAAATTCCCTTTTTGATATATAGACGGTGTAGTCATTTACCTCACTTTTTGAGAGTAATTCTGAGAGGAAGAACGAGGGTTTCATGTAAAGACCATATCCAGCACCATAGACATATCCATTAATTGAGAGATGCTGATTGATCTCTGCAACAGCAAAGGGATGATAAAACTCCTCATCTATTTTAAGAGGTCTGAAGGATTCCTTCTCTAAGATCTTCCAGAGGGACTCCTTCTCGGATATCCATTGCATGATAGATTCCTTAGGAATGGGCTCCCAGGGTTTAATGCCATGCTCTGATCTGTAAAGTTCCCGCATCCTCATCAGGAGCCCGCATATGGAGAAATATCCCCAGTACTTAGCATCGGAGATATCACAATTGAGTTTTACAGTTTTGAAAAGCCCATCCACTGTTACCTCGCCACCAACTGTTACTTCGCCACCAACTGTTACCTCGCCACCCATCCTGTGAAGATGGACTCGGTATGAGTAGATTAACAGAAGAAGAGGCATAAAGGCTTATATCAGGTTATGCCTGTCTGTATTATCTTGGATAAAAAACTGGCGCGGCCAGGAGGATTCGAACCCCCGACCTGCGGATTCGTAGTCCGTCGCTCTATCCAGCTGAGCTATGGCCGCAACCAGCAAGCTGTTACCTCGCCACTAAGTACTGTTACCTCGCCACTAAACTGTTACTTCGCCACTAAATTAGTTTATTAACCCTTCCTAATGCCTTCTTTAAGGATAATGCCGTATCTGTCATGCTGAAAGGGATGTATGGTGGGAAACTTTGAGTAGAGCCAACCCTTGAAGATCTCTTTATTATCTTCGTAAACGATAACCCTCACAGCAGGATTGTTCGGCTCATTGGATAAAGAGGTGATTGTGAGCCCCTCCATCTTAAAGTCAGGAAGAAAATCTCCCACCTTTATCTTGATATTTGAGTTGGGTATGGTGTATTCACTGTGGAGTTTCACAGTCACCTCAGAGGTCTTCTTAGCCACCTTATCCTCAATAACTAATCTAACACCATCCCATCTGCCCTTTACACTCTCGGGGACGATTACCTTTATCTCACCCGGTGGCATCATTATCCCTCCTGCAGGACCCATCGGGGCCTGTGGAGCTGGTTGTTCCTCCTTCTTCTTACAGGCAGTAAAGGATAGGCTGAGCAGAAGCGCAAGGACCATTAAGAGGACCTTCTTCACCATCTTAGATCTAACCTCCTTCTGGATATATCATCCTGAAAATCAGGATCTTCAATTCTGGCGGAGAGGCAGGGATTCGAACCCTGGGTGAGGTTTTACCCCCACAACCGCTTAGCAGGCGGCTGCCTTAGACCTACTCGGCCACCTCTCCAACTTTGTAATAATTATAACATAAACCCTCTCATGCCCTGCTATCCTTCTTCATCTGCCTTTCTCTTAAGCCTTCAGCCCTTTGTAAGTTTTAGAAATTCCTCGTAGGAGATGGTCTTTACACCGAGGCCTTTTGCCTTTTCAAGTTTTGAGCCTGGCTCCTCTCCCACTATGAGATAATCTGTCTTTTTCGACACAGATGAGGCTACATGGCCTCCCAGACTTTCAATAAGTTCCTCCACCTCTGCCCTTGGTCTTGGAAGGGTTCCGGTGATAACAAATGTGAGACCCTCAAGGGGTTTCTTCTCAGCCTTTTCACCCTCATAATCTGGGTTTGTTAGGAGAAGACCAATCCTTTTCAGGGTTTCGAGCGTCTTGATGTTCTCGGGGTTGTTAAAGAATTCATATATGGAATTGGCAATCTTCTCACCAATCTGGGGTATCTCTGTCAGTCTTTCTTTTTTTATATGATAGAGGTCTTCAATTCTTTTGAAATGCCTTGCAATGACCTTTGCTACATATTCACCCACATGCAGGATCCCGAGGGCATAGAGGAACTTTGCAAGGGTGGTCTTTTTACTTGCCTCTATGGCATCTATGAGGTTTTGGGCAGATTTCTCAGCAAATCTTGGGAGATTCAGTAGGTCTTCCTTTTTAAGTCTGTAGATATCAAGGAAGTTTTTAATAAGTCCTTTTGAGTAAAGGAGTTCTACAGTCTTCTCTCCCAAGCCCTCAATATTCATGGCACCTCTGGAGGCAAAGTGGATTATCCTTTCCTGAACCTGTGCAGGACAGTTTATATTTATGCACCTCACAGCTACTTCCTCAGGCTCCCTAAGAACCCTGCTTCCGCATTCAGGACATCTCTCTGGTATAGGGAAAGGTCTTTCATTGCCTGTCCTCTTTTCCTTTATAACCATAACCACATGGGGAATTACATCACCAGCCCTCTCCACAAGGACTGTATCTCCGATCCTTATATCCTTCCTCTCCATTTCGTCCCAGTTATGGAGGGTTGACCTCGTAACAGTTACTCCACCTATCCTTACAGGCTCGAATATAGCATATGGTGTGAGGACACCTGTCCTCCCCACAGAGGCCCTGATATCAAGAATGCGGGTTATTGCCTGATGGGCAGGAAATTTATAGGCAATTGCCCACCTGGGCTCTCGCGTCTTTACACCTAAGGCCTTCTGGAGCTTGAAGTCATTCACCTTAATGACAGCACCATCAGCCTCAAAGGGCCATTTCTCCCTCAGACCTTCCAGTTCTCGGAGTGCCTCTATAACCTCCTCTATCCCCTTTGCCACCTTCAGGAAGGCTGGGACAGGAAATCTCTTTTCCTTCAGCCATTCAATAAACTCTGCCTGGCTCTTGAATTCCCTTCCCTTTAACGCACCCACTCCGTAACAGGCAAGGTGAAGTCTCCTCTTTTCGGTTATTGATGGATCAAGCTGTCTTACAGAACCAGCAGCAGCATTTCTGGGGTTTGCAAAGAGGGGTTCACCGCTCTGTTCCCTCTCTTTATTTAATCTCTCAAATTCATCTATATTCATGTAGACCTCGCCCCTGATATCAATGATCTCGGGGACATCCTCACCCTCAATCCTCAGGGGGATGGATTTTATTGTCTTTATATTCTGGGTAACATCCTCTCCCTCATAACCATCTCCCCTTGTGGATGCCTTATCAAGAAGACCATTTATATAGCTCAGCTCTATGGCAAGACCATCATATTTTGGCTCCACGGTATAGATTATATCTTCCTCAGTGTCAAGGAATCTCTTCACCCTCCTGTCGAACTCCCTCACCTCATCATAACTGAAGGCATTATCAAGGGAGAGCATGGGCTCTCTGTGTTTGACCTTTTCAAATTTTTCTAAGGGCGGAGCACCTACTCTCTGGGTTGGTGAGTCCGGGAGGATGTAGTTGTATTTCTCTTCAAGTTCTTTTAGTCTTTTCAGGAGCCTATCATATTCCTCGTCAGAGATCACAGGTGAGTCAAGGACATAGTAACGATAGTTGTGATAATTGATCTCATCAACGAGTCTCTTTATCTCAGCCTTAATCTCCTCGCTTAGTGGCGAGGTATCAGTTGGAATGGGCTCAGCCATCTTTCCTCCCTGAATTTAATAAAACCTCCATAAGAAACTCCAAGGCCTTTATCGAGGCCTCTTCTTTGTTCTGGAGCCTCTCTCCTTTGAGATGTAGTTCTTTTACAAAGGTCCTCTCCTTATCCCTTACAGCTATATATACAAGACCCCTCTCCTTTCCTTCAAGCACATCGGGACCGAGATTGCCGGTTGTGGCTATGGCCCAGTCACTTCCTGTTATCCTCTGTATCCCCTCTGCCATCTCAATGGCTGTCTTGCTGCTTACCGCTCCATATCTTGAGAGGGTTTCGGAACTCACTCCCAGGATATTCCTTTTCATATCTATGGAATAGGTGATAGCAGAACCTTCAAAAAAGAGGCTTGCCCCGGGGAGGTTTGTAATATAATGGCTGATGAGACCACCTGTGCATGATTCTGCTACAGAAAGACGAAACCCCTTCTCCTTAAAGAAGGAATGGAGCCTTGCTACTATTAGTGGCGAGGTAACAGTGGGTGGCGAAGTAACAGTGGGTGGCGAGGTAACCGCTGGAGGTGCCTGCTCCATCATAAATTTATTATACTAAATTCTGTTAGTGGCGAAGTAACAGTTGATGGCGAGGTAATAGTGAAAAAGTGGAATCTCCAGAAGATCGTCAGGTCCTTTGGGATGTTAATCTCTGTGATCCTCTGCTGGATTATACCTGGT
>CAMTWD010000005.1:0-15844 GCA_947085365.1 uncultured Nitrospirota bacterium | reverse complement strand
TCCTTTCCTTCCCTTTCATATACATGCCATGGTATAGATAACTCTTTACAGAAGTGGAAATTCAGATCCTCATCCCATTTAATAGATAGGGCCTTTATCCTCAGACGACCCCTGAGCTTGTAAAGGATTTCAGAAAAATCTGGGTCAGTATGGAAATCAAGTAAAAAGAAGGAGACATGGGGAGAGTGGACAATAAAAAGGAGGCCACCATCCTGCTGTGCCAGAACCTCAAGGTGTCGCCTTCCCCTTAATGTCACTGCATCAGGGAACATGGCAATAGAGTCACCATAAAGGGTGCAGGACTTCACCTCAAGAGGCATGATCCTTGAGTTATTACCAAGGAGGAAATCAATCCTGTGACCTGCTAAGGAGATTTCCCTTGATATTATTTGATAATCCTTGAATCCTTCGATCATGCCACTGCTAAGGAGTCTTGAGGCAACAATATTTGTATAATGGGTATGGAGGGATATGATTGTATCGCCTCTCTTTACTGCTAAGACAGTGTAAGGAAGTCCTTTCCCTTCTCTTTCTGTGATATAAATCTCCCTCCCAGGTAGAAGGAGCTCCCATAATCTTCCAGGATTGGGAAGGTAGGCCTTCATCCTTTTGCCTTCGATCTTACATTCTATGAGGAACCTGTTTAATCTTCTAAGAAAGAGGGCCTTCAGGTAGTGCACTCTCTTTTATATCTCCAGTTCCTTAATCCCCTTCAAACCAGAAAAGGGGTAAAGGGTTGACATGGCTATGTTCTCTGTGGAAATACCCGACTCTTCAAGGGCAGCTATGGGATTAAGCCCTCCTGCTATAACCATACCAGCCCTGTCCACCCCTGGTTGAATACCGAGGAGGGGCTTATTGGGTTCACCTATAGCGAGGATACCGCCGAGCTCCTTTTTTGTAAGCTCCTCTGCAATCTCCCTTGCCTTTTCAAGAGATACCACCGGTATCTCCCTGAAACTCGCAAGGATCTTACCTCTGCCCTTTTTCACAGCACCAAGGACATCTGTCATCCTGGCACGGAGAAAGAGCTCGTGAGGGTCAAGGGATGAACCCTCATAACTCAGGAGGGCAAGGAACCTTAAAGGCCTTTTATTTACCACTTCTAAGACGCCACCAAACCTGGATGTCACAGGGATACCAGCCTTGAGGAATAATCCATTGATAGTAATACTACAGACTGTTCCGATACCTATCCTGCCTTCTGGAACCTCTACATCTCCGATAAGCTCTCCACTCTTTGCAAGAATAAGTCTGTTACTCATGACATAAGGGGAGATAAAGACGGTCTTCATAATCTTCATTGCCTTCTCAAAATCCTCTTTCTTTATGGATGAGACATTAAGGATTACATCTCCCTCAAGGGTCTCAAGGTTCAGGGTCGTAAGATAGGAAAGGGTCTCGATCTTACTGCTCACAAAATTAGCCTTTTCCAGGACGATGGCATTATGGAGCTCTCGTCTCCCCTTCTCTGTTATCTGTCTGCCTTCCTTCCCGAAGACCTTTGTGAAGCCCTTCTCATCAAGTATCTTCAGGTGATACCTTACAGCCCTCTCTGTAAGGTCAATGCCATAAAGTTTTAACTTCCGGGACAATTCCCTTGAGCCAATAATACCATGCTCCTTTTCAAGGATCTTCAAGATAGCAATCATCGTCTTATTCATACATCCCTCAATGGTAAATATTTACCGATAAGATAATCAAGATCTTAGAAAATGTCAAGAGATCTTGACATATCGAAATAGATTCTATATACTATCGGTAATTGGTTACCGTTTGCCTATGAGAGCCCTGATTATAAAGAATATAGTGACGGAGGGTCCGGGAACGATCCTTGATTTTCTCAAACGGGAAGGGATCGATTACAAGATTGTAGAGGCAGGTCTTGGAGAGGAGATCCCTTCACCAGATGGATTCAGCCATATAGTGATAATGGGTGGCCCGATGGGAGTCTATGAGATGGAGAATTTCCCTTTTCTTAAAGATGTAGCCTTAACTATGGAGAGGGCTATAAGGGCGGATAAAAAGGTCCTCGGGATATGTCTTGGGGCACAGCTCATGGCCCATGTCCTTGGTGCAAGGGTCTATCCAGGAGATAAAAAGGAGATTGGCTGGTTCGGGATCAAGGCCACGATTGATGGGGCAAGGGATGAAGTCTTTAGAAGGGTTATCGATCCAGTGAGTGAGACTATGGTACTTCAATGGCATGGTGACACCTTTGATCTGCCTCATGGTGCCATTAGACTTGCCTCTTCCAGACTCTATGAGAATCAGGCATTCAGGTACGGAAATTGCTATGCCTTGCAATTTCATATAGAGGTAACACCTGATATTATAGGTGAATGGTTTAGGGATAGAGGAGACTTCAATGAGATAATGAAGGATACGGATAGATTATATCCACGATATAGATTAAGGGCAGACCTGTTTTACAGGGCCTTCTTCAGTTAAGATCTTTCGTAGGAGGAATGTATGAATAAGCCGAGAGACAAAAAGGATGTGATGGAGTTAATCAAGCAGAACGATGTGAGGTTTATCAGGTTGTGGTTTTCTGATATCCATGGCCAGCTCAAGAGCTTTGCAATCCATGTGGATGAACTCGAGGTAGCCTTTGAAGAAGGTATGGGATTTGATGGATCATCAATCAAGGGCTTTGCAAGGATTGATGAGAGTGATATGATTGCAAGGCCAGATCCAACCACCTTTGCAATCCTTCCCTGGAGACCAAAGGAAAAGGCCGTTGCCAGGATGTTCTGCGATATCTATGAACCTGATGGAACGCCCTACAAAGGTGATCCAAGGCACATCTTAAAAAAGAGCCTTGAAAAGATGAAGTCCATGGGATTTACAAACTTCTACCTGGGACCCGAACTTGAATTTTTCTATTTCAAGTCTGACAAATGCCCAGAGATCCTCGATGAAGGAGGATACTTCGATTATCCCATTGATGCAGCAGAAGACTTAAGGCGTGAGACAATCCTCGCCCTTGAACAGATGGGTATCAAGGTGGAATACTCCCATCATGAGGTTGCACCGTCGCAGCACGAGATTGACCTGAGATATGCCGATGCCCTTGAGATGGCTGACATGGTAATGACCTACAGGGTGACGGTAAAGGAGATTGCCCGTAAGTATGGTGTATATGCCACATTTATGCCTAAGCCACTCTTTGGACAGAATGGTAGCGGGATGCATACCCACCAGTCCCTCTTTAAGGGAGATAAAAATGCCTTTTTTGATCCAAAGGACAAGTATCATCTCTCTGATGTGGCAAAATCCTATATGGCAGGTTTATTGAAACATATAAAGGAGATAACCCTTGTCTTAAATCAGTGGGTAAATTCTTACAAAAGGCTTGTCCCAGGATATGAGGCGCCGGTTTACATCTGCTGGGCAAGGAGAAACCGTTCGGCCCTTATAAGGGTGCCCATGTATAAGCCGGGAAAGGAGAAGGCCACAAGGATAGAGCTTCGTTCGCCTGATCCTGCCTGTAATCCTTACCTTGCCTTTGCCTGCATGCTTCATGCAGGTCTTAAAGGTATTGAAGAGGGATATAAACTACCTGAGCCGACAGAGGTGGATGTGTATCACCTTTCACCTGAGGAGAGACAGAAGATGGGTATAGAGGAGCTTCCAGGAAGCCTCATCGAGGCCATAGAGATAGCTGAAAAGAGTGAGCTCCTTCGCGAGGCACTGGGAGAGCATATATTCAATGAGCTGATTACAAGCAAGAAGATTGAATGGGACGACTACAGGATAAGGATCCATCCCTATGAATTAGAGCGTTATCTGCCAATCCTTTAAGCCAGTTAAGGCTGAGCCCATAAAATTATGGGCTCAGCCTTATCCCATATTTCTTAATCTTATACTGCCTTGCTGTTATTCCGAGTATCCTTGCAGCAGAGGCCTGATTATAATTGGTCTTCTTCAATGCCTCCTCAATCTCCCTTATAAGGGAATATTCTGAAAAATCCTGCACAGGTCTTGAGACCTCTGTCCTGATATGTAGAGGAAGGTCCTCAGGGGTTATGAGTTCTCCATCAGAAAGAACGACCATCCTCTCAATTGTATTCTCCAGCTCCCTCACATTACCAGGCCATTTATATTGCAAAAGCCTCTGGAGGGCCTCCTGACTGATGGATACATCCCTTCCGTATTCCCGCCTGTGAGAGGTTCTCCTCAAGGTTAAAGGACGAACTCAGGACCTTGCTTACCTCAAGGAGGGCCGTGAGTTCTGCCTTCTTCCTCTCAAGGGAATTCATGTTGTTATTATGACAATTTTTATAAAAAATACAATTCTGTCTGGATGCCTCATGGGATATCTTGCATGATCTTTACAGATCATCTAAAATATCCTCATGGCTAAGAGGAAGCCCCATACCCTTCATCCATCAGTAATCTATTGCTTTTTTGCACTGGGCATTATCTCAGCGATTGCCTTTAGGGCGATTATAGTCTTTCAGAGGCTTGAGCCTTCATGGGTCAGACCTGTGTGGTATATAGGCACCATCGGATACATGGTCTTTTTTCTTTACAGATTCTATATAGCTGAAAAGAGAAAAAGGACTGTGGAGAGATTCCAGCTAATAGAAAAGATAAAGGCAAATGCATGCCTTACTGATGAAGACAGAGAGATCGTCTTATATCTCCTCTCCTCGGTAAAGAGCTCACCTGAAAATTTAAACTACTTCGTCATCTTTCTCCTTTCTGCCCTTGCTATAATCGTGGATATCTATTTAAGTCTCAAATAGGGCTTAAGGCTGAAGAAGAGAGGAACAACTCTACCGTCTTACGCCTACTGTCTCCTGTTGACCACCTCTCTGCCTCTCGGCAAACAGGTGCAGAACCTTCCTGAGGTCGCACTACCCTAAGGCCCTCTTGAGGGCTCTATTAAACAAATTTGTAGCATAACTTATTATGTGGTATAATCAAAAACAGAAATAGAGAATCTTTAGAGGATAGGGAGGTGAAATATGAAAACTTTCACAGCTTATATAGAATGGGATCCTGAAACAAAGTTATATGTGGGAATTATACCCGGGTATCCCTGGTGCTCACACAGGGAGCCACTCTGGATGAACTCCAGAAAAATTTAAAAGAGGTGCTTGAACTCTGTCTTGAGGAAAATCCAGAGATAGAGGAAGATCTCCCACACTACCCCAAAATCCTCTGTCCTCTAAATCTCACAATTTTGAAATAGATCTACACAATAGTAAATCTTCCCAAGAAGTTGTCAACATCTTGTTTTTTGTCAGCATTTTGTTTTACTATAAATAGGCAAACGGTAAGCGTTTGCCTATTTTATTCTTTTTAGAGGTAGAGGATAATGTGCAGGCTTGCAGCTATAACATCCCATGAATATTTCTCTCCAATGGAGAATGTCCTTGCCCTGGAGACCATGAAGGAGGGGCATGATGGGTCCGGTATGGGGCTCCTCCTTAAGGACCTCGGCGGTGAGTTTGAAGAGCTTAAGGAATATCCCATACTTTCAGGGATATGTTCTAACAAAGGTATAAAGATCCTTGATGAGTATATGGATAGACTTGGTTTTAAACTGAAATATGTATGGAGCCCAAAAATAAGACCTGTAAAGGGAATAACCCCACGGGACCATTATTTTGCAAGGGTATATGATTATCCTGACTCTTTCAAGGATAAATCCTTTGAAGAGAAAGAAGACCTTCTTATGAGGGTAAGATTGAGCCTCAGGGCTATGGGAGAGTCTGATGAGTCTATTGTGGTATTCTCCTTCTATCCTGATGTCCTGATCCTCAAAGAGGTGGGAGATCCCCTTGAACTTGCTGAGTTTTTTGGTATTGACAGGAGTAACCTGAAGGCGAGGATCATATTTGCCCAGGGAAGGCAGAATACAAACTATGCTATAAATCTCTATGCCTGCCATCCCTTCTTTATCCAGGGTTATGGCTCAATGACAAATGGAGAGAATACAGCCTTTGTCCCTATAAGGGAGTTTCTCATGTCCAGGGGATTTCCTGGTTATATAGGTTATAACAGTGATAGCGAGGTCTTCACCCATATCCTTCACTATGTCCATAAAAGGCTCAAATTTCCTTTAACCTACTATAAAGATGTAATAACACCTCTTAAGCCATCAGAGATCCAGAAAAGGCCTGACAGGGAGGCTTTGAACCTTATCAGACAGTCCCTGAGGCCCCTCTGCATAGATGGACCCAACTGCGTTATTGGATTTATTCCAGATGGAACATGCTTTATGGTTCAGGACTCGAAGAAGCTCCGTCCAGGTGTGGTAGGTGGTGTCCCTGGGAAATACGCCCTCATGTCCGAGGAATGCGGTCTTGATAAGGTGATCCCTCAAAGGGACAGATCAGAAGATATATTCCCTATGAAGTATGAGATGGTGATTGTGCCACCAGGAGCCTCCCATGTAAAGGTGTGGAATCAACTTAAGGGAGAATTCGTTAAAGAGGAGGCAGAAGTCTTATGTCAGGTGTAATAAATATAAGAGAGGACTTTAATCATAAACTCTCATTAAAAGAGTTCCCCTATATAATACGGTGGAGGGATGACAGGTGTAAGCGCTGTGGTCAGTGCACTGCAGTCTGTCCTGTAAAGGCGATTGTTCCATCGGTAAAACTCAAGAGGATCGTGGAATCAGAGGGTTCAATGCCCTCTCCAGTAGTGAGAACCAAAGTAGTCCATGTGATTGAACAGGTGAGGGATATGGAGCGCTACTGCACGGGATGTGGTACCTGTACACTCGTCTGCCCCAATGAGGCAATAGAGCCAGAATACAATCCCCAGCATAAATTCTACCATTACAAAAATAAGGGTGGAGAGCCCTATAAGAGAGGAGGCAGGAGGAATGATCCCTCTCCATCAACCCTTGACAGGATAAAATTCACGAGAATTTCCATGCTTACTGACCCGGCATTGGATGCAGGAAGGCATGAATTCAGGGTAAGGACATATATTGGAAGGATCCTTCCACCTGAGGAGCTTCCCCTGAAGGCTGAGGACGGCAGACTGGTTGTTGACTATAGCAGTGGAAAGTTTATCCCACCTGTGAGGGAGATATTCCCCATAATGATAGGATCCATGTCAGTTGGTGCCCTTTCACCCCATATGTGGGAGGGACTTGCCATGGGTGTGGCCTATCTGAATGAGGTGGAAGGGATACCTGTGGTTATGTGTACTGGTGAAGGTGGAGTTCCCCCAAGGCTTCTAAAATCAAGATACCTCAAATATTTTATCCTTCAAATTGCCTCAGGTTATTTTGGGTGGGATGAAATCATCCATGCCCTTCCTGAGATGGTAGAGGATCCAGCTGGCATCGAGATTAAATATGGTCAAGGGGCAAAACCAGGTGATGGTGGTCTTCTAATGGCAGAGAAGGTTATAAAATTGATTGCCAAGATAAGGGGCGTTCCAGAGGCAGTTGATCTGGCATCACCACCAACACACCAGACAAAGTATTCTATTGAGGAAGCCGTGGCAAAGATGATTCAATCCATGTCCATGGCCTTTGGATTCAGGGTTCCAGTCTATCCAAAGATATCAGGCACAAAGACAGCACGGGCTGTCCTTAATAATCTTGCAAGAAATCCCTATGCAGCAGCACTGAGCATTGATGGTGAGGATGGTGGGACAGGTGCTGCCTATAATGTCTCCCTGGACAAGATGGGTCATCCCATCGCCTCAAACATAAGGGATTGTTATCTTGACCTTGTAAGGCAGGGCAAGCAGAATGAGCTACCACTGATTGCTGCTGGTGGAATAGGCAAGAGGGGTCATCTTGCAGCAGATACTGCAGCCCTTATAATGCTCGGTGCATCAGCAGTGGCAATAGGGAAATACATAATGCAGGCTGCTGCAGACTGTTTTGGAGATGAATACAACAGGTGCAACCTCTGTAACACAGGAAAGTGTCCAAGAGGTATCACCACACAGGATCCAAAACTTTACCGGAGGCTTGACCCTGAGAAGGTGGCTGAAAGGGTTGTGGAGGTATTTAAGGCAGCTGAAGTTGAGCTTAAGAAGATCTTTGCCCCAATGGGAAGGAGCACAGAGTTACCCATCGGAATGTCCGATGGAATAAGCATAGATGATAAAGATATGGCAGAGAGGTTACAGATAAGCTATGTCTGTTAGAGAAGTAGAATTCCGGGTAGACCCAGCAGAGATCATTGAATGGATAGACCAGAAGACTGTCAGGATCCTTGGAAACATAAATGGCAGGCGAGTGCCTTCAAGGATCCTGGAGGAGTATATCCAGCAGGCAGTGCGTGATGGAGCAAGGACCCTGTATGTCAAGGCCGATGGACAGCACGGGATAGGTGGAAGGATCTGGCCGAGGGGTGAAACAGTAAAGGTAATTATTGAAGGTCCCGTTGGACAGAGATGTGGCTCAATGGGGATGTTCGGGACAGAGATCATTGTTAAAGGTTCTGTCTCTGATGATGTGGGATGGCTTAACTGTGGGGCAAAGATAACAGTCCTTGGAGATGCCACAAATGGAGCCTTCAATGCAGCCGCCCAGGGGATACTCTATGTCCAGGGAAGTGGTGGTGCCAGGTGCGATACCCTTACAAAGCACAATCCAAGATTTGATCCTCCACAGTCTTGGTATTTCCGTGATGTGGGAGATAGCTTCGCAGAATTCAAGGCTGGTGGTATCGCAGTGGTATGTGGAGTGAACCCGAGAAACCCTGATAATATCCTTGGATACAGACCCTGTGTGGGTATGGTTGGCGGAATCATCTACTTCAGGGGCCCCATTCAAGGATACAGTGAAAGGGATGTAAAGCTCCTTGACCTTACAGAACAGGACTGGCAGTGGCTCCTAAAGAATATGAAGCCCTTTCTTGAAGCCATTGAAAGAATGGAGTATTATGAGGAGCTTACCCGCTCGCCAAAGGATTGGAAAAAACTAATCGCCTATACACCTGAAGAACGAAGGGCAAGAAGGTGGTTCAAGATCCCCATCTCTGAATTCAGAAAGAATTACTGGGAGAAGGAGGTTGGTGCTGGAGGAATATTTGCTGAATATCTCGACCATGAAAGGACATTACTGCCCTATATCACCACAGGAAGGGACAGGAGATTTAAGCCAGTATGGGCAAATGAAAGGTATGCACCACCCTGTGCCTATGCCTGTCCCACCGGGATTCCAACCCACAAAAGGACAAGGCTTATAAGGCAGGGAAGGCTTAATGAGGCATTGGAGCTTATTCTTCAGTATTCACCCCTGCCAGCAACAGTTTGTGGTGAGATATGTCCAAACCTCTGTATGGAGGCCTGCACAAGGGCAAGATACGATAAACCCTTAAGGATAGATACTCTTGGAAAACTGAGCCTTGAACTTCCTGCTCCAAAGAAGGCAGAACCTACGGGCAAGAGGATTGCTGTTATAGGAGGAGGGCCTGCTGGTATGAGTGTGGCATGGCAGCTTGCCCTTAAAGGTCATGATGTAAGGCTTTATGAGTCCTCTGATAAGCTTGGTGGTAAGATCGAGCTATGCATTCCAAGGGAAAGGCTTCCCCACGAGGTCCTTAAAAAGGAGATAGAGAGGTTCAGAAGCATAGGGATAAAGGTATTTCTCAAAACCCCTGTTACAGCAGAAGGATTCAAGGAGATATACAGAGAAAACGATATAGTGGTTATCGCCGTAGGAGCCCATAAGCCAAGGGTTCTAAAATTCCCTGGCTCAGAGGTTACTGTGTCAGCCTATGAATTCTTAAGAAAGATAAATGAAGGGATTAAACCTGACCTGAAAGGGAAGAAGGTGGTGATTATAGGTGCTGGTAATGTGGGTATGGATGTGGCCTCAGAGGCATTCATATACGGAGCTGAATCAGTAACTGCTGTGGATATACAGAAGCCTGCTGCCTTTGGAAAGGAGATGGAGATTGCCATATCAAAGGGCACAAAGATCCTCTGGCCCAAGACGACGGAAAGATACGATCCTATTCAGAGAAGACTCTACTTTGCTGATGGCAGCTTTCTTGAGGCAGACTATGTTATCGTTGCAATAGGTGACATGCCAGAGCTGGACTTCCTCCCCCCTGAGATACATACAGAAAGAGGATGGATAAAGGTAAACGAGTTTTATCAGACCTCAGATCCAAAGGTCTATGCCATTGGTGATGTCACAGGTCTTGGACTGGTTACACATGCCATAGGCCATGGAAGGATTACTGCTGAACACATCCATTCAAGGCTTATGTCCGCACCCTACTCCTTTGAGAGAAGGAGTCTTATACCCTATGAGAGGATAAGGACAGAATACTATGAAAGATGCAGAACCGACTTCAACGATCCTGTTAAAGAAGCAGATCGATGCCTCTCCTGCGCAACCTGTAGGGACTGTCATATGTGTGAGATCACCTGTTATTGGGGGGCAATAAGCAGGATTGAACATGAAGACGGCTCCTATGAATACATCGTTGATGACGACAAGTGCATCGGATGTGGATTCTGTGCAGGCATCTGCCCCTGTGGGGTATGGGAGATGGTGGAGAATATTTAAATTATTTACCAAAAGGACAGACAGGATAACGGCATTCCTTACAATTAAGGCATAATCCTCCGTGACCCAGTTCTGCAAGGTCATATCTTGTAATCCTTTCGCCTGCAAGAATCCTTGGCAGGATTAGATCAAAGACCGTAGTCTTGTGATACATTCCGCAGGCAGGGATGCCGAGGATCGGAATTAATTCAGGGGTTTGCTGACTCCTTTCAAGATAGGCTACCAGAAACATCGCGCCAGGTAAGACTGCTGAACCATAGATAATATCATTTGCACCAAGCCTTCTTATGGCAAATCTCGTCACATCGTCAGGGTCAACAGACATTCCACCCGTTGTTATTAAAAGGTCTGCCCCTGCCTCGAGCAACTCCCTGAGCCTTGCCTCTATGAACCCTTCATCATCAGGTGCGTAATAGATCCCGATTATCTCTGCATGGAATTCTTCTAACTTCCTTGTGATTATCGGTCCAAAGGCATCCTTTATCCTTCCATAATAGACCTCATTGCCAGTAATCACTATGCCTGCCCTTGGCCTTCTCAGTTCTTTAACATCTATAACTCCACCCACCTCCTCTGCTACTGCCACTGCCCTCCGGATGATCTCCCTTTTTACCACTAAGGGTATTGCCTTTGTGCCTGCCACAATCTGACCCTTCCTAACAAGGGTGTTATTGTGCAGTGTGGCACACATAACCTCTCCGAGCATATTAAACTTTAAAAGGGCATCCCTTTTAACCTTGAGGAGGCCATCCCTCTGAGCAATGATATTGATCTTTCCTTCCTTCGGTTCACCCTCCATAGTAACTCCCTCACCCATTAGGGCAGTGGCAAGGGCATAGGCAGCCTCATCCTCATGTACTTCATCAGGCCCAAGCCTCAGGACATAGAGGTGTTCCTTCCCGAGTCTTAGGAGATGTTCTATATCTTCCTCTTTTATTATATGACCTTTCCTGAAGATAGGTCCTTTAAACTCATCCTTTCTGATCTCTGTAATGTCATGGGCAAGGACGGTGCCCACTGCCTCCCTTACCGGTATGGTCTTAAAGGTATAATCCCTTTCAACGGTCTCACACATCTTCTCCTCCTGAGCTATTTAAGATCTTTGAAGATCACCTTAAATCTCCTGTCAGCAAATCTTCTTATCTCCTCCTCCAGCCTCTCATATCTTCTGAGGAATCCCCTCGCCTCCTCTGTAAGCCTTGCACCTCCACCATTTCTACCACCAGCCTGCCTTTCTACAAGTCTAATACCAAGCCTCTCCTCCATTGCCTTTATATAACTCCATGCCTTTCTGTAAGAGATATTTATCCCTTTGGCTGCCTGATTTATAGAGCCGTATTTATCTATTGCCTGAAGAAGGAATCTCCTTCCCCTGCCAAATACCGGCTCACCCTTTACCTCTATCCAGAGTTTCGATCTGATCTCCATATAAACTCATTCCCCTCCTTCGCCACCTTCTTTCGCTATGACAATTCTGCATAACGCACAGAAAAATTTTTAAATATCATCACAATCTGGCCAGCATACCATCCCCTGTTCCATAAGCCTTGAATTTATCGATATCCTCTGGAGCCAGAATATACCCTTAAGGGGTGAAAGAACTCCCTTTATTGTGCTTGTCAGGATATCCCTGGCAAAGGGCCTCACGATGGGTATCTCACCATTATCACTATATATCCTTACCTCTTCACCATCTATATAGAGAGAAAATTCCCTTCCGTCATGACCGAGTGAATGGGCAATTGCCCTCAGGATATTTCCGATGTAGTTCTGGGTGAATCTATTCAGAGGAATGACATAGTCATTCACCAGAAGGCCTGTCTTCCAGAATATAGTATCCTCCTTCTGCACAGGCCCTGCAAAGGGTCTTTCCATCCTTTATCACCTCCCTCATGTCTTGGACATATTCTCCACAGAGCCCACATCTTACCCTTCTTAAGGGTCTTCCCGGCATATCCTCCGGTCTTATCCTCACGATCACAGGCATCACCTCAAAGAGCTCATGATCCGGCATGATCCTGTATGCCTCAAGCTGTGCTTTATATTTATCCTTAATATGAGGTAAGATCTCCTTTGCCCGCTCCCTTGCCTCTTCCCTTACGATGATCCTCACTGCCCTTCTTGTTTCGAGGTTCAAAAAAGTGGCAGCCATCTTGCCATAGTCCATAAACTTCATCGTCCTTTTGCCAAGACTGCATCCGGTAACAGACTGAACTGCATCTGTTGCACATCTGTCCATCTCCACAAATACAATAAGACCTTTCCTGTCCTTGCCCTTTGGATCCTCTATTCCTACTTCCTTCAGACCGAGCATAGCCATCCTAACTCCGATAACCTGACCAGGACAGAGATGGCCGTGTATCCTCACAGATTCTTGAAGGAGCTCCTCAAATTCATCTGTAACCTTTAACATAAGCCCTCTATAGTCCTTGTAAATTCATCAAGTGTATATGGTTTCTCTATGATGGCGTCAACTCTAAGCCCCTCCATAAAGATATTTTAAAAATCTCTTCTGTAAATTTGCTGTTAATTTTTGTTTAACATCCTTTTACCCTCTTTTTCCGTAACAAAAATCACGGTGGGCTTAGAGTCCAATCTAAAGGCAGATTCGAAGACCGGAAGGAGTAGGCTACATCAGATTTCTGAGCCTGATCCTTTTGGGGACTTGAAATACTCCTTTACCCTCTCTGAAAGTTTTACGGGTGTAGTCGTCGCCTTTGGCAAAAATTCTCTTGCACCAAGGGCAATAGCCTTCTGTATGTCCTGAGGAATGCTCCTTGCCGAAAGTATAATAACCGGGATATCCTTAAGCTCGGGATTAAGTTTCATCAGTTGAAGGAGTTTGAAGCCGTCCATCCCTTCCATCCATAAATCAAGTATGACAAGGTCAGGCCTCTTCTCCTGAAGTCTCTTAAAGGCCTCAATGCCATCGGAGGCCTCAATAACAGTAAAACCATCAAGGCTCAGTTTGTTCCTGTAGATAGCCCTCGATTGTGCGCTGTCGTCAACAAGGAGAATAACCCTCTCCTTTGGTCTCGTCACCACCTCTGAGGACTCATTAACGAAATCCCTTATTACTGAATATGCCTCAGGAGAGGAATTCACGAATCTAACCCCCATACCTATGCCTGGCTGTACATGCTGGACAATGGCCTTTACCTTTATATCCCTGTCGTTCAACTTAAAGGATAATTCCAATACAGCACCAGGAATGAATTCTGCCTGGGTACTTATGTACATCCCATCTTCGCTGATATCCAGTGCATAGGCCTTCATTATCCCGTTAATGATCACGCTCTCCTGTATCAGGACCCTCTTCTTTTTTCTCTGTTCCTTCATGGTTCCCCCTCATCCTTAAACTCCATAGTATTATAACATCTCTCAAGGTTCCTTACATCTCAATCCTTGTAAGGACTCCATGGAGTTTTTTAGAAGGCAACTGAAAGAAGCTCACAAATGTTGGGGTCATCCTCTTAATCATTGAAAAGGCCTTCCGGGTTAGCCCCTTTGCCGAGATATCTTCAAGTCCATAAAATATTGCCCTCTCCTCAATTCCATTCTCCCTTAAGATCTCCTCAACATTTATTACCTCCATATACCCCATCTGTATCTCAAAGACCCTTACGCCCTGGCACAGTTGTTCTTTAAAATAGCCTGTAACACCAAATGGATCGGGTCTCCTCACTATAGAAAGAAAGATATTCTCCTCATATATAATTCCATGAAAGAACATGGTCTCCACAATATAGGGTGGTATCTCCGAGGCATCCTTAACAAGAAAGAGGGCCGTGCCTGGGATCTTCGGATTTGACCTGTAAGATCTCTCAAACTTAAGGATAAACTCCTCCCTCGGCATGAAGTTCATAACCCTGTATAACCTCTTCTGTCCCTGAGTATAGATCAGAAACATCATAAAGGGGAAAAGGGCAAGGATTATTGACCAGTATCCACCCTGAGGGATCTTATGGAGTGTAGAGGTGAAATAGGTTATATCTATCACTGTCACAGTTATTGCAAGGAAGGCCTGAAGATATCTCTTTTTTAAGAGGAAGATGCAAGTTATGATGATACCTGTAATGGTCATATCTCCTGTAACAGCAAGACCATAGGCAGCGGCAAGCTTTGCAGACTGGCCGAACTCAAGCATTATAAATATTACAGCTCCAAGGAGAAACCAGTTAACACTTCCTATGTATATCTGAGACCTGAGCTCTGTAGATGTAAAATCTATCTTAAGGACTGGCATGATCCTCGTTGTTATTGCCTGATATACAACGCTGAACATCGCGCTTATCATTGCCTGAGAGGCAATAATTGTGGCTGATATACTGAGAAGTAAGAAGGGGACATAAAGAGCAGGTGCTGAATTTAATGCCATCTGGAATAGTATATTCCTTGCCTCAGGATAATTTAATAAAAAGGCTCCCTGACCAAAATAGTTTACCGTGAGGGCTATAAAGACAAATACCCAGGCCCTTCTTATAGGTCTTGAGCCAAGATGTCCCATGTCTGCATACATTGCCTCACTTCCAGTAGCACAAAGAATCACCTCACCAAGGATGAGATAACCCTTCCATCCATTATCGCGAAGAAATTCTATGGCATAAAGGGGATTTATTGCCTTTAAGACCTCGGGAGATTTGAGAATAAAATTAATTCCCAGTAAAAAGAGGGTGAGAAACCATATTACCATAACAGGACCGAATGTGAAGGCAACCCTTTCAGTCCCCTTTTTCTGAAAGACAAAAAGGAGTATGGCTATGATAATGGAGATAAAGACAATAACTCTCTGTGATATCCCTTCAAATCCAGGGATAAAAGCAGAACCCTCTACTGCGCTGAGGATACTGATGGCAGGTGTTATAACCCCATCACCCATAAAAAGGGAGAGCCCTACGAAGCAGAGGAATGTTACAGCAGTTTTTGAACTGGTGGATTTTAGAAGGGACTTGAATATCTCACTTAAAACGATCGTTCCACCTTCACCCCTTATACTCAGGCTCATCGCAAGGATATTGTATTGGATGGTTGGCAGAAATAGGAGTGTCCAGAATATAAGGGATAAGACCCCAACGATATTTTCAGGAGTAGGTTCAAGAAAGAGGAAGACAACTGTAACGGTGTATATAGGGCTTGTTCCTATATCACCAAAGACAAGACCAAGGGCCTTAATTATCCCCTTCATAAAACTTTGTATTATACCCTAAAATAGGTTATAAACTGAAGATTCCGCATTAGATCATAAAAAATGTCCCCGAATCACCTCTGGTTAGATCAAAATTACTGTCCCTAAGTAAATATTACCGAGAGATAGAAATTTCCCAATAGTCCCCTCTC
>CAMTWD010000004.1:0-12247 GCA_947085365.1 uncultured Nitrospirota bacterium | reverse complement strand
CCTATTAAAATTCCATATTCCAGTACAACATTCGGCCTAAGTCCATCTAATATCACTATCCCTAAAATACAATCCTTTAACAACTGCAAAATTGTTTGAAAGTTGCTTCGTTGGGGTTTTATTGTGTCGGATAAGGTTTTTACTTCTATATTGTAAATTTCTATTGTTGCTTTAATTGTGTTTATTACATGTTCTATGTAAGACACATATTGTTTATCTGGGTGTACTATTACACATGTCTTCCCTTTCGGGATTTCTCTTAAAGATTGTAATTCTGCGGGAATTAAAATTTCCTTTTCAAGTTTTATTGGTATTTTGTCAGCCATTTTTGATTCGCCTTACCATAATTTAGGCTGAGAATTTTTTAAATTCTTCACTGCTACAAAGGCAATCTCTGGGTTTATTTCATAACCAATGCCATTGCGTTTTAAATCTCTAGCTACTAAAAGAGTTGTGCCAGAACCAACAAAGGGATCAAGAACTGTTTCACCGACATAACTGAATGCCTTTATTAATCTATAAGGTAATTCATAAGGAAATGGGGCAACATGGTCTCTTTTGTCCCCGCTACCAACAGGTTTTATCACCCATACATCGCTCTTTTTTATAGAAAGCCAGAATTCCTTGTCTAATTTTGATTGTTCCTTTTGCTCTTTGGTTAGGTGCCCATATTTATCAAATCCCTTTTTTTCAGGTTTCTCAAATTCCAAGATAAATTCGTGCATATTGTTTATCAAAATTCCCCCCGGATATGGATATGTTCCAAAATGTGCTCTTACAGCATTTGTCTTCTGCCAGATAATATCTCTTTTAAAGATAAATCCTATTTTTTCGCAAATATCTATCGTTCTGCCCACCAAGTTCAAAGTTCTGAAACTACCATTTTCAAGCCTTATAGGAAGGTTCATTATGTTTATAAATGCTTTTCTCCCGGGCTGTAAAACCCTATAAACCTCCTTCCATACTTCACTTATTTTTTTAAACCACTCATCAATATCATGAATATTCCCGAGGTCTCCTTCAATAGGCTCTCTTGAATACATCTTCGCATTAAAATATGGTGGTGATGTGATCACCAGATGAACACTATTATCTAATAAGTCGTCCATTTTCATAGAATTTTTGACAAAAACTTTTTGGATAGTCCCATTTATTTCTATTATGTTACTCACATCAATATCTGTTTTCTTTGGCTTACTCCTGGGTTTAAAATTTTCCTCGTATCTTTTTAACTCTTTTAAATCAAATCGCATCTGTCCACTTGCTGAAATCTGCGCTTTAATAATCTGTTTTTTTACGAGATTATGGAGCTTCTCAACAGATATGCCTAAAAACTTGGCAGCCTCGATTGCTGAAAGATAGGCTCTATTTTTATAGTCTTTTATTTCCATTCATTATCACCTTTTCCTTATGTTTCTCAAAAGCGGATTCAACCTTGTTTTTCAGGTCTTTTTCGATAAAATCGTTAATCCTATCTCGTTTATAATTTAAGATCCGATAAATCCCGAAGTCTAAATCCGAAGATTCAAATTGAAAAATTCTCCCGATCAATTCCTGAAACTTTGAAAAAGAACTATCCATAGCTATTTCTCCTTTAATTGGCTTATAAGTGTCCTTAGGCGGGTTTTCAAAGACTTTTCTCTCTCATTGGTAATAAATGTGCGGATAATTGTCATTTCAATAGGAAAAGGATTAAAGCTAAAATTTTTCATCTTAACCCTGCTTGCAAAATTTTAAGATATTAGGAATGTTTGTGTCAATTTAGCGCGTTAGATCAGTTATTCCTGCTTATGCAGGTAGTTTAACCTCTACACCTTTGGTGTATCCAGTCCTCATGGGGATCAGTACAAAAACAATATCCCCCTTTTGGTTTTTAACCCTTGCCTTCAGCCTACGAGCCTTAAGCCTACATAACAGGTTATAATAATCATGAGGTGGCTATGGACAGGTTTCTGATAAGGGGTGGCAGGCGGCTCTACGGTGAGGTCTTTATAAGCGGTTCCAAGAATGCCTCCCTTCCACTTATGGCTGCAAGTCTTCTTGCCCCTGGGAGGCATCTCTTGAGGGGTATCCCTGACCTGAGGGATATCCGGACCATGGCATCCCTTCTGGAGTATATGGGTGCTGAGGTTTCTTTCAGCAGAACTGTTGGGGGTACACAGGGGGAAACGCAGTTTCCCCCTGTGCGACCCCCAACTGTTACCTCGCCCCCAACTGTTACCTCGCCACTTGGAGAAGATGGAGTCCTCTCTATTGATTCCAGTAAGATTATAAGACCTGAGGCGCCCTATGAATTGGTCCGAACCATGAGGGCCTCGATTCTTGTGCTCGGCCCTCTGATTGCAAGGTATGGAAGGGCAAAGGTCTCCCTTCCAGGTGGTTGTGCTATTGGATCAAGACCGGTAAACCTTCATATAGAGGCCCTGAGGAAGATGGGGGCTGAGATTAACCTTGAGGATGGGTATATAACCGCCACAACGAGAGGAAGGCTTAAAGGTGCAAAGATATATCTTGATATCCCCACAGTCACAGGCACAGAGAATATTATCATGGCTGCATCACTGGCTGATGGTATTACTGTTATAGAGAATGCTGCTAAGGAGCCAGAGGTTGTTGATCTTGCCTCAGCCCTTGTCTCGATGGGAGCAAGGATAAAGGGTGCTGGTACAGAGATAATAGAGGTGGAGGGTGTATCAGAACTCAGACCCCTTACTGATTACAGGGTGATACCTGACAGGATAGAGGCTGCCACATTCATAATAGTGGCTGGCATAACTGGAGGGGAACTTCTCCTGAGAAATGTTATTCCCTCACATCTTGAGTCAGTTATCCTTAAGCTGAAGGAGGCGGGACTTGAGATATCAGAGATTCCGGGGGGTTTAAAGGTTAAAGGACCGGAGAGGATCCTTCCTGTAAATATAAAGACCATGCCCTATCCAGGATTTCCCACTGATGTCCAGGCACAGTTTATGGCACTTATGAGTGTGGCTGAAGGCACAAGTATAATAAAGGAGAATATATTTGAAAACAGGTTTATGCATGTAGCAGAACTGAGGAGAATGGGAGCTGATATAGTGACAGAGGGCTCTGTAGCAACTGTAAAAGGGGTTAAGGAATTGAG
The DNA here is from genome assembly GCA_947085365.1 of uncultured Nitrospirota bacterium. Classification (GTDB taxonomy): domain Bacteria; phylum Nitrospirota; class Thermodesulfovibrionia; order Thermodesulfovibrionales; family CALJEL01; genus CALJEL01. Next base: position 9,126 of record CAMTWD010000004.1, on the reverse strand, counting down.
AGGGGCGCCGGTGATGAGTTCTGACCTTAGGGCATCAGCAAGCCTCGTGATTGCAGGATTGAGGGCAAAGGGTGAGACGATTATTGATAGGGTCTATCACTTAGACAGGGGATACGAGACAATGGAGCTTAAGCTCCAGAGAATTGGAGCTGATATTGAGAGGATAAAGGGATAATGCTCCAGAGTCTACCGGAGAATATACCTGATCTCCCCGGTGTCTATATAATGAAGACACGGACAGGGAAGGTCCTTTATGTTGGTAAGGCAAAGAGCCTCAGGAGTAGATTAAGGTATTATTTTCAGGAAGGGATCGACCCGAGAAAGGCAAGACTCATGAAGGATGTAGAAGAGATATCCTTTATCATTACAGAGAATGAACTGGAGGCCCTTGCCCTTGAGGCAAATCTCATAAAACAGTATAAACCCAGATACAATGTGATCCTCAGGGATGATAAGAATTATCCCTATATAAAGATTGTGCTTAATGAGAGATTTCCCCATATAGAGGTGGCCAGGAGGATAAAACAGGACGGATCCCTTTACTTCGGGCCATACATCCCTGCTGGGGTTATGTGGACTGCCCTCTCCTTTATACGAAGGAATTTCAATATAAGACCATGTCGATATAAACTGGATAAACCCATGAAGCCCTGCATCCAGTATCAGATGAAGAGATGCCCTGCACCCTGTGCAGGCCTTATCTCAGAGGAGGAATACAGGAAGGCCCTTTCAGAGGTTATCCTCTTTCTCAGGGGTCAGAAGAAGGAACTCCTTGAGGAGCTTGAGCAGAGGATGTATGAACTCTCTGATCGTATGCTTTACGAAGAGGCTGCCCGAGTGCGCGACAGGATATTCAGTTTAAGAAGGCTCTGGGAGTCCCAGAGGGTGGTAACCTCCATTATGGATGAGATGGATGTTATTGGCTTCAGGTATTCTGAAGGTAACAGTGAGGGAGGTTCTATCAGATACGCCTTTGTCATCCTTTTTTTAAGAAATGGTCTGATAACTGGAAAGAAGGAATTCTTCTTCTCCTCTTCAGAGATCGATCCTTCTGTAGTCCTTCAAGAATTTATAGAGGTCTTTTATTCAAAGGAGATCATCCCTCCAGAGATCATCCTTCTGCCCCAGGATCCTCTGGAGAAGGAGATGCTTGAGAAATGGCTTTCCCAGAAGAGGCATGGAGGTGTTACCTTAAGAATACCCCTTAGTGATGAAGAGAAGGGACTTCTTGCTATGGCTGAGGAGAATGCAAGGGTATTCTTTGAGGAACGATCCATAAAGGCAGAAAGGTTAATGAGGGAGATTAAAGACCTACTTGATCTCCCCTCAATCCCTGAATCTATAGGAGCCTTTGATATATCTACAACCTCAGGGAAGGAATCAACAGGCGGTTTTATCTGGTATCAGGGTGGAGAATTTTTAAAGGAGAGATACAGGCATGTGAAGGTCCTCTATGAAGAAGTGATTGTTGATCGCGACAGTCATGGAACCTCAGGTGGTGAAGTAACAGTCAGGACTGCCCCCAACGATTATGCCATGCTCGAAGAGCTTATAAAAAGGGTAATTGATAACCTTGGAGGTGAGATGCCGGATCTCCTTATTGTTGATGGAGGTCCTGGACAGCTGGAGATATTAAGGAGGACTGTGGAATCGAAGAAGGAGATTATAAATACTCCTCCCATGTTGGTTGCCATTGCAAAGGATCCTGACAGGGCCTTTCTTGTAGATGGAAGGATTATTAATCTTGAGGGTCTGTCTGGTCCTGATGAGGATGCTGCCCTGCTCTTAAGAAGGATTAGAGATGAGGCCCATCGTTTTGCTATAATGTATCACAGGAAGCTCAGACAAAAAAGGCTCAGGCAGTCCCTTCTTGAGGAGATACCAGGAATTGGCAAAAAGAGGAGGCTTGAACTCCTGAGACTCTATGGAAGCCTTGATGCCATAAGAAAGGCCGATCCTCAGGAAATAGCAAAGAAGATTCCGGGGATAGGTATAAAGAGGGCCACGCTCATTATTGAACACTTAAGAAAGGCAGGCAATGATGGAATATCCTGAAATAGAAGGTTATGTTAGAGATGTCCTTGGAGCAAGGCTTCTGGAATTCAGGAGATTAGGAAGGGGGGTCCATGGAGAGGGATTCTTATTAAAGGTCAGGGATAGCCAGGGGATAAAGGAGTATGTCCTGAAAGACCTGGCACCCCGTGACCTCGGTCATGATTATCCCTCTGACAGGGCCCAGGTCTTCCTTCTTGCCTACAGTGCCTATAACGAACTTCCAAGACATGTGAAGGCCTTAGATGTGCTTCAGATGAAAAAGGACAGGAGCATCGTCTCGATAAAGGATGGTATTGAATACTTTCTTCTTATGGAAAAGGCAGAGGGAGTAAATTATTTTACGGACCTTGAGTCCTTTAAGGATAAGGAGATCCTTGATGAGAGGGATAGGGAAAAGATAATTAACATGGTGAAGTATCTTGCAGAGATACATTCTGTAAGGCCTGAGATGGATCAATCCCTGAGGAGATCCCTTTATTTAAGAAAGCTCAGGGAGACGATAGGTCATGGTGAATGCCTTATGGGAGTCTTCGATACCTATCCTGATGGAACCCTCTCTCCTGATGAGATGGCTGAGATCGAGAAGCTTTCCATAGACTGGAGATATCGATTAAAGTCAAAGATAGGAAGACTCTGTCAGATCCATGGAGACTTTCATCCAGGGAATATCTGGTTTAGGGATGGAGGATTTATACTCCTTGATCGTTCCAGGGGCCTGTGGGGTGATTCTGCAGATGATGTGACAGCCCTTACGATAAACTACATATTCTTCTCCTTGAGATATCATGGGGATATAAGGCCTCCCTATTCAGAGGCCCTCAAGTTGTTTTACAATGAATACATAAGGCTTACAGGAGATGTGGAACTTCTGAGGGTAGTTCAACCCTTTTACGCCTTTAGAGGTGCCGTGGTGGGCAATCCGGTATTTTATCCTGATCTCACTCCTGAAAAAAGAAGACTCCTATTTAATTTTGTGAAGAATATCCTTATGGCTGATAGATTTGAATTTGAGAAGGTTCAGGACTTAGTGGATTAAAAAGGAGGTCTCCCATGAAGGTCATTCTTAAAGAGGATGTGAAGTCCCTTGGCAAGGCTGGTGAGATAGTGGATGTCTCAGATGGTTATGCAAGGAATTACCTCATTCCCAGAAGGCTTGCTGTTATTGCTGATGAAAAGAACATAAAGGCCTTTGAGCTCCAGAAGAAAAGGATTATGGAGGCTGCTGAAAGAGAGAGGGCTGAGATGACGAGTTTTGCTGAGAGGCTCAGGTCTGTGAATATTACGATAAAGGCAAAGGCTGGTGAGGAGGGTAAACTCTTTGGTTCTATAACGACAATGGATATAGCAGAGGCCCTAAAGAAGGAGGGTATAGAGCTTGACAGGAAGAGGATTCAACTGGATCAGCCCATTAAGAGGATAGGAGAGTATACAATTAAGGTTAAACTTCCCTATGATATAAATTCAGAATTCAGACTGAGGGTTCTTAATGAAGATTGACCTTTCTTATGATAAGGTCCTTCCTCAGAATATAGAGGCGGAGCAGTCTGTCCTCGGGGCTATCCTGATTGATAGTGAGGCCTTCTCCAGTGTTGTTGAGATACTCGGGCCTCAGGATTTTTACAGGGAGAGCCACAGGAAGATCTTCTCTGCAATGGTAGAGCTTTATGAGAGGCATGAACCCATTGATCTCATAACCCTTATAGATTATCTAAAAAGCATAAATCTACTCGATGAGGTTGGTGGTGCTGAGTACATAACATCCCTTGCCACTACAGTTCCAACCTCTGCAAACATCCGTCAGCATGCAAAGATAGTCAAAGAGAAGGCCCTTCTGAGGGGTCTTATACAGGCTGGCACGGAGATAGTTAAGAGGGTCTTTGATGACCCCTCAGATCCTGATGAACTCCTTGACTTTGCCGAGAGAGCAATCTTCGATATAAGCTCAAAGAAGGTGAGGGGATCCTTTGTCTCTTTAAAGGACCTCATGGCAGATACCTTTACTACTATAGAAAGGCTTTATGATAGGAAAGAGGCGATCACGGGTATCCCTTCTGGTTTTAGGGATCTGGACGAATATACCTCAGGTTTTCAGAATGGAGATCTTATCATCATTGGTGGGAGACCCTCTATGGGAAAGACTGCTTTCGGACTTAACATAGCAAGATATGTTGGCGTAGAGATGAAGTTGCCTGTGGCTATATTCAGTCTTGAGATGTCAAACCAGCAGATTGCCTTCAGGCTTCTCTGTTCAGAGGCAATGGTTGATTCCTCTTACCTTAAGAAGGGGATGATAAGAAAGGAAGACTGGCATAGACTCACCTCTGCTGCAGGGAGGCTTGCTGAAGCCCCTATATACATAGACGATTCCTCTGATACATCTGTCCTTGAGATGAGGGCAAAGGCAAGAAGGCTGAAGATGGAGAAGGGATTAAGTCTGGTGGTGGTGGATTATCTCCAGCTTATGAGGGGAAGAGGGAATTTTGAGAGGAGGGAACAGGAGATCTCGGAGATATCCAGAGGCCTCAAGGCATTAGCAAAGGAGCTTGATGTCCCTGTCATTGCCTTAAGCCAGCTCAATAGGGCTGTGGAACAGAGGGCTGACAAAAGGCCCACCCTTGCTGACCTCAGAGAATCGGGGGCTATTGAACAGGACGCTGATGTGATACTCTTTCTCTACAGGGATGATCAATATAATAAAAATTCACCAGAGAAGGGAATTGCAGAGGTTCATATAGCAAAACAGAGAAACGGTCCTGCAGGTGTGGTTGTGAAGCTCACATTCCTCTCTCACTGCACGAGATTCTTTCCTCATACTGATAGGCCCGTTATCGAAGACGAAGAAGATTTTTGAGTAATAGCGTAGATTTAGTGGCGAAGTAACAGTTGGCGAGGTAACAGTATGGAGAGATCACCAGCTGTTTCAGGGCAGTTCTATCCTAATAGTCCAAGCCGTCTGAACTCGATGGTGGAGTCCATGCTCCTGGATGTTACACCTGAAAAGGTGATTGGGGCTGTCTCTCCCCATGCAGGTCTTATCTATTCCGGTTATGTAGCTGGTGCCCTTTACTCCCATATAGCCCTTCCCGATGTATTTATCCTTCTGGGTCCAAACCATACAGGGCTTGGCCCTATAGCCTCTATCATGACAGAAGGAGAATGGGTTATACCCACAGCAAGATTCAGGATAAATCATGAGGTAGCGGAGGAGCTTCTTCGAAGGACGGATATTCTAACTCCTGATACAAAGGCCCATCTCTTTGAACATTCCCTCGAGGTGCAGCTTCCCTTTATTGCCTACAGGGCCCATCAGGATCGCCGGGATCTCCCGGAGATTATCCCCATTGTTCTTGGGCCTCTTGCTATTGAGGAATGTAAGAGACTGGGTGAGGCTATCTCCAGTCTCATCAGGGATAGGAGACTGAATTCTGTGATTATCGCATCCAGTGATATGAGTCATTACGAAAGGGATGACCTGGCACGGCAGAAGGATAGGAAGGCCATTGAGAGGATACTTTCCCTTGATCCCGAAGGCCTTTTCCTTACCGTCAGACAGGAGAGGATATCCATGTGCGGATATATACCTTCAACAGTTATGCTCTTTGCATCAAAGGGGCTTGGTGCAAGGAATACGAGACTCATAAAATACATGACATCAGGAGAGGTAAGTGGTGATTACGATCAGGTTGTTGGTTATGCAGGGATTATAATCTCCTGAGGTTTAGATATGGAAAGCATGACAGGTTTTGGTTCCTCTGAAAGGGGGAATTTCAGGGTTGAGGCAAGATCCCTTAATCATAGATTCCTTGAGATTAACTTCAAGATGCCCTATCTCTTGTATCCCTCTGAGATGAAGATGAGGGAGACTGTGAAATCAAGATTTTCGAGGGGAAGGATTGATATATCTATCTCCTTTATACAACAGCCTGATAATCTCCAGTTAAATAAAGGCCTCCTTTTTAATATATTAAATGAACTAAAACTCCTTGTCCGTGAAACTGGCAGTGAATCAATCTCCGCCCTACCCCTTTTTTTCAATCTGAAGGATATGATGGTAGAGATTCCCTATAATTATGATGAAAAGGAGCTCCTGGCCTGCCTTGATGAGGCCCTTCAGTCTTTGAAGTTTATGAGGAAGCAGGAAGGGGAGTCTTTAAAGACCGAATTACAGGAGAGGATTGAAAAAATAGGTAGTATCAATGCTAAAATAAAAAATTATTATCCAGCTCAGCTTCAAGAAGCTGAGGCCCGCTGGAAGGAGAGGATTAAGAAGATACTTGATGAATTAGATGCACCAGGATGTAACAGTAAGGAGGGTCTTATCTCTGCCCTTGCACTAATGCTTGAAAAGATGGATATTACAGAGGAGGTTGTAAGGATTGATAGCCATATAGAGCAGTTCAGGAGGGGTCTGGATTCAGATACTCCTCAGGGTAAAAGGCTCGATTTTCTTATTCAGGAGATGCTGAGAGAATTTAATACAATAGGTTCAAAGGCCTCAAGTGCAGAGATTAAGGGCCTTGTGGTAGAGGCAAAGACGGAGCTTGAGAAACTTAGGGAACAGGTTCAGAATATCGAATAGATTCTGTGACCTTTGAGGGGCGAAGTAAATGAGGCTGAAGGCTGAAGGCAATAGGCTGAAGTGAAAGACAAAAAAGAGGAATGCTGTTTTCTTTTTCTTCAGCCTTAAGCCTAATTTGGTGGCGAAGTAACAGTGGGGTATTGGAAATGAAAAGGCATACAAGACCTTTTTTGATTAACATCGGGTTTGGAAATGTTGTCTCAGCCCAGAGGGTGATAGCCATTGTATCCCCCGACTCATTACCAATGAAGAGACTGAGGGAGGAGGCGAAGAAGAGGGGTAAGCTTATAGATGCCACTGAGGGTAGGAAGACCCGCTCTATAATAATTACTGATAGTGACCATATTATCCTCTCGGCATTACAGACAGATACAATAGCCCAGAGATTTTCCGGACTTAGTGGTGAGGTAACAGTTCCCGGTGGTGAGGTAACTGATGATCCCGATACCTCACCCCAAAGAGATGAGGAGGCAGGATTGTGAGATCTCCAGAAAATCTGATGATTTTTTGGAGTAACCCTTATGGGCGGTAATTTGATAGTTATATCTGCTCCATCAGGTGCTGGAAAGACAACCCTGTGCAATTCCATAGTAAAGATCCTTGATGGGGTTGCCTTCTCCGTTTCGCACACCACAAGGAGACCAAGAGAGGGAGAGATTGATGGTGTTGATTATTATTTCATTGATGAGGCCCAATTCAGAGAGATGATAGAAAGGGGAGAATTTGCAGAATGGGCTGTTGTGCATGGTAATTTCTACGGAACCTCAAAGAGGGTCCTTAATGAACTCATGCAGAAAAATACAGATGTCCTTCTCGATATTGATGTCCAGGGCGCAAGACAGATAAAGGCCCTTTATCCTGAGGCTGTTCTTGTCTTTATTATGCCACCATCCTTTGATGTGCTGAAGGAGAGGCTCTATAAAAGGGGGGCTGAGAATCTTGAGGGAAGGCTCAGGAGGGCATTGGAGGAGCTGAAGGAATATTCCTTTTATGATTATGTTATAATTAATGATAATCTTGAGAAGGCTTTAAGTGAATTAAAGGCTATAATCATAAGTGAAAGATTAAGGGTGAAGAGATTTGATCCAGCCTTTATAGAGAGATTTTATCCTGTAGTTTAAGAGTTTCACCACTAAGTTATGTGGCAAGGTAAAAGGAGGTGTTAGAGAATGGATATAATATCTCTACCAATCGAGATTGACAAGAATAAGATTGACAGCAGATTCAGACTTGTAAATATTGCAGCCCAGAGGGCAAAGGAGCTCTCCCTCGGGGCAAAGAAGAAGATCCAGACAAAGTCAAAGAAGGTGACGACAATTGCTATTGAGGAGGCCTTAGCTGGCAAGCTTGAATACATTGTTGGAGAGGAGGCCCGGAGGGCAAGGGAAGAAGAGAAGAAGTTCGATTACAGAAGGCTTCTTGAAGAACGCAGAAGGGTTCCTGCTGATATAAAGGAACTGGAGAAGGACCTGAAGGTTTATCTTCATGGAAGGGAGGAGGAGAACAGGGATCTTTCAGAACTCTTCTCAGATGAGAAACAGAAGGATATTGAAGAGTAAGAAGATAATCCTTGGGCTCACAGGCAGTATAGCCATCTACAGATCAGTAGAGCTTGCAAGAAGTCTGATTAAGGCTGGTGCAGAGGTTAATGTAATCTTCACAGACGCAGCAAAGAGGTTTATCACCCCTTTACTGATGGAATCCATTACTGGGAGGGCCTCTTATTCCGATACCTTCCAGTATCCAACTGTTACCTCGCCACCAATGGCACACATTGAACTTGCTCAGTCTGCTGATCTTCTTGTTATAGCACCGGCAACAGCGAATATAATCGGGAAGCTTGCCTCAGGCATAGCTGATGACCTTTTATCAACCCTCTTTCTTGCTATTGCAACCAATAAGGTCCTCATTGCACCGGCAATGAACTGGAGGATGTACGAGAATCCCTTCGTTCAGGACAATATTAAGAGATTAAAAGAGATGGGTGTTAATATAATCGGGCCCACCTCAGGTCCGCTTTGCTGTGGTGAGGAAGGCTATGGGAGGATGGCAGAGATTGAAGACATTATCGATGAGATAGAATATCTCCTTTCAGAAAAGGATATGAAGGGTCTTAAGGTGCTTGTTACTGCAGGGCCTACAAGGGAATATCTTGATCCTGTGAGATTTCTTTCCAATAGGTCTTCTGGTAAGATGGGTTATGCCATAGCTCGTCTGGCAAGGCAAAGAGGAGCTGATGTTACACTTGTGAGTGGACCTTCCTCTTTAAGGGTGCCCTTTGGTGTCAGGGTCCTGAAGGTGGAGACTACAGAGGAGATGCTTGAGGCTGTCATATCCCTGATTAAGGATGTGGATATGCTCTTTATGGCTGCTGCACCTGCTGACTTTAGATTCCGAAAGGTTGAGGAAAAGATCAGGAGGGATCAGCCTCTTAGCCTTGAGCTTCTGCCTACACCTGATATCCTACTATCACTTCGCCACCAAGTCAGGGG
>CAMTWD010000003.1:0-8057 GCA_947085365.1 uncultured Nitrospirota bacterium | reverse complement strand
GAAGGGTAACCTTAATGGTTATTGTTCACCCTTACCCTTTCCCTCTCCCATCAAGGGAGAGGGGACTATTGGGGAATTTCTATCTCTATTGTTCGGATTAGATCAAAGTAGGGAAGTGATAAGGTGAGGAAGCTGTGGGATATTTCAAGAGGGAGTCATTACCGTCTTTTTGTTGCAGGAATTAAGTAGGATAAGGCCGATGGCAACTTTGCTTTGCCATCGGCCTTTCTGGCCAGACCAGACAAGGAAGAAAAAGATTATTGGCCAGGCTGAGCTGGTGCTGGCTGAGCTGGCTGTTCTGGCTGGGCTGGTGCCTGCTCGGGCTGAGCTGGTGCTGTTGGTGCTGGTGTTTCCGCAGGCTTTTGCTCTTCAGCCTTTTTGCAGCCAATAGCCATTGTAAAGGCTAAGGCAAGGACCAGAGAAAGGACTATTGCTAATAGCTTTTTCACTCCGCTCACCTCCTTTCAAGGCATTTAGTATAATTCTTTAGGGTGAGTTATTCAATTGTGATTCCTGGGCAATAAAAGGCGTTTTCAGGAAAATTTTGGTAAAAATAACAATAAAACTCATTTATTCTCTTTTGAGGTTTAGTTTTATTATTTTTTAAAAAATTTTTACTAATCGCAGTCTTAATAGAAATCTTCTGGAAGGGATAACCTTGCCAGTGGCGAGGTAACAGTTGGGCATCTCAGCCTAAAGCCTTCAGCCTATCTTAAGACCCTTGATGCATGATATATCCTCTGGGATATGGTAATAATAGATGTTATTAAGATAACCCAAAGGGCCTCCCTTATATACCCACTCAAAAGACCTGCTATGAGGATTAAAATCCTTTCAGGCCTTTCAGCGAGTCCAACCCTGCAGTCTCCTCCAAGGCCTTCAATCCTCGCCCTGGTATAACTTACAAGATAGGCTGATAGGAGGCAGAAGAGAGAGATGAGACAGTAGAGGTCCTCGTTGAGTTGATAAAAGAATATGCTGATGGCTATAAATATAACTCCATCGGAGATTCTGTCAAGTGTTGAGTCCAGAAAGGCACCGAAGGCCGAGACGAGGTTTCTGTTTCTTGCCACAATGCCATCAAGCATATCAAAGAGACCTCCACCCATCAAAAGGAGTCCGCCATAAAGGGGAGAGTAGGGTATGGAGATGGCAGAAAGGAGTGTAATTAAAAAGCCGATGAAACTCAGGATATTTGGATGTATCTTGATTCTGAGGGAAAGACCGCGTAATGGTTTATCAAGGAAATGTCCCAGTCTTGCAATAAGCAAATCAGTGTGACCTCTTGCCCTGGATAAATTCTTCTACCATCTTTCTTGCCTCTTCATCACTGTATTGAATTGGAGGATGTTTCATGAAATAGGCAGAGGCAGAGGTGAGGACACCTCCTGTATTTCTATCCCGTGCAATCCTTGCACACCTTATGGCATCAATAACCACTCCAGCACTATTAGGAGAGTCCTCTACTGAGAGCCTCAATTCAAGATTTATGGGAATATCTCCAAAGATCCTTCCTTCTATCCTTATAAAACATATCTTATTATCATTCAACCACGGCACATAATCAGAAGGCCCTATGTGGATATTCTCATCCGAGATTCCCTCCTGTATCTGTGATCTCACAGCCTCTGTTTTGGAGATCTTCTTTGATTTCAACCTTGCCCTGTTGAGCATATTGAGGAAGTCTGTATTTCCACCCATATTGAGCTGATAGGTCCTGTCAATCTTAACCCCCCTCTCTTCACAGAGCCTTGTTAGGACCCTGTGGATGATGGTTGCACCTATCTGGCTTTTTATATCGTCACCTATAATGGGGATATCTTTTTCCCTGAATCTCTTTTCCCATTCAGGATTTGAGGCAATGAAGACAGGTATGCAGTTTACAAGGCTTACCCCTGCCTCTAAGCAGGCCCTTGCATAGAATTCTGTTGCGAGCTGGGAGCCAACAGGAAGAAAATTCAGGAGTATCTCGGCACCGCTATCTCTGAGAACCTTCACGACATCACAGGGGCTCTGTCTTGAAGGGATAAATCTCCTCTCTGGGGGATACTCCTCCATATGTTCTGATATCCCATCGAGGATCTCTCCCATCTGGACGATTACACCGTTGTCAGGTATATCATTCCATATAGTCTTTGTGCAGTTTGGTTTGGCAAATATCGCCTTATTAAGGGGCTGACCAACCTTTCTTTCATCAATGTCAAAGGCAGCAACAAACTCTATATCCTCGGGAGTGTATCCCCCGAGGTCATAATGCATGAGTCCTAAGCTCTTTCGGAATCTTTTATAATACTCCACACCCTGGATTAATGAACTGGCACAGTTACCAACACCAGCTATGGCAACCCTTATCTTCTTCATTACTTTCTCCTGCTTTAATCTTTGGAGGTCTTTTCATAGAACCATCCCAGAAATCTGTTCAGGAATTCCTCAGATATTACCTTGCCACTAAAGGATTAGTTTATTTTATAAAATAATCATCTCTGAATGTCAAGGTTACCTCACCACTACTTGGTGAGATAAGAGGTAGGGAATTGACTATTTTAGGATTCTTCTGTTACAGTAAAAAAACTCAAGAGGTGAAGGATGGCGAAAACCAGAAAAAAGGCTTCTATTAAAAGGACTAAAAAAGGGGGACAATCAGCAAGGAAGTCAGCTGTTACTTCACGACGGAGTAAAGAGAAAGACAAGCTTAAAAGATCGGTAGAACCGAAGAAGAAGACAACTGTTACTTCACCACTAAGTAAGGAGCAAGGCAGACCCACCAGGGAAGAGGCTATAAAATCCATAAAGGCAGAACTCCTCAGACAGAAGAGTATCCTCCTTGGTGAGGCAGGGGCCACTATAAATAATATGCCAGCAGCAATCCTCTATCCTGATCTTGGTGACCAGGCTGAAATGGAGATAGAGAGGAACTTCCTGTTGAGATTAAGAGGAAGAGAACAGAAGCTACTGAAGAAGATTGATGAGGCACTGGAGAGAATTGAGAATGGTACCTTTGGATTGTGTGAGATATGTGGCAGGGAGATAGACATCAGGAGGTTGATGGCAAGACCCGTTACAACCATGTGTATAGAGTGTAAGATGGAACAGGAAGAGGAGGAGAGGATAAGGGAGCTATAGCCTTAGTGGCGAGGTAACTGTATAATAGTTATCCCCAGAGGAGGAAAGGAATCTCTTTAATGATATAGATCACCATTATTCACTACTCAATTTCAGGCCTTCCCTTGCCTTCCTGTTTTCAGGGTCAATACTAAGGGCCTTCTCAAAGGTCCTTTTTGCCCTGAGCTTCATCTCAAGCCCCAGATAGAGATATCCAAGTTCAGCCACATAATCGGCATTCTGTGGCCATAACTCTATTGCCTTAAGAAAGGCCTTCTCAGCCTCTTTATATCTGCCAGTCTCTTTAAGGGCAAGGCCATAGTAAAAATGATACTTTGGTTTCAGGCTATCAAGATATACAGCCTGTCCAAAAAAGGTGGCTGCGTTATTGTAGTCCTTTTTCATATAAAACTCAAAGCCTTTCTCAAACTTCTCTGTAGCAGTATCAGCTGTATGGAGGGTCTTCGAAAGTTGCTCATCGTATTCCCTTTTCTTAATCTTATCGCTCAGGACTGTATAGGCATGATTTATCCTTGCAAATATCTTTGAGAGTTTGTTCTTCAGCTCATCATGACCTATCCTGTAATATCTGTCAGGATGAAACTTCTTGACAAGTCTGTAATAGGTCCTTTTCAGTTCCCTTTCATCAGTTTGATCAGTTACACCGAGGATCTCATAATGGCTCATAAGGTCACATCTCTTATATAATTCCTCAACCTCTCTCAGAAACTCCTGGGTAACGCCGCTCTCCTTTAATATCTCCTCCACAGAGATCCCTTCCTCCTCACTCACTTCATCCTTCTTCAATTCTATAATCCTTGTGCTCAGAAGTCCGTAAAGGATTTTCAAGGTCTCAAAGTGGTTGAGACCTGATTTTTTAATTATATCATTGATTCTGTTTTTTCCATCCACAAGGAAGAGTATCCTTCTCTCATTATCATCAAGGGAGATCTCCTGAAAGAGGTGATAGGGATCCCTTGAGGGGACTGGCCGTGCATCGAGGTTATCGAGTTCTGATCTGATAAACTGAAAGCTATTAATGCCTTTTATACCCCTGAAGATAAGGTTTGCAAGACTGAGCCTGAGGGTTATTATCTCATTGGTGGGAAGTGGGCCTTCTTTAAATTCAAAGGTGCCTTTAAGGAGCTTGAAGGTATTTTTGATAATCTCTTCAATCTGGGCCATCACCACCTTTGGTAGATCCTCTGCCTTGAGATAACCTGCCTCAACAAGCACAGCACCCTGTCTCTTCCCTGTCTTCTTCATGAGTTCTACTGAGTGATGGTAGGCATCAAGGGTGATGAGGCCCTTTTTTAAGAGGAATTCTCCAAGCCTTTCATCTTCTATGTTTGAGCGGGCAAATACAGGTTCTCCTGACCTTATATATATGCTCTTTTTTATCTCCCCTGAGGTGATCTCAAGGATCCCTGTCTTCTGAGCCCGTCTTAATCCGATAAGAAGGTCCCAGAGCCTGTAAATCCCCAGGTCTCCTGCTACAGGTCCATCAATACTGATCCCTGTATAATCTGGAGAGACCCAGACGATCCTTCCATTGAGATGATAATTGTCTATGATTAATTCAACAGGTTCACCAGGTGAGAAGATCGACCCTGCCTTAATCCTCACACCAAAGGGGGTGTAATCAAAGAGCCTGAGCTGAAATTCCTCATTACCCCTTATTACAGTAACAGGCGTTTCCCTCCTGATACGCCTGAATCTCCTCTTTTCATCACAGATCTCTTTGCCTCTCCTTTCAACCTTCATGATTTAATGATCCCTTCAAGGGTTTTATCAAGGCTTGCCCTGTCTTCTATGTTAAATATCCTTGCCCCAGGCACTGTCCTCTTTATGAGGCCTGAAAGGACCTTTCCAGGTCCTATCTCAATAAATGTATCAATACCCATGCCCTGGGCCTTTGTGATAGATTCCTCCCAGAGGACAGGGGAGTGGAGCTGTCTTATAAGGGAATCCCTTATCCTCTGGGCCTCTGTTACCGGGAGGGCATCTACATTATTAATAATAGGAACAAGGGCATCACTCATCCTGAACCCACTGAGAAGATCCTTAAGCCTCTCTGAGGCTGGCTTCATCAATCTGCAATGAGATGGGACGCTTACATTTAGCACAACAGCCCTCTTTGCACCCCTTGATTTTGCAGACTCTACAGCCTCTAAGACTGCCTCCCTTTCACCAGATATCACTATCTGGCCAGGGCAATTGTAATTTGCTGGTGCCACATAACCTGATTTTATACCCTTACAGATATCCTCGACCTCTGACCTCTCCAGGCCAAGGATTGCTGCCATCAGGCCCATCTCCTCAGGAACTGCCTCCTCCATAAAAACTCCCCTCATCTCAACTATCCTGAGGCAATCCCTGAATTGAAAGACTCCTCCCACAACACAGGCTGTATATTCACCAAGGCTATGGCCCATCAGGATGGCAGGTCTTTCAGAAAAGAACTTTCCAAATATCCTCGTTGCGGCAATGCTTACTGTTAATATTGCTGGTTGTGTGCGGGATGTCCTGTCAAGCAATTCCTTTGGACCGTTAAAGCATAGTTCTGAAAGATTGTAACCAAGGGTTTCAGAGGCCTCTTCAAAGAGATCCCTTGCCTCCGAAAAATTCTCATAGAGGTCCTTACCCATCCCAACATACTGGGAACCCTGTCCGGGAAATACAAAGGCAATGCCATTCACCTTCACCTATCACCTCGCCATCAGGTATTGTGACCTATACCCCTTTCATCTCCTTGATCTTTTTTATGAGAAGGGGGACAATTTCGTAGATGTCCCCCACAATACCAAAATTTGCCACATTGAATATAGGAGCCTCCGGATTTTTATTTATAGCTACTATTATATCAGAGGATTGCATTCCCACTAAGTGTTGCACAGCACCGGATATGCCACAGGCAATATATAACTTAGGGCATACCGTCTTCCCTGTCTGCCCTATCTGATGACTATAGGAGATCCAGCCTGCATCCACTGCCGCCCTTGAGGCACCAATAGCCCCTCCAAGGAGTAGAGCAAGTTCTTCCAGCATCTTGAATCCCTTTGGATCACCCAGTCCCCTTCCACCAGCCACTATCACCTCAGCCTCCTGGAGATTTACTGCCAGTTCCGATACCTCCTTAATGCTATCTACAACCCTTGTCCTTGAGGGGATACCATCAGCTTTAACGAAGATGATCTCCCCTTTTCTGGTGGGATCAGGCTTGAGTCTCTTCATAACCCTCGGTCTTACTGTGGCCATCTGTGGTCTTGAGGAGGGTGTTATTATAGTGGCCATTATATTTCCACCAAAGGCTGGTCTGGTCTGTAGAAGATTCCTTGTCCCTTTCTCTATATCAAAGGCAGTGCAGTCAGCAGTAAGACCTGCCCTGAGAGTTGCTGCCACCCTTGGAAAGAAGGACCTTCCAAGGGGGGTTGCACCGGCAAGGACTATCTCTGGCCTGTGGGTATTTATAAGGGATGTAAGGAGCCTTGCATAGGGCTCGTCATTAAATCTCTCAAGAGAGGGATCATCAGCGAGATATACCCTGTCTGCTCCGTATTTTATTAATTCTTCAGCCTCCTCCTTTGGGGCACCAAAAAGCACAGCACTGAGTTCAACACCCAGTTCATCAGCGAGCCTCCTGCCAGCCCCAAGTAGCTCAAAGGCAACTGAAGAGACCTTTCCATACCTCTGTTCTGCAAAGACCCACACACCCCTGTAGGTTGAGGTTTCTGTAACTGTTACTTCGCCACTGGGAACTGTTACTTCGGCACCTTCAGTTATCTCTACGATAGCTCCCTCAGGGCAGAGATTTAGACAGGCCCTACAGAGCTGACAGTATTCTGTGATAAAGGCCTTTCCATCCTTAAGCAGAATTGCTGTATATGGACAGGCGCTTATACAGTTCTCACAGCCTGTGCATATCTCACTCTTAATTACAATAGGCATTGCAACCTCCTTAATTCCTCAATCAGTCTCTGGACCTGTTCTTCTGGTGAACCTTCAAGCATGATGCGATCCTTTTTTAACTCTGGAGCAAATATCCTTTTTACCTGTGTGGGTGATCCTTTGAGACCCACGAGGGATTCATCAGCCTCTATCTCCTTTGCACCGAGTTTCTTAATCTCTGCCTTTTTGGCTGCCATCTTTCCTCTTAAAGAGGGAAGTCGTGGTTCATTCAGTTCCTTCACTACAGTCAATAACACAGGAAGGCTACTTTCTACAATATCATAGCCATCCTCCATGAGCCTCTGGACCGTTATGGAGCCTTCCGTAATATTCTCTATCTTCCTCACATAGGAGACATGGGGTATATCAAGAAACTCTGCAAGTTCAGGGCCAACTTGGGCTGTGTCTCCATCTATTGCCTGCTTTCCACATATAACGATATCAGCTCCTATCTTTCTTATAGCCCTCGAGAGTGTGTAGGCTGTAGCCCATGTGTCTGCACCTGCAAAGGCCCTGTCTGTCAGGAGGATTGCCTCATCAGCACCCATACTTAGTGCATCTCTCAGGGCATTTTCAGCCTGCGGAGGCCCCATGGTGAGCACTGTGACCTTCCCCCCCATCTTCTCCTTTATCTGGAGTCCTGCCTCAATGGCATGAAGGTCATAAGGATTTATGATGCTCGGGACTCCCTCCCTTATGAGGGTACCTGTCTCAGGATTTATCCTCACCTCTTGAGAATCAGGTACCTGTTTGATACAGACAACAATCCTCATTTTCATATCCTCCGTTAAAAATTATATTAATATAGCTCTGTTATTTTATCAGGGATTCCTCTGGTCTCACAACTGTTACTTCGCCAGAAAAATAGAGATAGAAATTCCCCAATAGTCCCCTCTCCCTTAACTGTCCCCCCTCACCCTCGCCCTCTCCCCAAAGGGGAGAGGGAATAAGAAAATAGGGACTCTCTCCCCAAAGGGGAGAGGGAATAGAAAACAGGGACTCTCTCG
>CAMTWD010000002.1:0-7529 GCA_947085365.1 uncultured Nitrospirota bacterium | reverse complement strand
TTATGAGCTTTATGAGGCGGTTGATCTCGCCCTTTATATTCTCGAGTCCCTTATCCCTGTCCCTGATGATCCCGTCCTCTATGGCCTCAATATGTGTCTTGATAATTGTAAGGGGTGTCCTCAGTTCATGGGCAATGTTTGACATGAGGTGTTTTCTTAATTCCTCCTCCCTTTTAAGGGATTCCACCATTACATTAAAACTCCTTGCCAGGTCTCCTATCTCATCACTTCCAGTGATATCTATCCTGATATCACGATTGCCTTTTGAGATCTCTTCTGCTGCTGACCTCAGTCTCATTATTGGCCTTGAAAGGTATTGGCTGGAAAGAAAGGCTATAACCAAAAGACCGACTCCTGCGATGATCAATGAGATAAAAACAAAGTTTTTAGCCCTTTCCCTGAAGATCTCTTCCTTCTCCTTTAATATATCCTTCTGGAAGGATCTGACAAGGAGTGTTCCAATCCTTTTATCTTTAAAATGAAGTGGATATGACTTGTATTCTCCCCCTGTCTTATGGATATGGAAAAGCCCCTCCATCCTCTTCTTCATGGGGTCTGAAAGTCTATCCATTACATCGTTTAATGAGATCACCTCTCTGCCCTTTTCATCAAGTATCTTAATATCAAATCCCAGCATCATTGCCCAGTGAATGGAGTCAGAAAGGGATCTCCTATCCCATCTTCCATTAGAATATCCATCTTCCACAGAGGCAACTATCCAGTAAAACTGGTCCTCCTTTACACTCCTTATATAATTGTTGAAGTCCCTGATAATCAGCCATCCAAATATAAAATTTAAGAGGAGGGCCGTGAAGATTACGAGCAGGAAAGCAAGGAATATCCTGGTCTTCATCAGTCAGGTATTCCGATAAACTTGTATCCTGTACCGTAAACGGTTTTGATAAACAGAGGTTTCTGTGGATTATCTTCTATCTTACGCCTTATATTTTTAATATGTGCATCAATAACCCTATCGTATCCCTCAAAATCATATCCCTGCACGGTATTCACTATCTGGAGGCGTGTAAAGACCTTCTGGGGATTTTCTGCAAGGAGGAGTAATATCTTGAATTCCGTAGGGGTAAGGGTAACAATCCTTCCATCCTTTTTCACCTCCATCGAGGTGGTCTCAATAATCAGGAGTCCCTTATTAAAAGAGAGGACCTTCTTCTCATCTCTCCTCGTTCTTCTCAGGAGTGCCTTAACCCTTGCGACGAGTTCCCTCGGGCTGAAAGGTTTTACCACATAGTCATCCGCACCAATTCCCAGTCCCTTTATCCTCTCCTCCTCAGAGCTCTTTGCTGTGAGCATGATGATAGGTATATCCGAGAATTCCCTTATGGAACTGCATATGGTCTCTCCATCAATATCAGGAAGCATCAGGTCGAGGATTATGAGATCGAAATCCTCCTTTATCCTCTGGAGTGCCTCATTGCCCGTTTCAGCAATAACTGCAGTGAATCCCTCCATCTCAAGGTAAGACTTCACAACCTCAGAGATCTTTCTTTCGTCCTCCACTATGAGGATCTTCTTTTTAGCCACTGCCTTTAAAGATTAACACATTACCACTCTCTGAGGCAAATCTCTGGGGAGGTCTTTTGGGTTATAATAATGTGAGATGTTTTCCCTTTATCCCATAAGGTGGCAGGACATCCTGGATATCCTTATAATTGCCTTTGTAGTATACAGGTTTCTCCTTTTTTTCAAAAAGGGGAGCAGGGCAGGAAGGATAATCCTCGGCATAGCCATCCTTTTAGTGGGGTCGCTCTTTTCAAGGAGTCTCGGGCTTTATACAGTGGACTGGCTCTTTCATAATTTCTGGAGTCAGATTCTCCTTGCCCTTATAATAATCTTTCAGCCAGAGATCAGGAAGACCCTTGCCCAGATGGGTGGTTCATCCATATTTGGGCTCACCTCAGCAGAGGAGATAAAGTCAATAGATGAGATAGTGAAGGCTGCGCTTAACTTAGCCTCGCAGAAGATAGGTGCCCTTATAGTAATTGAGAGGGAGATCTCTCTTGGGGATTACATAGAGATAGGCATACCCCTTGATGCAAAGGTCTCGAAGGAGCTCCTCCTGAGTATCTTCCATCCCACATCACCCATGCATGACGGAGCTGTCATTATAAGGGGCAACAGGGTTGTGGCGGCTGGATGTTTTCTTCCCCTTGCCCTTGGTGCTGATATCAGTAAGACCTACGGGACGAGGCACAGGGCAGGTATAGGTTTGAGTGAAGAGACAGATGCGGTAGTGATAATCGTATCAGAGGAGACAGGTCAGATCTCGGTGGCCATAAGGGGAGAGTTGAAGACCCATCTTGACCTCGGAAGACTGAGGGACCTTCTCACTGAATTATTCTCTGCAAAGGAAGGATTAAAGGAGAGGGATGAAACCTTATCATAAGGCCTTAAATCTCATCAAGAGGGATCCCCTTCTGAAGCTTGCCTCCCTTTTAATAGCCATAGTATTATGGTTTTTTGTTGTGGTAAAAGGTCAGACAGAGATCACCATAAATGTCCCTATTGAGCTTAAATATATTCCCAAGGGACTTGGAGTGGAGAATAAGAGTAATAATACTGTTATGGTGACTGTTAGGGGTTTTGAACAGATAATTAAAAATCTCAAACCCTATGATGTGAAGGTCTCTCTTGATCTTTCAAGGGCAAAAAGGGGAGTGAATATAATATATCTCAGTGCAAAGGATGTGATGCTTCCCCCATCTCTTACTGTGACAGCCATTGAACCCCAATCTATAAAGTTGAGGCTTGATGAGATTGTCCTGAGAAGGGTTCCCGTAAAGGCAGAGTTGTCTGGACTTTCGCCGGATCAGAGGATTGTAGGATTGATAATTGAACCTTCCACTGTGGAGATTGAGGGTTTTAAATCAAAGATAGGCAGGATTACTTATGTAAAGACAGAAGAGATATCTCTTGAGGGGATTACCGGGGAGAGGACCATCGATGTCTCACTGGAGCCACCCCCGGGTTACATAAGACTGAATCCAGAAACAGTAAGGATAAAGATACACCTAAGGAGGAGGGTATGACCCTTTTTGGAACTGATGGTATAAGGGGTAAGGCTAATACCCATCCCATGACACCAGAGACAGTGGTAAGGATAGGCATGGCAATAGCAAAGGTACTGAGGAGGCCTGGCAGAAGGAATATGATCCTCATAGGGAAGGATACAAGACTTTCAGGTTATATGATTGAGAGCGCCCTCACCTCTGGAATATGCTCTATGGGTATGAATGTGATCCTTGTAGGGCCTTTTCCAACTCCTGGTATTGCCTTTCTCACAAGGGCATTGAGGGTTGATGCCGGCATAGCCATATCGGCCTCTCATAATCCCTTCGAAGATAATGGTATAAAATGTTTTTCCTCTGATGGATTTAAACTTCCCGATGAAATAGAGAAGGCCATTGAGAGGCTTGTAGAGAGCGAAGAACTCTTCAATGGAAGACCCTCTGGAGACGATATTGGAAAGGCCTTCAGACTGGAAGATGCAATAGGAAGATACATAGAATATATCAAGTCCACTGTTCCAAGGGGGTTCAATCTTGAAGGCCTGAGGATTGTGGTGGATTCAGCCAATGGAGCAGCCTACAAGGTCACACCTTGGCTTTTAAGAGAACTGGGTGCAGATGTTATATCCATAAATGACAGGCCTGATGGAAAGAATATAAATAAAGGGTGTGGTTCACTCTACATAGAGGGCCTCAGGCAGACAGTCCTTGAAACAGAAAGTCATATAGGTATAGCCCATGATGGTGATGCCGACCGAACCATATTTGTGGATGAAAAGGGGAATGTGATTAACGGTGACCATATCCTTGCTATTTGTGCTGAGGATATGATGACAGAGGGCAGATTAAAAAAGAAGACGGTGGTGGCGACAGTAATGAGTAATCTTGGTGTAGAAAATTATCTCAGGGGTCTGGGTATAGAGATGGTGAGGACGAGGGTAGGCGACAGATATGTGGTGGAAAAGATGATTGAAGGAGATTATAATCTTGGAGGAGAGCAGTCTGGCCATATTATATTTCTCGATCACAATACTACAGGTGATGGACCCATTACAGCACTCCAGATACTTTATCTCATGAAGAAGAAGGAAAAGGGTCTTCATGATCTGACAGCAAATATAGAACTCTATCCTCAGGTATTGATAAATGTTCCTGTAAGGGACAATCTGAGGCCTGAAGATCTTCCCGAATTGATGAAGGAGATACAGGAGGCTGAAAGGAGGCTCTGCAGAAAGGGCAGGGTCTTAGTGAGGAGGTCAGGTACAGAGCAGAAGATAAGAATAATGGTAGAGGGAGAGGATGAGACCTTGATTAAGGAGATTGCCTCGAGCCTTGAAGAGTGCGTTAAAAGGGAGGCAGGCACTATAGATTGATAAGATGGGTGTTTCTAACCCCTTTATATTTCATTCTGGGTGTTTTTATCTTTCATCTTTTACCCTATTTCCCAGTTCTTCTCTCTATTGCCTTGGTAGTTATTACAGGTTTACTTATCAAGGGAAAGGACTTATGGAAGATCCTGTTTCTCTTGGCAGGCATCCTCTATTCATTTATAAGGGCAGAAGACCTGAATTTAGAAGATATAAAGGGAGATGCCACAGTAGGAAGGGAGATCTATGCCAAGGCAATCTTTCTATCTGTGGAGAAGGCCCCTTCTCAGAAACTTCGATATAAGGTTTTACTTAAGAGCTGTAATGTAAGACCTTGTCCATCCTATTTGAATATTTATACAGAGGCAGTAATAGAGCCAGGCTCAGAGGCAGAGGTATTGCTCCATTTAAGTAGAAAGAGACACGGGCTTGTGCCAGGCCTTATCGAGAGTTCTTATAATGCGAGATCTATCAGGATAGATGGAATTAAGAGAGCAGAAGGCCTTAGATGGATAATTGAGAAACAGAGGCTCATCCTTTATGATCTTTTTGGAAAGATTTTCCAGGAGAGGTCAAGAGGTCTTGCAAGGGCCCTCGTAACAGGACATAGGGAGATTGAACCTGAAGTAAGGGAGGCCTTCAGAAAGACAGGCCTTTCTCATCTCCTTTCTATCTCAGGCACCCACTTTGGCCTTCTCTTCACGATTATATTCTTCTTCTTTAAGAGGATTCTCCTTCTTTTACCCTACAATACCTTTCATAAATTGACCACCTATGTATCCGTTAATCTCCTATCAGTCCTTTTCACAATTCCCTTTCTACTGTGGTATCTACTGCTTTCGGGGATGCAGATTCCGGCATTAAGGTCTTTTCTCATGATCCTCTGTTTTCTCTTGGGACTTTTTATAGGGAGGAGATATTACTGGTTTATGGGCCTGAGCCTTGCTGCATTGATAATTGTTATCATCAATCCGGTATCCCTTTTTGATCTCTCTTTTATCCTCTCCTTTTCAGCAGTCCTTTTTATAGGACTCTTCTTGGAGAGATTCCATAAGGAAAGACCCTCAGGAGATAGATCAATTCTTAAAAAGATTATAGAACTGCCCAAGCAGACCTTTCTCATCTCACTGGCGGCAACGATGGGCACGCTTCCAGTGATTGCCTACTGCTTTCACTATATCTCTCTTGTAGGACTTCTCTCCAATCTCATTGTTACGCCCATTGTGGGTTTTGTAATAGTGCCCATGCTACTTTTTATCTCCTTGTTTTATCTCTTTTCAGGTCTTTACTTCCTTGGCAATCTTCCCGAAAGGCTCATGGAACTTACTTTAAAGATAATAGAATTTTTTGCATCCTTCAGGTATGCTGAGATACCTGTCCTTCCCTTTGCCCCCTTTCTGATAATCCTTCTTTACGGAGCCCTTTTTTTATTCATCTTTTCAAAAGGGAGATGGAGGTATCCCGGTATAATCCTTTTTCTTCTTCTTGTCCTGATCCTCTGTTTCAGGACGGACAGGTCACTGCATATAACCTTTGTGGATGTGGATCAGGGTGATGGAGCTGTTGTGGAATTACCTGATGGCAGGGTAATAGTTATTGATACAGGAAGGGATGGGCTTGAGGTCTCCTCTTACCTCAGATATAGAGCAAAAAGGATTATTGATGCCCTTGTCTTAACCCATCCCCATCCAGATCATACAGGGGGTCTTGAGAGGTTAATGAGGGATTTTATTGTGAGGGAGATATGGGACAACGGATTCTTTGATTATTCTGAGAAGAATCCATTCTTGAAGAGGAGGGTCCTTTCACGAGGAGATATATTGAAGACTAATGAATATGCATTCCTCATCCTCCATCCTTACAAAGGATTCTACAGTTCCTATGGGAGCAGTTATACTGCAGAGAATAATTTATCCCTCGTTATGAAGTTTATCTCAAAAGACCTCTCAGTCTTATTTACAGGAGATATCGAATGGGAGGCACAGGATGACCTCATACACCTTGGTAGTGTCCTGAGGGCAGATGTCCTGAAGGTTCCCCATCATGGAAGCAGATCTTCAGCAAATGAGATATTTTTTAACATGGTCTCTCCAGAGATTGCCATTATAAGTGCTGGAAGAGGGAATCCCCATGGTCATCCTCATAGGGAGGTTCTTTCCTTATTACAGAACACCCCTTGCTATATCACATCGCGGGATGGTTCAATAAAGATTACGCCATCAGAAGGAAGGATATATGTTAAAATATACAAGGATTATCTCATCACGCCTGTGAGGAGGCCAGTGGATGAGTTAAAAAACATGGCTAATCTTTTTAGAGTATTCTAAAGATGCAGAAAAATGGAGTTTTTCTGGAATATTCAGGAAAATTTAATTAAATTTATCAGATTCTGCCTATTTAAGCCCCTTGACAAGTTCTACAGAAATGGTAAAATATAATTGATTAGAAGGCGTTAAAAATTTGCTCTTTTAAATC
This sequence comes from uncultured Nitrospirota bacterium, assembly GCA_947085365.1. GTDB lineage: Bacteria > Nitrospirota > Thermodesulfovibrionia > Thermodesulfovibrionales > CALJEL01 > CALJEL01. Next base: position 661 of record CAMTWD010000002.1, on the reverse strand, counting down.
CTAAGGATGTTACCCTAAAAGGTTAACATGCCTTTTGTTTTCTCTGCGATACCTTTTTTCTGCTAAAGTAAGCCGAGGGAACAACAAGAGTTAGGGAGCCAGCGGAAGATTGTGGTGTGCATGCCCCGAACCATGAGGTGAGGGGAAGCCTAAGCATCTTCCAAGGCACCCACCTGTAGACCTTGCCTCGCAAGGCTTATAGCAGAGAGGTATCGCGGGGAGTTGCTCTTTGAAAACATGGGTAGGCTTTTAGAAGAGTTTGTCTTGAGAGTTTGATCCTGGCTCAGAGCGAACGCTGGCGGCGTGCCTAACACATGCAAGTCGAGCGGGGTTAAGCCTATGGCAACATAGGTTTAACCCAGCGGCGGACGGGTGAGTAACACGTAGGTGACCTACCCCTGGGAGTGGGATAACCACTGGAAACGGTGGCTAATACCACATAAAGTCATAGGCTTGAAGGCCTATGACCAAAGGCGAAAGCCGCCTGGGGATGGGCCTGCGGCCTATCAGGTAGTTGGTAGGGTAATGGCCTACCAAGCCTAAGACGGGTAGCCGGTCTGAGAGGACGGACGGCCACACTGGGACTGAGACACGGCCCAGACTCCTACGGGAGGCAGCAGTGGGGAATCTTGGACAATGGGGGAAACCCTGATCCAGCCAT
>CAMTWD010000001.1:0-13565 GCA_947085365.1 uncultured Nitrospirota bacterium | reverse complement strand
TTATTCTCAGGTAGAGTTTTTCTCCTCTTTGTTCTATCCTGAGGTTCAGGTTGCCCTGTTTTGATTTGTCTCCTCTGGAATAGAGTGTCCCCTGACGCTTCTCGATCCACTGTCTTTTCAGTTCATCTCCCCTATTACCGTTTAGATGTTTCTTTTTTAGTTTCAAGAAGAGCTCTTTGGTGCCAAAGATTATCCTTTCGGGATTGATCTTCAGTTCTTTGCATGATTTCAAGGTAGCATTAGCCTTGGCAATGGCATCGTCTACATACCTGGAGTTTAAGTTAAAGATTCCCTGGAGGTCTCTTTTCAATGTCTCTCTGTCTTTGCCTTCTAAAAGCCTGTTGTAGGCATATCTCATGCAGGAAGACCATCTCCTCATCAGATCCAGCACTGCCTGCCTGTCTTCTCTACTTGAGAATATAAGCTTTGCCTGGACTGTTATCATGCTTTTGGCTCTTTATTCAGGGATATTACTTTTCTTAGTCCATACCAGTTGAGTGTTTCTTTGTTTTTTGCATAGTTGTTAACATCTATTGTTGCCCAGTTAAAATTGCACTTGCTTGCCTAACTACTTTCAGACTGTTATAACCTCCTTCAGGATCTTTTCAAGGTGCCTTTCAAAGGACTCCCTGTTCCTGTTCACTGAAGCACCAATAAGGAGCCTCGTCCCATTCTTCTCAGGCAAGAGCCTGACCCATATCCTCCTGTGGCTCATGAAGAAGGTGATATAGAGCCCAATAACCATTATCCCACAGCCAAGATAGACAAGCCACACCCCTGGATCACGCCTCACCTGAAGTCCTGTATACTGAACTCCCCAGTAATCAAGGAACTGGAGCATTGAGCCGTCAGGTAACTGCCATGTCTGGGGATATCTCTTAAGAATCCACCTGTTGAATTCCTCTTTATTGAATTCCACAAAGGCAGCGGGATTATTCATCTGATCCGTATATGTAAAGGGTCTTCCAGTCTCGTCAAAGGCAAGGGCTGGACTGAAATCCACAACCTTTGCCTTAAGTCCATTGAAAAGGTCGAATTCCTCAAAGGGCTTGACAGCCTTTTCTACCGTGTTTCCATCTTTGGAGATAAACCGGAATTTAAATATACCCGTTATCCCGGGCCATATTCCATAACTGGATTGATAGAATGTATAACCCTTGTATCTTAACGGGTCATTCACCTCAATCCATTTTTCAAAACTTCCATCCTTATCCTTCACAACAAGGAGGCTCCTGTATTCCTTTGGCATGTCAGAATGCCCGTAAAAGTCCACTTCGAAGTCTTTACAGTCCACAACGAATCCAAGGGGCTCAATACCATATTGTCTGAGGACCCTCCTGAATTTCTCAGGGGTGATCCCGAGCCTTGAGGATGCCTCTTTAAGATCTCCGTTAGCAGAGTTCATCGCATCGATAATCCTCTCTATCATAAGCTCATCTTCATGGGTGTAATTCATGTTCCTGCTGAAGGCTACTGAAAAGGCCATACCCTCCCGGATATTAAGATATCCTTTAAACCCGAAGAATATCCCTACAAGGGCACCAGCAAGGATTATAAGGATACTGAGATGGGTAATGTAGACTCCCAGTCTCGAGAATCCACCCTTCTGGGAGAATAGCTGATTACCCTCTTCAGAAGGATTAAACCCGTCTCTTTTAAGGATATCCTTGAGATTCTGTTTCACTCTCTCGATCTTTTTATTTACTACTATCTCCTTCTTTAAAGGCAAGGAGGAAAAGACCTCATCAGGTATCGGCCTCATCTCCTCACGCAGAATCTTTATGACCTTTGGCAGTCTCTCAAGGGAGCATATAATTAAATTAGCAGAAAAGAGCATCAGTAACAGCACAAACCACCAGGAACGATACATATCTGTAAACTGAAGGAAGTCAAGGACCCTGTAAATTGTTGGAGCCACATCCGGATTGAATAGCCTTGAGAGGAGTTCAATGTTCTTCTCAGGTGCAGCCCTCTGTTCTATAACAGTTCCAACTATCGAGGTTGAGGCAATTAAAAGGAAGAGGACTATTGCAAGCTTTATGGAGCTGAAGAAATCCCATATTCTGTCAATAATATTCTTTTTCAAGCTATCACCTCATTAGTGGCGAGGGAACAAGCTGTTACCCTGCCAGAAATTCGTAAATAAGGATTTTATATTTTAAACCTTAATTACAATTTATTTCAAGTCAATCTTTAAGACCAAAGTTCTTCCTCTCTCAACAGCCTCACAAGCAATCTCACAGGAGCTCCGGAAGAGCCCTTTGAAAGATATTCTCCCTCTATGGATGTCATCCTCGGGGCCATATCGATATGGAGCCAGGGAATACCTGCATCCTTTATAAATTGATGCAAAAAAGTGGCACCTGTAATGGCACCACCATATCTCGTCTTGCCAGTATTTGCTACATCTCCGAATGTGCCTTTTATATCCTCCTCATACTCCTCCCATAAAGGCATGGGCCATACATAATCACCACTCAGTTCACCCAGTCTCTTCACCTTTTCGATAAGGTTCTCATTATTTGAAAAGACTGCCATAGCCCTCTGGCCAAGGGCAACTGTGGCTGCCCCAGTAAGTGTGGCTACATCAATAATCATTGAGGGTTTAAGCCCCTTTGCATAGCAGAGGGCATCGGCAAGGATTATCCTTCCCTCAGCATCGGTATTCATGACCTCTATAGTCTTTCCACAATGGCTCCTGAGGATATCTCCTGGATGATAACTCCTGCCTGAGGGCATATTCTCCACAACAGGTATGAGGCCTGTTATATTCTTCCTTATCTTCAGGTCTGAGGCAATCTTCATGGCTGCCACAATAGAGGCAGCTCCTGACATATCCATATGCATCTCTGCCATTGCCTCAGAGGGCTTCAGATTCAGGCCCCCACTATCAAAGGTCACCCCCTTACCAACAAGCACAACAGGTCTTTCATTCCCGGCATTCCTGTAGGTGAGGACGAGAAACCTTGGTCCATTATCTGAACCCTTCGCAACACCAAGGATTCCTCCCATCTTCATCCTCTCAAGATCCCTCTTACCAAAGACCTTCATACCTATCAGTCCTTTTTTCAGGATCCTCCTTACCTCTTTAGTAAAGGCCTCTGGTGTGAGGTCTCCTGCGGGTGTGTTAGCAAGACCCCTCATGAGATTCACTCCATCCCCGATAATCTGACCTCTTCTGAAGGAATCCTTAATCCCTTTCTCCTCAACACCCTTTATCAGTATCTCCTCTACAAAACTCCATCCCTCTTCAGGCGGGGTCTTGTACTTTATGAATTCGAAGTTTGCCATCTCAAAGTTTGTTGCAAGGAGTTCTGCCTTCTCCTCAGCGGATAGGTGTAGTGCCGGAAAGGAGAAATCAGGAAAATTTAGGGAAAGCCTCTTGATCCTGTTCTGTTTTGAAAGATATATGATCTGTCTCGCAATAAGAATTGCCTTTCTGTGATTCACCTTCTCAGGGAAATCAATCCCTATAATAATTCCCTTCTTTCTATCAGGAAGCTCGATGAGATGACTCTCCTTCTGTTTTCGGAAAAAGACCTCTGTAAAGGTCTCCCTTTTGCTTGGTTTGATGGAATCCTCAAAGAGAATATTTATCATTCTCAACTGTTAAAATCAATCTTACCAGTATCTAATGATATTGTAATAGGTATCTCTCTGGCAAGGAATAAATCCTGCTGATCTTATGGTGTTAACGATGATCTCTATGGTCTCAGAGGGAGAACTTACAGCTACCCTGGAACCAGTGGATGAGACCACATTCTCCTCAAGCATAGTGGAACCGAAGTCATTGGCTCCAAATCTCAAGGCAAGCTGGGCAACCTTCATTCCCTGGGTAACCCATGAGGCCTGGATGTTCTTTATGTTATCCAGATAAATCCGTGAGATTGCAAGAACCCTCAGATATTCCATTGCCGTTGCCTTTCTTCCACCAAGCCCTGTATTACCAGGCTGGTATGTCCAGGGGATAAAGGCTGTAAATCCACCTGTCCTGTCCTGAAGTCTCCTTATGCCTTCCAAGTGTTCGATTATATCCTCTATCTCCTCCCCAGCTCCAAACATCATGGTTGCTGTTGTCTTCATCCCCAGCCTGTGGGCCTCCTCCATCACCTCAAGCCATTCAGAGGACCTTATCTTTCTGGGGCTTAGTCTCTCCCTCACCCTGTCAGAGAGTATCTCTGCACCCCCACCAGGAATGGAGTCAAGACCAGCATCCTTCAGGATCATTAAGGTCTCTCTTAAAGTAAGGTGATGTCTTCTGGAAAGATACCATATCTCAGGAGGAGAAAACCCGTGGATATTTATATCAAACCTCTCCTTTATTGCCCTGAGCATCTTTGTATAAAAATCCATATCCAGATCAGGATTTATTCCACCCTGAATTAATATCTGCGTTCCGCCTGCCTGAATAGTCTCCTCAACCTTTCTCAAAAGCGTGTCCATATCAAGGACATAGGCCTCAGGATCATTCCGATCCCTCCAGAAGGCACAGAACCTGCACCTGTTTATACATACATTTGTATAATTGATATTCCTGTCTATTACAAAGGTGACAATCCCCTCAGGATGAATCTCCCTTCTTATCTTATCAGCCATCTCTCCGAGGTCATGTATGGGGAGATGAAAGAGTTCCTTTGCGGACTCAGGTGAGATCCGGAGCCTGTATGACCCTTTCTCTTGAAGACCCCTCTTCTGCATCCCTCTTCTCTATTATATACTCCTCAAAGAGGCAAAATCCCACCAACTGTTATTACCCAAATATTATCTGTGTTACTTCGCCACTATAACTAATGTTATAATAAACCATGCTTAAAAGTATTGAATGGAAGGATGGAAGGGTCCTGATACTTGATCAGACAAAACTTCCCCACAGGATTGAATATATTGAATGCAGGGATTATCCTTCAGTCATAGAGGCGATAAAGGGTTTACGCATAAGGGGAGCTCCTGCCATAGGGATAGCTGCTGCAATGGGGGTTGCCCTCGGTGCATTGAACCTGAAGACAAAGGACAAAGAACTCTTTCTTGAGTCCCTCAATTCCATTATGGAAAGGATGCTCCAGTCAAGGCCGACAGCAGTAAATATAAGATGGGCTATAGAGAGACTGAGGCGTGTAATAGATTCAAATAAGGGTGTTACTGTGGATGAACTGAAGGATCTGCTCAAAAAGGAGGCAATAAGGATACTCCAAGAGGATGTGGAGGTAAATAGGGCAATAGGCCTTCATGGGGCATCTCTCATAAAGGAGGAATCCCATCTCCTCACCCATTGTAATGCCGGCAGTCTTGCAACAGGTGGTTATGGCACTGTTACTGCACCAATGTTTATAGCAAAAGAGAGGGGGATAAGGTTTCATGTCTTTGTGGATGAGACAAGACCGGTCCTGCAGGGTGCAAGGCTCACAACCCTTGAACTCATCTCAGCAGGCATTGACTGCACCCTCATCACTGACAGCTCTGCTGGAGCCCTTATGAGAAAGGGACTTGTGGATATGGTGATAATGGGAGCTGATCGTGTAACAAGGAATGGTGATGTGGCAAATAAGATCGGAACCTACACCCTTGCTGTCTTAGCAAAGGAGAATAATATACCCTTTTATGTGGCATCACCACTGAGCAGTATAGATTTCAGCCTTCAGGATGGAGAGGATATTCCTATTGAGGAAAGGCCTCCTGAAGAGGTCACCACCATAATGGGAGTGAGGATTGCCCCTGAGGGTGTAAAGGTCAAAAATCTTGCCTTTGATGTGACGCCTGCAAGGTATATAACAGGTATTATCACGGAGAAGGGCATCTTCAGGCCGGAAGAGATAAAAGATCTGGAGAAGCAGTTGTGAAGTCTATCCATCAGAGAGAACTCACATTCCAAACCCTCACAGACCTTTACAGGGAAGAGCTGATCCGCATAGAAAGGGAACTCCTCTCACTCTTCAGGAGCGATCTGCCCCTACTCTCTGTGATGGGAAGATATATAATTGAAGGAGGTGGTAAGAGGATAAGGCCTTTATTTCTCTTAGTAAGCTCAGAGCTTGCTGGCTTCAGAGGTGAAGAGAGGATAAGACTGGCTGCAATTATAGAATCCATCCACACAGCATCCCTCCTTCATGATGATGTAATCGACAATGCAAAGATCAGAAGAGGAAAGACAGCAGCCCATCATATATGGGGTAATCAGGTAGTGATACTTGTGGGAGACTTTCTCTATTCCAATGCCCTTAAAGAGGCTGTGAGCTTCAAAAATCAGGAGATTATGGAAGCCCTCTCAGAGGCAACGACAGCCATGACAGAGGGTGAACTCTTCCAGTTAAGCAAGGTGGCAGACCCTGGGATAACAGAAGAAGATTATATAAGGATAATCTCGGCAAAGACAGGTGCCCTTATATCCTCTGCATGCAGGATTGGGGGAATCCTGGGAAACCTCCCAACCAGACAGAAAAGGGCCCTTGCAGACTTCGGTATGAAGGTGGGTGTTGCCTTTCAAATCTCTGACGATATCCTGGATTACACCTCTGATGAGAGGGAATTTGGTAAAAACCTCGGCAAGGATCTCGAAGAGGGCAAGATAACCCTTCCCCTTATAGATCTCTTAAAAAGGGCAAAAGAGGAGGATGTGACAAGGATAAAGGAGATAGTAAAGGGTGGGGCTAATGATGGAGACCTTGAATGGCTTATAGAAAAACTCAGGGAATATAACTCACTCACAAATGCCTATATGAAGGCAAAGAGGCTTGTGGAGGAGGCAAAGGCAGAACTCTCAGCGGTATTTTCTGATTCGGAAGCCCTCCAAGAACTACTCTTCCTTGCAGATTATTCTATAATGAGAAGGGCATAAATGGATCCACTCGTTAAACTGGCAAAAGAGGCAATCGAAAGTTATATAAGGAGAGGAGAGATTATAAAACCTCCTCCTGACCTCCCTGAAGAATGGAAGATCAGGGCAGGTGCCTTTGTCTCTCTAAAAAAGAAAGGACAGCTAAGGGGATGCATAGGCACCATCTACCCTGCCACGAAGAATCTTGCAGAGGAGGTGATAAGAAATGCCATTGCTGCTGCCACAGAAGATCCACGGTTTATGCCTGTTACGGAAGAGGAACTTCCTGAACTCACCTATTCTGTTGATATCCTTTCACCTCCAGAAAAGATAAAGGATCTGAATGAGCTTGACCCCAAGAGATATGGTATTATTGTATCAAGCGGAATAAGAAAGGGGGTGTTACTTCCTGATCTTGAAGGGGTGGATACGGTGGCAGAGCAATTATCCATAGCCCTTATGAAGGCAGGGATAAGAGAGGATGAAGAATTTGAGGTTTACAGATTCACGGTAAGGAGGTTAAAGTAAGGATACCCTGATGCAGTAAACTATATGGATATACCACTTAAAGGAAACCTCTCCGATTATCCGGTAGCAAGGATATTTATCAGCCTGAATAAGGCTGCCCTCACAGGTATTCTCTCTGTAACAACCGAGAGATTCACAAAAAAGGTCTATTTCCAGAAAGGTGATGCCATATTTGCAGCATCAACCCTCGAAGATGACAGGCTGGGTGAGATGCTCCTGAAGGCAGGAAAGATTAACCTTGAACAATATGATAGATCCGTAGAACTACTGAAGAAGACAGGGAAACGCCAAGGGACAATCCTGGTAGAGCTTGGCTATCTCACACCAAAGGAACTATTCTGGAGCGTAAAATATCAGGTAAGGGAGATCATCTATAGCCTCTTTAACCTTGACCATGGTGAGTATGAACTCCTTCCGGGTCCCCTGCCCACAGAAGAGGTGATAACACTCAAGATGAGCATAGGCAATCTTATTTATGAGGGGATCAGGAGGATTACAAACTGGAGCATGCTTAAAAGGCAGATTCCAGACAACCTTATACTTCGGCTGAGTTCCAATCCATTAACCCTTTTTCAAGATATCGAATTCTCCGATATTGATAAAAAGATTCTCACCCTCGTAGATGGGAAAAAGACTGTAAAACAGATTATAGATAATGCATGGGTAAGTCCCTTTGAGGCCCTCAAGACCCTTTATACCCTGTATGCCCTTGGAATCATTGAGGAGGTAAAACCCAGAGAGGAAGAAGAGCTGGTAACGCTCTCCATAGATGAGATATTTAAACCAGTACATATGGAGGAGGATCTCTTTATAAAGAGGGTAAATGAATTCTACAAAAGGATAGGGTCCATGAATTACCTGGAAATCCTTGGGATATCTGAGGAGGCCAGCACAAAAGAGATTACAAAACGATACTTTGAACTAACGAGGGAATATCATCCTGACAAATCTTACAATTACCCAGATCCAGCACTTAAAGAAAGGCTTTTATCCATTGTGAAGGTCATCACAGAGGCCTACAATACCTTAAAAGACCCTTCTTCAAGGCAGAGATATATAAAGAGCTTAAAAGGTGAATCTACTGTTACCTCGCCACCAACTGTTGGGGGTACACAGGGGGGAACGAATGTTCCCCCCTGTGAGACCCCAACTGTTACCTCGCCACCAAAAGATCTCGATCTTAAAAAGGCTATCTCATTGATAAAGGCAGAAAGATACAGTGATGCCATAACACATCTTCAAGAGATAATTAAGGCAGAACCAGGAAATGCTGAGGCAAGAAATTATCTTGCCCTCGCCTATATGAAGAAAGGCGATTATTCCCTCGCTCAGGAGGCCATGCTTTCAGCCCTAAGGATTAAACCCTCTTCAGAATACTACACAAATCTCGGTCTGATTTATATAAAGATGAAGGCCCTCAAAGATGCAGAGGCCTCCTTCCAGAAGGCCCTTGAACTTAACCCTTCAAACGAAAAGGCAAAAAAGTATTTAGAAAGGATAAAAACAGGAAGATAATGTTTCTACATCGCCACTAAAATCGCCGCTTTCATATCAGCAGGTTCACCATCAGATAGACAAGGGGCACGATGATCATATTAACAATTCCAAGGATTATCATTATTAAAAGTATAAAAAATCCGTATGGTTCAATCTTTGAGTAGGTCATGGCAATCCTCGGTGGTAAAAACCCCATGAGGATCTTGCTCCCATCAAGGGGAGGGATGGGGAGGAGATTGAAGAGACCTATACCGATGTTGAGTATAACTGTGTATCTGAGCATGAGGGCCAGTGGCACAAGGATTCTGTCGGCAAGGAGTGGATCGGCCTGAAGTCCAAGGACAATCCTGTATATAAGAGAGGAGATAAAGGCAATCAAAAAATTTGCTAAAGGTCCTGCCAGAGAGACATAAATCATCCCCCTTACGGGGTCCCTGAAATTGTAGGGGTTTACAGGAACAGGTCTTGCCCAGCCGATTGTCCTTGTCACAATAAATACTATAGTACCTATGGGATCAAGATGCTTTATGGGATTAAGGGTGAGCCTTCCAGCCATCCTTGGGGTGGGATCACCGAGTCTATCAGCCACAATACCATGGGCGAGCTCATGAAATGTAACAGCTATTAATATGGGAACAGCCATAAGGGCAAGTTGTTGAAGAAAACCTGATATCTCAGCAGTCATGGAAACCTCCTTCTATAAAACCCCGCCACCAATAAAGAACCTCTCTATAGATTCATCCTCCGTGTCCCAGATACACCCCAAAAAAGACAGCAAGGAGGCTTATGGTGAGGATACCCCAGTGAAAGAGGTTGAGCTTAAAGAAGATCCTTGATACATCCTGTGACTGGGCATCTTTAAAGAGCATCTTGAAGAATCCCTTTTCGAAGGTAAGGATCATCAGATAGAGAAGCCATGCAATTATCATTAAAAGGATCCCCAGACCTTGCCTGCTCAGGATCACTGACCATCCCCTCTCAAGAAAAAGTATTAGAACACCGGTGATTCCGGTTAAAAGGAGATAGAGTCTTGCCTGGCGGGCAAACCTGTTTTCTACTGCCTGAAAATACCTGACCTTCTCTAAGGAGTCCTCCATCTTCATAAGGATAGGGAATATATTAATCGTCACAAAGGAGACACCGCCTATCCAGAGGATTATCAGGATTACATGAATAGCTATAAGAAAGGGGATAAGAGATTCCATTCCTATTTCTCCTCTTTAGTGGTGGGCAGGGACGGAATCGAACCGCCGACACGGGGCTTTTCAGGCCCCTGCTCTACCGACTGAGCTACCTGCCCTCTAAAATCTAATTATGATAATACATTTATCCCTGAAAGGGCAATATCACGCATTAGATCATAAAAAATGTCCCCGAATCACCTCTGGTTAGATCAAAATTACTGTCCCTTAGTAAATATTACCGAGAGATAGAAATTTCCCAATAGTCCCCTCTCCCTTGATGGTCCCCTCACCCTCGCCCTCTCCCCAAAGGGGAGAGGGGTCCCCCAAAAATCAAAGATTTTTGGGGGTAGCGGTAGGGAATAAGAAAATAGGGACTCTCTCCCCAAAGGGGATAGGGATCCCAAAAAATAAAAGATTTTTGGGGGTAGCGGAGGTAAACCTGCACCTCCGAGGTGCAAGAATCTTAACCTCAGGGACAAAATTATGATCTAACCAATACCCCATTTCGGGGACAGGGAATTTTGATCTAATACGTATCTTGGCTCTTTCTGGTTAGGCCCAAATGTTACGTCGCCACCACGCACTGTTACCTCGCCACTGATACTGTTACCTTCGCCACCTTAGGCTTTTAGTATATAATAATTTTATTGTCTCGTGATGGAATTTAGATTAATAAAAAAGGATTCAAGGGCAAGGCTGAGTAAGTTGACCCTTCAGAGGGGTATAGTGAATTGTCCTGCCTTCATGCCTGTGGGAACTAATGCTACAGTAAAGGCCCTATCTCCTCATGAACTCTTAGAGATCGGTGCTGAGATAATACTCTCAAATACCTATCATCTCTATCTCAGACCTGGCATAGATGTTATAGAAAAGGCAGGAGGGCTTCATAATTTTATGGGATGGCCTGGCCCAATACTTACCGATAGTGGAGGTTTTCAGGTCTACAGCCTTGCAAACCTCCGGGAGATTACTGAAGAAGGCGTGTGGTTTCGTTCCCATGTGGATGGGTCGTTACATTTTCTCGGACCTGATGAGGTGATGAAGGTACAGGGAATACTTGGCTCAGATATTGCCATGGTCTTTGATGAGTGCACGCCCTATCCAGCAGATTATCAGTATGCTATGAGGTCAATGCATCTTACACTGAAATGGGCAAAAAGATGCAGGGAACTTAAAAACCCCGGTCAGGCACTCTTTGGGATAATCCAGGGTGGCATGTATAAAGACCTGAGACTGGAATGTCTTGAGAGGCTTGTTGAGATTGGATTTGACGGTTATGCCGTGGGAGGCCTGAGTGTTGATGAGCCAAAGGAACTTATGTATGAGATAATAGACTATCTCGGAGAGGTGATGCCGGAGGATTCTCCCAGATATCTTATGGGTGTGGGTGATCTCCTGGATGTCCTTTACGCAGTGGAAAAGGGATTTGATATGTTTGACTGTGTCATGCCCACAAGAAATGCAAGAAACGGAACACTCTTTACCAGTAGAGGAAGGCTCAGTATAAAGAGGGCAGAGTTTAAATATGACAATTCACCCCTTGATCCTCAATGCAATTGCTATACCTGCAGGAACTTCTCAAAGGCCTATCTTAGGCATCTCTTTCTCACAAAGGAGATCCTCTCCATGAGGCTCAATACAATCCATAATCTCTATTTCTACCTGAACTTTTTTAAAGAGATGAGAAAGGCAATAGAGGAGGGAGGATTTGATGAGTTTAAGGGAAGATGGAAACCCATTCTCGAAAACAGGGAGATGATAGAGGTCTGCAATGGAGAGGATCCAAAGGATTAAGAGGGTTCTCTATCTGACACTCCTTCTAAACAGCATTGTCTCTGGGGCAAAGATCATCCTTGGCTACAAAACAGGTTCTGTGGCAATTATCTCTGATGGTTTTCACTCCTTTTACGATGGACTCTCAAATGTGATAGGCCTTATAGGTATTACCATCTCCTCGTCACCACCTGATGAGAAACATCCCTACGGCCACAGGAAGTTTGAGACCATCCTTAGTGTCTGTATCGGGATTCTCATAATCCTTACATGTATTGAGATCATTAAAAGATCCATCAGGGCATTGACTGAAAAGACTGCACCGGAGATTACAGCGCTGTCCTTTGGAATTATGATAGTAAGCCTTGCAATAAATATCTTTGTAAATCGCTATGAGATAAAAAAGGGCAGGGAATTAAAGAGTGAGTTTCTTTTAGCAGATGCAGGACATACAGGCTCAGACATCCTTGTAACCATAGGTGTGATTGCAGGATTATTCCTTACAAAGGCAGGCCTCCATCAGGCAGATGCCATAATAGGACTTATTGTTGGAGCGTTTGTGGCACGGCTTGGATACAATATTATTAGAAGTTCTGTAGATATACTTGTGGATGCTGTCCAGATGGATACAGAACGGATCTGCAGAATTGTTATGGAGGTGAAGGGAGTTACGGGTTGTCATGACATAAGGACAAGGGGCACAAAGGAGTGTGTATTTCTTGACCTTCATTTAGAGGTAGACAGAAGGATCTCTGTTCAGGATGCCCATGCTATTGCAGACAGGGTGGAGGAAAGATTAAAAGAGGAGTTCCCTGTTATAAAGGATGTGGTAGTCCATATTGAACCTGATAATGAATCGTCAACTATTACCTTGCCGCCAAACTCTAAGTCAGGATATTGAGAGGGTGACCGGCATCCTGAAGGGTACGGAAGACCTTGTCTGCACCAGCAGAGCGGAGGCTCTCTATTGAGTAAGGGCCTGTAGCCACTCCGATACATCGGGCACCATATGGTTTTGCACAGAAGACATCCCTTGGTGTATCTCCAATCACAATACATTGCTCCGGTGTGAATTCTATGCCTGTAAGATTCCTGAATCTCTCTATGGCAATGGGAAGGAGTTTATTCCTGTCTTCATCGTCACTCCCGAAGGCACCTGTTGGAAAATATCTATTCAGATCAAAAGGTTCAAGCTTTATCCTTGCACCCTCTTCAAGATTTCCTGTAAGGAGTCCAAGATGAATATTCTCCATCTCGGATAACCTTTCGAGAAACTCCTTTACGCCAGGTTTTATATGCCTCCAGGGGTTGTTAATCTCCCTTTTCAAGTTTTTCAGGTAGGCCTCAATAATCAATGGAAGATTGCCATCAACTGATATGCCATGGGCAAGGAGTCCCTCCTTCATTATCTGGATGTCTGTCTTGCCAGCCATCTGTATATCCCTGAAGGCATCCTCTATAGAAAAAAGTTCCCTGAAGGCGAGATTAAGGGAGCGCGTCCCGGCCCCGCCAGAATCAATGAGTGTGCCGTCTATGTCAAAAAGTATGAGCATTTTAAAATTATAACATTTTTAGTGGCGAGGTAACAGTTGTAAAGATTACTTCGCTACACACTGGCATTTACAATAAGCACAAATCCTGAAAGCATAAGCACTGTCCCCACAGCCCTTTCTTTAAGGTTTCTTTCATTAAAAAATAGATGGCCATAAATCACACCTATCAGAAGGCTCAATCTCTTTACAGAGATCATGTAGGCAACATTTGTGAGATCA